>CAYQDV010000009.1:0-30791 GCA_964416295.1 uncultured Planctomycetaceae bacterium
AAAGCCGCGTTGCTCCCGGTTGTGGCGGCGGCCTCCGTACAGAGCAAACCAGTCAGGGGGGCTCTTCAGTGTCCATGGGTTGTCGGTCATTCCGTGCAGGCCGTGTGCGGGCTGACGCCCGTGCGCATCTCTGTATGTCGCGTCGAGGCACGCCTCGATGTCGTCGCGTATGTTGGTCAGGGCCTCGTCCTCGGTCTTTCTTTGAGAGATGCATCCGGGAATTGCGGGGCACTGGGCGACGATCATGCCGGTCTCGTCGGGCTCGAGATTGACCAGGAACTTCACAGCGCTCTCCAGAGCAACATTCTACCTTCTCGAACGCCCGGCGGTCGACTGGTCCATCGGTGTCGCACTAGGTGGCACGCGACAGGTTTCGTAGCGCGTCGCGCGACGCCTCAAGAGGCCACGTTACGGATTGCGGCGGTTGCGCACAACTGCAAGGCCGCGCGGGCTGAAGCCCGCGGCTCTATGGTCGTGTTGCTGCGCGTTGCGTGTCGATCAGTCGGCCTCGAAGAGGTTCCCCAGCCCGCCGAGCACCGAGCCTTCGCCCTTGCCGCGGGCGAAGGTGCCGGCGATGCGGCCGGCCAGGCGGCTGAAGGGCAGCGACTGGAGCCAGACGCAGCCCGGGCCGGTCAGGGCCGCCAGGAACAGGCCCTCGCCGCCGAAGAGACTGGTCTTGATGCCGCCGGCCCGGGCGATGTCATAATCGACGGAGGGCTGAAAGGCCACCAGGCAGCCGGTGTCGACGCGGAGCCGCTCGCCGGGACCGAGGTCGCGTTTGACGATCGTGCCGCCGGCGTGGACGAAGCCGATCCCGTCGCCACGAAGCCGCTCGAGGATGAAGCCCTCCCCGCCGAACAGCCCAGCCCCGATCCGCTTCTGGAAGGCGATGTCGATCGTGACCCCGCGGGCGGCGCAGAGAAAGGCCGACTTCTGGCAGAGGATTTCCCCGCCGAGCTGATCGAGGTGGAGCGGGATGATCTTGCCGGGGTAGGGAGCGGCGAAGCTGACCTGCTCGCGCTCGCTGCCCGCTGCCCCGAAGGTGGTCAGAAACAGCGACTCGCCGGTGACCATCCGCTTGCCGGCGTCGAAGAGCTTGCCGAGCAGACCGGTGTTCTTGGAGGGGTCGCCGAAGACGGTCTGCATCTCGATGCCGTTGGTCATGGACATCATCGCGCCGGCCTCGGCCACGACGACCTCACCGGGATCGAGCGTCACCTCGACGAACTGCATGTCGTCGCCGAAGATTTCGTAGTCGATCTCGTCCGCCACTCGCATCCGCGGCGCCGGCGGCACTGTGGCCGCCCCCGGCATGGCCCCGGCGACGGCGGCGACGTGCCGGGCCTTGTTCCAGTCGGTCATGTTCGGGCCATAGACGAGGGCGTCGAGTCCGCCGACCGACGGCAGCGTCCGGACGAGTTCGTCCAGCGTCATCGGCCCGATGGGGTCTTTGCCCTTGGCGAAATACCAGCCGGATTGGTGGGACATGAATCGCTCCTGCTTGCGGGACGGATTCCATCATGGGGCGTTAGGGCGAATCTTACCGTTCCATCTGGAGCGCGAACAGCAGGGCCTGGCGGATTTCGGCCATGCGTCGGCGGCTCAACGTGGTGACCCGTCGCCCGAGCTTGCCCTTGGAAACGGTCTGGACGTGATCGAGATTCACGGCGCAGTCGCGAGGCATTCCGTCGTCTCTTGTCAGGAGCACTTCCGAAGGAATGTCGCGGATCACGCTCGTGATCGGCGCCACGGTAAGCTCGCCCAAGGATTCAATCACCGAATTGCGTGTCAGGATCACCACCGGCCGCCGCTTGTCCGGTCGCGTGAATCGATACCACCGGACCTCACCACGGGTCATCCGTCGGGCCACACTTGCTCGCGTTCCCACGCGGAGAATTCGCCGGCGCGAACAGGCTCTCGCCGATAGCCCTCTTGATGGCGGCGTTCCCGCTCCAGCTCGGCCAGCCGATTGAGCGCCGCCCGCAGGGCCTTCCGCGCGAACGCGGAGCGCGTGGTTCGCAGTTTGCGGACGGCGCGATCCACGTCTGCGACCAACTGCTCGTCGAGTGTCATTTGAACGGTCTTCACGTGCTTGACTCCGCGACCTTCATGGCGACCTCCATGCATGTCGATTCTAGTTCACATCCTCCGCATTCGGCAAGCCCCGAGCGCGCTGCCCCTTCCGGTCGAAGTCCGGTACGATGGAAGCAGGTCCTGAGCCATTGGGAGAATCGAAGTGACCGCCATCCCGATCGACCTGTCGAGCGACACCCAGACACGGCCCACGGCGGGCATGCGCCGCGCCATCGCGGCGGCCGAGGTCGGGGACGAGCAGAAGCGCGAGGACCCCAGTGTCAACCGGTTGCAGGAGCAGGTGGCCGAACTGACCGGCAAGGAGGCCGCCTTGTTCCTGCCGACGGGCACGATGTGCAACCTGATCGCCCACGCGATCCACTGCCGGCCGGGCGACGAGATCATCGCCGAGGCGTTGACGCATCCGGTCCATTTCGAGGGCGGCGGGCCGGCGGCCCACAGTCGGGCGTCGCTGCGGCTGATCGAGACGGAGACGGGCGTCTTCAAGCCGGAGCAGGTCGAGGCGGCCATCCGGCCGGACGATCCGCACTTTCCCCGGACGCGGCTGGTCTGCGTGGAGAACACGCACAACCTGCACGGCGGGCGGATCTGGCCGTTGGCGGCGGTCAAGGCCGTGTGCGCGTGCGCTCGCCAGCACGGCTTGGCGCTGCACCTGGACGGGGCACGGCTGCTCAACGCGGTCGTCGCCACCGGCACGCCCGCGCGCAAATACTGCGAACCGTTCGACTCGTGCTGGATCGACCTGAGCAAGGGCCTCGGCTGCCCGGTCGGTGCGGTGCTCGCCGGCCCGCGGGCGTTCATCGATCAGGCCTGGCGCTACAAGCACCTGTTCGGCGGAGCCATGCGACAGGCGGGCATCATCGCTGCGGCGGGTGTCTACGCGCTGGAACATCACGTCGATCGGCTGGCGGAAGATCATGCCCGGGCGAAGGCCCTGGCAAGCGGCCTCGCCGAACTGGACGGCGTTGCGGTCGATGTTGCGGCCGTCGAAACAAATATCGTCGTCTTCGACATCGGCGGCACGGGTGCGGATCGCACAGAGGTGTTGAAACGCCTGCTCGATCGCGGTGTGCGTTTCAGCCCACTGCTGAAACCGACGCAGCTCCGCGCGGTGACGCACCTGGATATTCCGGAAGACGGCGTTGAGCGGGCGTTGGCGGCGCTGCGCGCGGCCATTGTCGCCTGATCTCGCCCAACAGGGGAGTTGGTTCTCGAAGCCGGGATTTCGGAGTGAACGATGAAGCTACCTGATGGCGATCAAGCGATCATCGAACTTCGAAAGTTGACCGAGTACTGCCTCAATTGGGATCACGAAGACGGCAGGCACAAGGCGGCACTGTTTGACAGACGGCTCGGCATCACCGTTCAGAATGCCGATATTCTGCTGGCTGCGCTCAGGCAGGCTGCCGCCGATGGGGAGGCCGTTCCTGGTCGCTCTGATCAGTACGGACACCGCTATGTTGTGGACTTCGAGTGCGAGGGTCCGGGAGGGATCGCGGCAATACGTTCGGTCTGGATCGTGCGTGCCGTGGAAACCGCGCCTCGGCTCGTCACATGCTATATACTGTAGCAGGAGACGTAATACGCGATATGCCACAATCGAGAAAGCCGAAATTGCTGGACTTGGTGGCTGTGCTGAACAGCTCCGATGATTCGACGAGTCAAGTGGGCGATGTCGGCACGGTGGTCGAGCTTCTGCCGCCGGACGGCGTCGAAGTTGAGTTTGTGCGCCAAGACGGTCGAACCCGAGCGGTTGCCACGTTCGGCGTTGCGGATGTTCTCGTTCTGAACCGCCAGCGGACGCGGGTCGGGTAGCATTACCGTCACGTGGCTCTATCCGTTCACCCTGCCCTCATCGCGGAGTTCGCCGCGCACGTCTTCATACGGAACGAAATCGCGTTCGGTTGCCACCGCCGTGTCCAGATCGGCAGCATCGAGCTGATCCTCGAGCGCTGCGAGCAGCCGTTCGTATTCTTCGATGCTGATCAGGACGCCGGTCCGCTGCCCTTGGGCATCAACCACGAATCCTGGTTGAAGTTGCACGAGACACGTCTCCTTTGATTCATCCCATTCCAGCCACCGCCATTGCCGAGCGGCAAGCACAAAGGCGCGGCGTGGGGCACAGGATGGACCGAGACAACAAGTTGCGAGAGCAGTCTCAGCGATGCCGTTGGAGGATGACTACGCCATGTCGATCGCTCGGCGCTCCGCCAGGATCGCCGGCCGTCGAGTCGTACAGCTTCCGTCTGGCCGCGGCTCCGGGGTCTGTGAGCGCGATGTTGCGGGCGGCGACGCGCATGGCGCGGAGCGGATCTTCGCCGAGCGGCGGCAGGGTGTCGTCGATGTGGGAGAAGGTCTCGTAGCGAATCGTCACGTCGCCGGTGGCGTCGTTGCGCCAGATTTCAATGACGCGGCCTTCCTGCGGCGGGTCGATCGTCGAGGACGTCTCGATTTCGAGATATCCGCCGCGGTCGGCGATGCGGTTGCGGTGCGTATGGCCCGCGATGTGCAGGATCACGTTGGGGTAGTCGTTCAGCAGCGCCCGAAACTCTGAGCCGATCAGCGCCGTGCCGTAGATCGCGCGGAGCGAGGCGCTGGGGTGGTGCGAGGCGACGATCACGAGTTCGCCGCGGTCGCGGGCGGCGCTCAATTCGCTTCGCAAGAATGAGACTTGTGTCTCCGTCAGCGAGCCGTCCACATAAACGAACCCCGGCGCGATGTAGGCCGGGTCGCAGGTGTCCAGGCCGATCAGCCGGAGGCCCGGTACCGGCGCGACGCTGTAGTAACTCGCGCCGCTCTCGGGATCGGAGAATCCGTGGCCCGACGGACCGGTGACGGTGCCGAACATCGCGCGGATGAACGCTCGCTTGTCGAAGAAGGCCCGGCGGGCGTTCGGCTCGACAAACCGGGGCAGGTCGAACAGCGGCGGTGGCCCGGGGTGGGCGGGGGTGACGTTGCCGTGCGCGAGGAAACCGGTGGGATCGAACACGGTCGGCAGCACGATGCCGGGCTGCGGCTGAAGGGGCAGCGGCGCCACGCGACCGCCGATCGGCGAGGCGAGGATCGGAAACACGCCGATCGAATAGACATCGTGGTTGCCGAAGACGGCGTACCACGGAATGGAGCCCGCCTCGCCGTGGACGCCGTTGCGATAGAGTCCCTGGGCCTGAAACGGCGCGTGCGGGTCCAACGAGACCGGGGGTTTGTCCGCGGCGGCGCGGTCGTCCGGCCCACTCTGCGGATCGATCATCGAGCCGTCGAAGAGGCCCAGGAGCCATTCCAGCTCATTCGACTGGGCGTTGTCGCAGGCGTCTCCGGTATGGACCACGAAGTCGATCGTGCGGCCCGAGGCGTGGAGGCGGTTGGCGGTCCGCAGAATGCCGTCGATGATCTGCATCGAGTAGGCTTCGTAGGGCCGCCACGCGCTGCGCGTCACGACCTGACCCCCGGCGAACCGGGCGGGTGACTCCTCGTCGACGACGTGCGTGTCCGTGACTTGGACGAGGCGCGCGACGAGCCGCAGCCCGGCCGTGTCGATGTCGGCGGACCGACGGCTCGGCAGCAGCAGGGCCGCGTCCGGCTCGCACGTGGCGCCGGCCACTGCGACGACGAGCATCAGGATCAAGCCTGCGAACCTGCGGCGCATAGCGAATACCTCAAATCAACGTCATGAGTATATCGTCTGTGCTCCATCCGCGAACGAAGCCCTTTCCGAGCGACGTTCGCTCTGGCGCCGGCGTACCGTCTGACGCAGACTGCGATATAATGCCGGCCCGGCGCCGTTCGTCCGCGGGCGGCAAGCGAAACACCGTACCGTTCAACAGGAGACCCTCGTGATGCGTCTGCCACGATCCATCGTTGCGTTGCTGCCCGTCGTTCTCGCCGCGGCGGCCTCGGCCCAGGATGTCCGCTACGAGAAGTACGAACTCGACAACGGCATGACCGTCATCCTGCATGAGGACCACGCCTTGCCCGTGGCCTGCATCAACCTCTGGTACTACGTTGCGTCCAAGGATGAGGCGCCGGGGCGGTCCGGGTTTGCCCATCTCTTCGAGCACCTGATGTTCATGGGCACGCGACGCGTACCCTCGGGCGCATTCGACACGATCATGGAAGGCGGCGGCGGCTGGAACAACGCCTCGACGTCCGAGGACCGGACGAACTATTTCTCGTTCGGCCCCAGCGACCTGCTGCCGACGCTGTTGTGGCTCGACGCCGACCGTCTCGATGAACTTGGCAAGGAGATGACCCAGGAAAAGCTCGACAAGCAGCGCGACGTCGTTCGCAACGAGCGGCGGCAGACCAGCGAAATGCAACCCTACGGCAAGGCCGACCTCATGGTGCCGAAGATCATGTATCCGGAGGGACATCCCTATCATCACACCGTCATCGGATCGCACGAAGACCTCCAAGCCGCCACGGTTGAGGATGTCAAGAAGTTCTTCGCCACGTACTACGTTCCAAACAACGGATCGCTTGTCGTCGCGGGCGACTTCGATTCGGCCGAGATCAAGCCCCTGATCCGAAAGCTGTTCGGCACGTTGCCCCGCCGGTCGGACCCGGTGCACCGCCACGCAGGCCCCGTCACCCTGCCCGGTGTTGAGCGCGTCACCTTTACAGACACGGTGCAGTTTGCGCGAACATCGATGGTCTATCACAGTCCGGGCTACTACAAGCCGGGCGACGCGGAGATGGATCTGGCCGCGGCCGTGCTGAGTTCCGGCAAGTCCAGCCGCCTGTACAAACGACTCGTGTATGAAGACAAGCTGGCGACGGACGTCAGGGCGTATCAAGGCTCGCAGATGCTGGGGTCGTTGTTTTATGTCACGGCCACGGCACGGCCCGGCGTGTCGCTCGACGCCGTCGAGACCGCGATCGATGAGGAACTCGGCCGCCTGGTCAAGGACGGGCCGCGGCCTGACGAGCTTCAACGCCAGCAGGCCTCGATCGAGTATGGCATGGTTTCAAGCCTGCAACGGCTCCTGACAAAGGCCGACCGTCTCAATGCCTACAACTTCTATCTCGGCGAACCGAACTCCTTCAAGTGGGATCTGGATCGCTATCGCTCCGCGACCGTGGAAAGCGTCCGCCGCTGGGCGGAAAAGGTGCTGACCCCGAACGCCCGGCTCATCATGCGGGTCTTGCCGGCGACAGGCAAACTCGAGGCCACCGACCGCGACACCCGCCCCGAGGCGACGTCCGCGAGATCGTTCACCCCGCAGACGCCCGAGACTTTCACGCTGTCCAACGGCATCACGGTTCGGCACTGGCAGCGGAGCGAGTTGCCGTTGGTCAATGTTCAAATGCTGCTTCGCGGCGGATCGATCGAGGATCCGTCCGACAAGGCTGGGCGTGCCTACCTGACGGCCGCGATGCTCGACGAGGGTGCGGGTGGCCTCGGGGCGCTGGCCTATTCCGACGCGCTGGACATGCTGGGGGCTTCGGTGACGGCGAGGGCCGATCACGAAGCGACGACCGTCCGCCTGTCGGTGTTGAAACGCAACCTCGACAAGGCGATGCAGCTCTACGCCGACGCGATCCTGCGCCCGCGATTCGAAGCGAAGGAGTGGGATCGGGTCCGGCGGCTGCACATCGAGTCGCTCAAACAGGCCGAGGATCGGCCGACCGCCGTGGCGTCGCTCGTCGGGATGCGGGCCTACTTCGGCGATGCCCATCCCTACGGCAGGCCGGTGCGAGGCACGGCGGCGTCGGTCGGCTCGCTGTCGCTCGATGATCTCAAGAAGGTGCATCGCCAGGTCTTCGTCCCGGAAAACGCAACGCTCTTGACCGCTGGAGACCTCACGACCGACGAAGCCAGGGGCTTACTGGAACGCACCTTCGGCGCGTGGAAAGCGCCGTCGGAGTGGGCGAAGGTCAAACGACCAACGATTGACCCGCCGACGAACCGGGGACTCCGTGTCGTGCTCGTGGACAAGCCCGGTTCCGTCCAGACGGTCATCCGGTTCTACATGCCCGGCCCGGCGTATGCGACGCCGGATCGGACCCGGCTGCGGCTGTTCAACACGATCCTGGGCGGCAGCTTCACGAGTCGTCTGAACCAGAACCTGCGCGAGGACAAGGGCTACACCTACGGAGCCCGGTCCGGCTTCGTAATGGAACCGTCGGTGGGCTATTTTGCCGCCTCGTCCAACGTCCAGGCCAAGGTGACCGGCCCGGCCCTCGCGGAGTTTCTGAAGGAGTTCAAGCGAATCCGCGGCGGCGACATCTCGCCCGAGGAGGCGGCAAAGTCCCGGCGGTCGCGGCGAACGAGCCTGATCCAATCGTTTCAGGGCCTTGGGGGCATCCTGTCTGCGGCCACCACGTTTGAGTTGAACGGCCTGCCGTTTTCGACCCTCGGCGACGAACTGAACGCGATCCCGGGCGTTACGGCGGACGCGTTGAACATGCTGGCCGACTCGTCGATTCCGCTGGAACAGGCCCTGATCGTCCTCGTCGGCGACAAGAAGACGATTGTCGGACAGATCGGCGAGCTTGGCCTGCCGGCACCGGTGGAACTGACCGTCACAGGCGAGATCAAGGCCGCAAAGCGAGCCGGCCTGAACTGACGCGGCGGTGCGTCGCGGCTCGCGCCGGGTTCGACCACTTGCTGACGCGCGCGGCTCTGATTCGGCGCTTCTTGCACATCGGTCTGGTGAACCGTCAACCCTGAATCTGCGGGCTGCCCAGCGGGAGGGCGAGGCTCCTGCCGAGCCTGCTGCTCTCATTCGAGCCGGTTCTCATCCGCCCCGGCTCGCCGGGAGGCTCGCCCTCCCTGGTGCGCCGTCAACCTTGAATCTGCGGGTTGATCGCTGGGCGAACACTCCTGTTCGACGCCTCGGGAGGCAGCCGAGGGGCTTGCGAACCCACAAAACAACGTGTGACCATGCACTAGAACATCAGCTTGCCGTTCTTGATGACGACCCGGCCGTCCACCTCGACCGTCGCGTTCACGATCGGGAAGGAGAACCCGCCGGGTTCGTGGTTCTTGCCGCCCAGGAGCTGATTGAAGCCGGTGTGGATCGTCACCATTCCTGCGGCGTCGTCCGGTCGGAAATCGGCTCCACCGTCCTCGATCACCTTCCACTCAGGATTGAGGCCGAATCGGATGGCGGCGAAGGTGTCGCAGGGGCCGCTGTAGGCGGACATGATCTCGTTGAAGCAGTCCGCCCCCTCGGCAGCCTTGAAGTTTCGAAGCTTGCCATTCTCGAACTGAAACGAGACGTTGCGGAGTGCGGTGAAGCGACACCGATCCTTCGGGATCACGACCTTGCCGTTGGCGGAGGTCTCGATCGGGGCGAAGCTGAGCGATCCGCCGGGCAGGTCCGCCACTCGATCGAGAAAGGTCTTCGACTTGGCCTCGCGTTCGGACACCATGCCGTCATCCACGAAGATGCTGCGGTTGCCGACCTTGAACGTGAAGTCGGTTCCACTGGGCGACGTCAGATGAACGGAGCGTGACCCCTTGAGGATATTCTTGAGGTAGTCACCCTGCTCGGAGATCTTTCGATAGTCGGTGTGAACCGCCTTCCAGTGCATGGTCTGGTAGGCTTCGAAGTCGAGTCCGTTGAGCTCGGCCTCTTCCTTGGTCGGATAGCCGATGAGGACGGCGCGGACGGGCGAGTCGTTGAGCATGTCCCAGATGACCCGAGCGCCCTTCGATGTCTTGGCCAGTCGGTTTTCGGGAATGCCGGCGAAAACCGTCTTGGCATCTCGCACGTCCGGCAGTCCGATCCAGACGTCGATATTCTTCAACCACTTGGCCATAAACCGGGGCTGCTGATCGAGAAATCGCTCCGGTGTCTGGGCGAATCGCGCCCGGATGACGCGGTCTGTCTTGAAGAACAGCGTGGGCAAACCGCCGGCCTTGTAGACCTCGATGGCGGCGGCCTCCATCAGCGCGGTGGTGTGCTCGCCGCCGGAGATCACCACCACGTCGCCCGGTTGGATGTTGGCCGATGAGGCCACCACCTGTCGGGCCAGTTGTTCGATTCTCGCATCGTCGGCAGTGGCCACATGGCCAAAGACAGCGACACCGACCATGGCGAGGAGCACAGTCGCTCCCGTGAGTGGGATCTTTTTCATGGCTCTTCTCCTTCCCTTGCCGGAACGGCGAACAGGGAACCTTGAAAGGACTTGAAGGGCAGGCGCGCGCCCGCCCGCGCGGGTCTGGTACCGCGCCCGTTCAGCCATGTCAAGAAAAAAATGCAGACAGATTTTCCGGGGGTCGAGGCCCGGTCCGGTGGAGGGCGCGCATGGGTACCGCCCCTGGTGAACAGCAACGGTACCCTAGAGGAGTGGGAGAACGCATAGTATCCGCTACGCGCCCCCCTCGCGTCAATCGGGCGAACACCTTAGTTCTGCACTTTCTTCGAAGGGATATCTGTCTCAGAAGCAGGACGCGCCCGCACAGAGAAGCCCCCCGCGACGCGGATGCGTCCCGGGGGGCGTACGACTGTAAAGTTAAGTCATTTAATGAGTTGAGAACATCACAGCCCCAGAACCGCAGCGACCATCCCAGCGACGTCGCCGGAATCGAGGGCACTATCGCCGTTGAAGTCGCCGCTGCAAATCTGCCCGGGGGTGGGCGTACCGAGCAGGGCGTCGATAAAGGGCTGGAGGTCCTCTCCATTCGTGCCGCCGGCACCGTTCATGTCGCCGTCCGCCGGCGGACAGGGCGTATCGCAGACAAAGTCGAATACCTGCAAGGCGTCGACGCCTGCCTCCACGACAGACTGTGTGGAGACGTCCTCGGCGGTGAAGCGAATCCGGAACTGCGGCGATGCCGCAACGGGGAAACTCCGGACGAACCAGCCGCCGCTGACCTCGGGATTCGGGCTGCTGGAGGTCGGACCGACTGTTTCCAGGTTTGCCCAGGAACCACCGCCGTCGCTGGAGATCTCGACGACCAGCGTGTCCGTCTCCGGCCCGCCGCCGGTGTCATTCGAGAACCACCGGGCGTAGGAGACCTGGGGGCTGTTCATGGTGCTCAGGTCGATGACCTGCGACGTTAGGGTGGTCGCTCCGTTGTCGACATCGCTGTTGCAGGCTGCGGCGGCGCTGTTGTCGGTCAGCCAGCACTGGCCGGAGCCGTCGAAGTCCGCCGGCGGGTCGCCACGATTGCAGTTGACGGGCACGCCGCGGTCCCAAGGACCGTCTGCCACGCTGCCGCTGACGGTCCACCCCGGATTGGTTTCGAAGTCGTAACTCACGACGGTCATTGTTCCGGTGGTGGCGGTGGCTTCGAACAGCGAGGCCGGCGCGTCGGGGGGATCCGTCAGGCGCCCCAGACCGGCGTCGTCCGCACCGACGAAATACTGAATGACCTCCGGACAGGGCGCCGCGGGCAGCGTGGCCTCGTAGTGGTTGGGCGTGATCTCGGTCATCGGTACGGTCGTGAAAATGCTGCTGGTCCCGATTCGATAGCTGAGGGTGCCGGTACCGGGGACGGGATTCCCGGTGATCGGCAGGACGTTGACCTGAATGACGGTCGGTTGATCCGGCGTCACGAAGGTGGGAAGACCGGAGGGATACTGGAAGTCGAGCAACTGCAGAAGCGGGGCGGGCATGTTGTGGGCGCCAAAGCCCGCGTCGATCTCGAAGTAATGCGGCGTGCCGTTGCCGATGTTGGCATCGTCGTCGTCGATGGTGAGCACGTCAATGGTGATTTGCGGCGTGATCAGACCGCCGTTGTGCAACAAGATGCTGTTGATCATCAAGCCCGACAGGATGTCTCGATAGGTGGTGGGATTCGTCGCGAGCAGTTCGTTCCGCAGGCTCCACACGGCGCCGGATATCAGTTGGCCGCAGAAGTGGATTTCTCCGCTGCACGGATACTGCATCGTGTTGTCGGCATTTCGAAGTGCCGCTGCGCAATTGCCGAAGAAGCCCAGTCCCAGTCGTGCATCATCCTGCGTCAGGACGCTCATGACGTCGCCCAATCCCTCACCGTACTGATCCTGACCGCTTCCGGCGGCCTGCACCAGATGATGGCCATACTCGTGATGAATGACGCTCGACCACGCGGTGTTGGGAGAACCGCCTCCCGAGAGGCAGAAGTTGAGGGACACGAGGCCGGGGTCGTACCACGCATTGGCCGGGCAGAACCCGTCGGTTCGGTTGACCCACACGGGAAAATCGTTCGCCTGGAGCGTGGGATAGGTGGGATTGTGGAAGAGGACGAGGTCACGGACGATGTTGGTCTGCACATAGGCGTTGACTTCCGCCCGGCGCTGCTCGTTGTTGTTGGCGGCATTGTGGACAAAGTCCGCCGGACCGGGCGGTGTGACGGTCCGAGTCAGCAGGACATCGCTGCCGGAAAAATTGAACACCCTGAACCACTGGCCCCAGACACGCGATTCGACATCGACCTGCGTCGTGCCCCCATTGGGGATAACGAAATTTCCGTTGGGATCGGCGAATGAGAGGGTTGCGCCGATATTGACGCGGGCGTAGGGCATCGGCGTCAGGACTTCCGTCGCGCAGATATCCGCGGCAAGCCCCTGGCTCGCCATGCCGCTCACGTTGCCGGTCACGTCGGTGCGGAAAACCCGGTCCTCGTCATAGAGGATCGCGCCGGTCTGGACGTCGGCTACGAACAGGTGCTTGTTGACAGGGCCGCCGTCGTCGGCGTCGAAGACGAGGGCGACGCGCGGCTTGACTCGCGTGTCGTCGATTCCGGCCCAGATCACTGTCCGGGGTGGCGCGAAATTGACCAGGCCGGGTACGCGCGCCAAGGCCGACGCCTGCGCGGCTGCGAACTGCGCCTGCGGGTAGCCGGCCCGGTTGATTTCGTTGCTCAGCGCGGCGCCGACGGTGAAGTCTCCGAGGTCGTGCAGCGCGGAGGCCGCCAGCACGAGCGGGTATCCCGACTCATTCCGAACGAGCAGCCGAAGGTCGGCGCGGAAGACCGGAAGCCCGGCCTTGAACTGCCTGTAGTAGACGAGCGTAAAGCGGTAGTCGCTGATCTGCGGGTCGTAGAGAATCGGCTGGGTGTGGCGGCCGTCGGCGAGGAGGCTTTCCGGGCGGAGGTCCGCCGCATCGACACCGAAGACCGGGGCATAATCCTGGCGGAAGCGATCGGCCGCGTCGATGGCGGAGTTGCCCGATGAGAAGGCCTGACCGTAGACGCGCGTGATGACGTCTCCCCGTCGGTAAAGCTGCGTGTTTGGGTGTAATTGCGCCAAGGCATCCAGCGCGGCTTGCGTGGATGCCTCATGGCTCGATAGCGGCGTCTCCGCTCCGACGAAAGCTGACGACAGCGCACTCATCGTCGCCATGACAACCAGGCATTTCGCTCGTTTCATTTTCCGTGTCTCCCTTCAGTGACTGAGCAGCTCGCACACCTTGTATATCCGAAACCAACGCACGACTTTGCCCGCGCCGTGATCCGGCGCACACTATCCTGCGGTCTCTCGCCAAGTTACGAGGAGGGTCGGACGGGAAGGCATCCGGCAGTCGGACCTATCGCCGCACCCGGCCGTGCGGGCGGATGGCCGACAGGGCCATGCTCCCCACTCCACTTATGGGAACCACTGTACCGCATCGGCGTGCGGAAGTCCAGCACCCCGCGGCGACCGCGGTTGGATTCCAACCCAGACGGGGCCCTTGAGTGTTCCCGATCCCGGTACTTTTTGACGTCGGATTGGCGGGAGAGGTGGGCACCGGGCCCAAGCGCCTCCGGCCGAAAAGCAGCGGTGGGACGCCGAACCAGGCCTGACGGTGCAGCGGGGCCTCTGCGGGTACGCCTCGGGCCGGGATTGTGCAGGCTCATGCTGATGCCCCCGGCCACGAACGCCGAGAGAGACAATAGCTCGTTCGTCCGTGTCGCGACGTGAGCCGCTCGCAGGGGAGCGAGGTGGAGCTCTTGCAGTGCGCACCGGCGGATTGTTCCAGTGTACGGCCGCGACAGTCGTTGTTCTTCTGAGCGCTGCGGCGGCCTTCGCATTCGGAGGACCCACGACCGATAGCACGCTCCACATCCTGCTTGGCAACAAGCTATTGGCGTTGTTGATCGTCGTTACATTGGGGTTGCTGCTCGGTCGCGTTCAGGTGGCGGGGCTTTCGCTGGGATCGAGTGGCGTCATCTTCACGGCGCTCGCCATGGGCCACTTTGGCTACGAGATTCCCAGCGGAATCGGCGGCCTGGGACTGGCCGTTTTCGTGTACTGCATCGGTCTTACGGCCGGTCCTCGGTTCTTCCGCCTGTTCGTTCAGGCGGGCAAGCCGCTCGCTCTCATCTGCGTGGCACTCGTCGGCGTCGGCGCGGCGACGGCGGGCGGCCTGAGCCTCTTGTTGGGCCTTCCAGCCGACATGTCCGCCGGGCTGTTCGCCGGGGCTCTGACCAGCACGCCGGGGTTGGCAGCGGCCATGGAGGCGCTGCCGGAAGGCTCGCAGGTGGCCGTCGGCTACGGCGTGGCGTATCCATTCGGCGTGATCGGCGTCGTGCTGTTTGTCCAGTTGCTTCCGCGCCTCCTGCGAGTTGATTTGAGGCAGCTCGGTGCGGATATTCAGTCCCAGGAGACTGAGGACCTTAAGATCGTCCGCGTGCTCGTCGAGGTGTGCAATCCCGCGGTGATCGGCAAGCCACTGTCGGCGCTGAAGATCATCTCGGAATCCAACTGTCAGGTCGCGCGGATCATGAAAGACGACCGCCTTGCCCCCCTCCACACCGCGCCGACCCTGGAGAAGGGTCAGCGCCTGCTCCTGATCGCTCAGGCGTGCCGGCTGCCGCCTATTGTTGATCTGCTGGGACGCCGAGACGACAGAAGTGCATTCCTGCTTGACATCGAAGGGCAATCGATGCACACGGTCGTGAGTTCGCCCAATGTCGTCGGCAAGTGCCTCGACGAGTTGAAGCTGCGGGCGAGGTTCGGAGTAACGGTCACGCGGATTGTCCGGCACGACCTGGAGTTCGTTCCGAAGCGCGGCGAGAAGATCGAGTATGGGGACATGCTCAATGTTGTGGGAGAGCGAGAGGCTCTGGATGCATTCGCCGCGTTTGCCGGGCATCGCGCCAAGACCTTCGACGAGACCGATCTCATTTCTCTCGGTGTCGGCATCATCTCGGGCGTGCTGCTTGGAATGGTCCACATGAGCCTCGGTGCGACCAGTTTCTCGCTCGGGATGGCCGGTGGCCCCCTGTTGGTCGCGCTGCTGTTGGGACATTTCGGGCACATCGGTCCCATCAAGGGACATCTGCCCGCGGCCGCACGCATGCTGATGACCGAGGTGGGGCTGGTGTTGTTTCTCGCCAGCGCCGGCGTCACGGCCGGCCGCGATCTGGAGGTCGTGATCCGGGCGCACGGCCTGACGCTCTGCGTGGTGTCCGGTCTCGTCGTGCTCGCGCCGATGGTACTCGGCTTCGTCCTTTCCCACTTCATGTTTCGGATGAATCTGCTTCAGATCCTGGGCGTGGTGTGTGGTGGGATGACGTCTACGCCCGGCCTGGGCCTCGTGACGGCCAGGACCGACTCGAGCGTTCCCGTCGTGAGCTACGCGGCGGCTTATCCGGTCGCGTTGATCGTCATGACGGTCTTCGCGAAGGTGCTCGTGTCGGTCATGACCGGATCGCGGTAGCCCGGCATTATCGCGCCGCGCGAGAACAGCGTCCGCCGCGGTTCGCCGACGGCAGGCCCCGGTTACCGGTCGTCGGCAGGCAGCCCTCTGTCCCGCCCAGCTTGTGCAAATCCTCGAATGTGGGCGGCAAGGTGGCGAAGCTAAACGTATATTTCTATCTGTACGAAGTGAGCGTTGCGAGTCGGCGACTCGGCACGCCAGCCGATAAGCGATCGTGGCCGGCCGGTCGGCTTGACGCCGCTCCGTCGGGAGACCGCTTTGGCGGAAGGCACCGTCGGAGGCTTTGAACGTTGCGGGACGGCATGAACAAAGGTGCGACAGGTATCTGCGATATGAACGTGCCGTCGGACGACGGTGCGATCGCGCGCGCACTGACAGAGGCTGAAGAGAAACTGGCGGCGTGGGCGGCCATCGTCACGATCGATGAAGTTGCTCCGAGTATTGATCCGCACTCCTTGTCAACCGATCTCGAAGAGACGTGGGATAAGTCCGATGGTTCCTTTGACACTTTAACGGAGACCCCGGAGAGGACCGAAGAGGCCGATAGTGCCGTGAACGCGTGCGATGCGGCGGATGTCGGATCGACATCCGCCACGGGCCACGACGCCGCAATCCGTGACGACGTCTCGGCTGTGACCCCATTCATGAACGCCGTGGCCGAGGGCGTGGGTGCCGGGATTGACGAGGATGAGTCGCTGCTTCGGGCTCTGAATCCGGAGATGGCCAACGCCGTTCGCGTGCAATACCGGCTGTTCGACGGCCGGAAGAGCCTCCGTGAATTGATCGACAGTTATGAGCCGCCGTCGGCGCCGCGGCTGCAGCGTTCATGGTGGGAGAGGATGAAGGCATGAACGAGATCGTGACCGAGGCCGGGGATCCCGGTGTGGCAAACGCACCGACGGCGGAATCGCCGCCGCTTGATACACTGGGACGGGAAGCTCTGGAGGCGATGCAGTCTCTGCGCGAGTTACTGGACGCCCGAACCCAGGCGCTCGAACACTGTCGGACGGCCCTGGAGCGTCATCATGAATGGCTCGTCCAGGAGACCGCTGCGCTCGAGGCGGAACAGAGTGATTTTGCCCGCCGTATGGACGAGCGAGAGACGGACCTGAGCGCCCGCGAGACGCGCTGCGCTGAAGTGGAGCGACGCTCGGACGCCATTTCAGCGACGCAAGAGGCACAGCGTCGAGAACTGGCTGCTCGCATCGAGGAAGTGCGGGGCCGATCGGACGAGGTCGAAGCCACGCGGCAGAAGCTCGCCGAGACGGAGCAGGTGCTCGCCAAACAGGAACAGCAGCTTGTCGTCCGCGAGACGGCGCTGGAGGAGCGCGCGGCGGCGGTGGACGCGGAGCGCCAGCGTGTGGAATCGACTTCGCGCGAGGTGGAGGAGCGACGCGAGCGTTTCGAGGCTGAGGTTCGAGGACGGCAGGCGCAGCGGACCGAGATATCGAATGCCGAGGCGGAGATCGCTCGCCAGCGAAGCGAACTGGATGCCGAGCAGACCGTCCTTGGGGAAGAGCTTGATCGACTTGCCAAGCAGGAAGCGCAGGCCGAGGCGTCGCGCGTGCAATTGCGGGACAAGGAGCGCTCTCTCGCTCGCCGTGAGTTGGAAGTCGCCGCACGTCAAGCTGAGTGTGACGGAAGAATGGCTGAACTGAAGAATGTTCAGGACAGCCTGTCGGGTCTTCAGCAAGACCTGCGGCATGAGCTCGGCAGGATGGCCGATGCGAAGAATGATCTGCTGCCGGTCTTCGGGCTGGACGGCGGGGCTGTGGTGTCGGCCGGGCCGACCGACGGCGATGGAGCGGACCACATCGATCAGGAGGCCAGGGCTTCCGTCGAACGATTCCAGAAACTCTGTCGCGATGCCAAACGTCGCGCGATCGGGAGCTGACGAGGCCGGATCTCGGCGCGCGGTATCCACGGGGGGCGCTCATGGGGTTAGGCATTCTGACACGCAGGTTCGCGCGGCGTCGGCCGCAGCCTGAGGCGGTCGATGCGCTCACGGAGGCCGTCGACGCGTATGAGCCGGCGGAGGCCGTGACGTCGGAGTCCGATCCGCTGGATCGCTGCCTCGAGTTCGAACGGTATGGGCACATCCTGGCGACCCGTAGCGCGTGGCAGGAGCGTGAGGACATTGAGGCCATCTGTCGTCTGGCCGGCGACCGGATCGACGAGACGTTTGCCATCGTGCCCGAGGGCTTCGCATCGCTGCCGCGCACGATCACCGACGTTCCCGGCTGTGCGGAAGTTACCGTCCGAACGGAGTCGTTCATCATTGGACGACACGCGGTGACCCACGGGCAATTTCAGAACTTCGTCGATGACGGTGGCTATGGAGAACTGGAACTCTGGCCGCGAGAGATATGGCCACACCTGATTGATTTCGTGGACCAAACTGATTCTCCCGGCCCGCGCTTCTGGCAGCATGGCCGTCACAATCAGCGATTGTGGAATCATCCCGTGGTAGGCATCTGTTCGTATGAGGCCGCTGCCTATTCCAAGTGGGCGGGGTATCGCCTGCCGACCGAGGCCGAATGGCAGATGGCGGCGTCCTGGCGAATCCGCAGTGCCGCGAACGTCTTGCGGCGGTATCCCTGGGGCGACACGTTTGACGCCGATCGTTGCAACGTCTGGGCCTCCGGGATCGGGCAGACTGTAGCGGTGGATGAGTTCGCTGACGGGGCAAGCCCGAATCATGTGCTTCAATTCATCGGCAACGTCTGGGAGTGGACCTCGTGTGAGTTCAATGTGACGTCCGACGACGGCGGCGTGATCATCGGCGACATGCGTCTGTCGGCGATTCGCGGCGGGGCGTTTGATACCTACTTCGCATCACAGGCGACCAGTGTTTTCCGGACCGGCCTCGTGAGCCTGGCGCGTACGGACAACGTCGGGTTTCGCTGTGCGATGAGCCTCTGCGATCGAGAAGTGGGACGAAGAGCGGAGGAGAGCGAGGTGCGCCGCCATCAAGGAGACAACAGTGACAACCCGACAGGTCGACGCGCCTGACATCACCCGATGTTTCATTTGTGAAGACGTCAACCCCGACGATGTTGTGTTTTGCCGGACGTGCGGTGCGCCGATGGCCGTCGCGCGGGATGCTGCCGCCGAGCGGCGCCTTCCGCGGATCGTCTGTGTGGTGGGAGAGAGCCACGTTGGCAAGACGGTGTACCTCGGCTGCCTGCTGGACATGCTGGCGCGGCGAGCCGGTGACATCGAAGCGGTCCCCAAAAGCCCCTCCGCCGTGGACCTCTCGCAAGTCGTGATTGACCATATGTTGAATCGGCGGTTTCCGCCGGAAACACCGCTGGATGCGAACCAGTGGCGATGGGCCTATTATCAAGTCGCCCGGCGCGGGCGGGGTTCGCACTGCGTCGACCTCCTGATGCCCGACGTGCCGGGAGACGTGGTGGCAGCGGAAGTGGAGGCCCCGCGCAGCTCTCGCGTGGTCCGCGACCTGCTCAACAAGTCGGCCGGGCTGCTGCTGCTGGTCGATGGCGCGCTCGCCGCCAGCGGCTCGGCGCAACCCGATTTCTTTGCGACGAAACTGCTGAGCTACTTTGACAGCATGCACGCAGGCCGGGCCGGCCGGCGCATTACTACACCCGTCGCCGTTGTGATGTGCAAGTCGGATCACTGCTCGGAGTGCTTCGAGAATCCTCGTGAGTTTGCGCGTGGCAACCTCAACCGTCTGTGGACCCTGTGTGAAAACCGTTTTGACCACGCCGCCTTCTTCGCAACGAGCGTCGTCGGCTCGTTGGGTTACGTGACGACGAACGACGGAAACGACATCGTGCCCGTCCCGCTCCACACGGCCCTGCGCGGCGTTCGGGAACCGTTCGAGTGGGTCCTGGATCAGCTCTGAGCGCGTGTTTGAAAAGAAGCGAAATGATCGGAGCCGTCCTTGACATCTCGTATCAAGGATGAGAGAGCGGGAGTCGTGGCCAAACGCGGCCCGCTTCTTCGCGGTCGCGGTTCCGGCTCCGTGCACACCGGATTCGGAACGGCGTCCACCGGCGTTGCGGTTCATACAGCGAACACTACGCGCGGGTGTCCCATTCTCCGGAGGTGGGAGGCAGATGCCACGAGCGTTACACTATTGCCATGCCGACTACCGTAGGAGCCGCTGCATAGGAGGAAACGGCGTCATGCCACACACGGACATGCTCGAGCGCGATCTGGCGGTGCTGGTCGTCGTGGACTTTCAGGAGAAGATGCTCGCGGCGGTGGGCACCGCGCCGAGCCACGAGATCTCGAGGAATGTCGTGCGGCTGATCGAGGTCGCACGGATTCTCGACGTGCCCGTCTTATACACAGAGCAATATCCGCAGGGGCTGGGTTCGACGGTGGAGGCCGTGCGGACCGTTCTGGGGACGGGACTGGAGCCGATGATCAAGACGACGTGTAGTTGCTGGCGGGATGCGGCGTTTCGTCAGGCGCTTGAGGCGAGCAAGCGCGAGCATGTCGTGCTGGCCGGGTTGGAAACTCATATTTGTATTCAACAGACCGTGCTGGACCTGATCCGGGTGGATTACGTGCCGTTCGTGGCCGCGGATGCGACCGGCTCGCGCCGGGCGGATGATATGACTCAGGCCCTCGCGCGGATGCGGCAGGCCGGCGCCGCAGTGTCCACGACGGAGGCCCTGATTTTCGAGTGGATTGAGCGGTGTGACCATCCCCGATTTCGAGACGTGCTGAAAGTGGTCAAGTGAGACCCGTGGCGGTGTTGCGGGGCGGGGTTGAATGAGATGGGTTTTCGGCTGTTCCGAAGAATCCGGATCGCGCCGGGTATCAGCCTGAACCTGAGCAAGTCGGGTGGATCGTTGTCGTTCGGTCGGCGCGGGGCGCGTCTGACGGTCGGGCCACGCGGGGTTCGACGGACGGTCGGGATTCCGGGGACGGGTCTGTTTTACACGACGACGGGGGGTGGAGGACGGCGCCGGGGTTCATCGCGGCGGCGCGGCACGACGCGGTCTCGTTCGGCGAGAGGACGCACATCGTCTTCGGCTGATGTCGTTGCGCCGGAGGTGGCGTCGAGAGATCGGCTGACGCTCGGGTTTTTCAGGCGGTTGATCACGCCGGCGGACGAGGCGGCATTTGT
This sequence comes from uncultured Planctomycetaceae bacterium, assembly GCA_964416295.1. GTDB lineage: Bacteria > Planctomycetota > Phycisphaerae > UBA1845 > UTPLA1 > JAPULF01. The sequence goes on from CAYQDV010000009.1 coordinate 20,774, forward strand.
CGACGGTTGTCGTGAAATGGTCCGCGGCCGTGAGGCGGAAGCGCTGGAGCATCTGCGGCGTTCGAGTCACGCCGACGGGGCCTTTCTGGCAGGCATGTTGTCGCTGAAGCGGAAGCGGTTCGCGGAGGCCATCCGGCAGCTCAACACGGCTGTGTGCAGTCCGAAAGAGCAGGGTCGTCTGTTTGCGAAGTATGGCATGGCAGCGGTCGCCAGTCTGGCCATCACGGACGAAGTCACCGTCCATGTGGGAGCAAACACCCGGGGGATTCTGCTGGGGCTTGTCGAGGCCTACCAACATGCACGACAATGGCAGCGGGCTCTGGAGTCTCTGGATCGGCTTCGGCGGCTCGAACCGGACGATATCGTGGTGAAGGTGTCCGTGGCCGAGTTTCTCATGGAGGTGGCGCCGGATCGCCGCAAGGCCGGTCGGCGTGTCGTCCGGCTGGCCAGGGGTGTTCGGAATGAGACGCCGATCCACGCGGCGTTGTTCCTGTACAAGGCGCGGGCGTTGCGGGCGCTGGGGCTGCACAACGCGGCTCGCAGCGAGCTTTCCACGGCGCTGCGCCGAAAGAAAGGCCGCTCGCCGGAGCTGCTGTGCGCCCTGCGATACGAGCGTGCGCTGGCTTACGACGCGCTGGGACAGCACCGGCGTGCGCGATCCGATCTGGAACGAATCTACGCAGAAGCGCCGGACTACGAGGATGTTGCGGCCCGGCTCCGGTTGGCCCCGTCGCGGCGGCGCGCGGCCGGCGTGCGCGGAGACGAGGCCTTCTGAATCGCGGCACCAGCCGCCATCGTAGGGGGGCTGTGGGGCGCAGGCTCGCGCCGTCACGCGACGCCGAACGAGGCATCTTCGCGGAGGCGTTGCAGGAGCGTGCGAATCCGTTCTTTGTGGGCCGGGGAGAGGCTCGCGCCGCCGTATTGGGCGGCGTAAAACCATTCGGTGAGGTCGCGGACTTCGGACAGATCGGCGTGGGTTTGGGCCAGTCGCTCGGCGAATTCGCGGGGCGTCATGCCGGGCGGCTTGCGGTGTCCTTTGCTGGCCAGGAGCAGAAGAAGACGGTCGTAGAATCTGGACTCGGGGCGGCGGACGACCACGGTGCCGATCTGGTGCCGTGCGGGCAGGCATTCGCGGACCATCAATGAGACGATCCACACGATGCGTGTCAGCAGCAGGGCGAACGCCGCGCAGAGCACGAGGAGCAGCCAGAAGAACAGGCGCTGGCTGGTCGTCAGGAACTCCGGCCCCCAGAGAAAACTGCGAATCGCCCGTCGGTAGAAACGCGCGCCCCGTTCGCCCTGACTGAGCTTGAGAAACCACTCGCCGAATCGGCCGACCAGATCGCGTCGGACTTCGGCGTCAAACGCCACGACGAAGACCGTCCACTTGAATTGCAGGTAGTCCCGGATCCGTTGGAGTCCGGCCAGCAACCCCGTTCCAGCGTCGTTGCCGTCTCTGGCTCGTGCCGGGCTTGGATCGAACGTGCTCCAACCTCGGTCGGGCAGATAGACCTCGACCCAGGCATGGGCGTCGCGCTGGCGGAACTGATAGAAACCGCCGACGCTGTTGAACGTCCCGCCGTAGAATCCACCGACCAGCCGGGCTTTGATGTCGAGGGACTGACACATCAGCGTCATGGCCGAAGCAAAATACTCGCAATGACCACGACGAGAGTTGAACAGGAACTCCTCAACCGGATCCATTCCTGCGGGCGTCGAAACCTGGCGGTCCAACGTGTATTCGAAATCGGGGCCGCTGAGGTAGGCTCGAATCTCCTCCGCGATCGCGGCCGCATCCGCCGGATGATCCGGGGTGCCGGTTTTGGATTTCAGTTGCCGGGCCAAGGCTCGCACGCGCTTCGGGATTCGGGAGGGCGAGGGCCGATCCCTCCGTGTCCGGCTGGCTTCGCGTCGCATGATCCGCGCAAGTTCGGCGGGAACCGACGCGACGGTCCAGACGGTGTATTGGGCAGGGCGTCCGAGGTGATCCTCGGTCTTCAGGACGCGATCGCGTCGTTGCAGTTGAAGGAGCCGTATGTCGGGCGAACTGACGGCCACGGGCGGATACATCGTAAAGAGATAGGAGTCGACGCGATCGAGCCAGATTTCCTGTTTGACGATCTGATCGTCCGGCAGCAGTTGCGGGGTGGCGAGGAGTCGCACGGCGTTTCCGCCTTCGAGTTGGTGAACATCGGATCTTTGTGACGGCGTTCGCGCCCACCGGCCCGAGACGTACCGGTCCAGGGTGGCTCCGCGGAGGTAGGGATGGAAGTCATCGCTGCCGATCACGTGACCGTCGCGGGTGAGGCGGACGCGCATGACGGGTGCGTCGCTTTCGCTGGTGCGCATGTCGCGGAGCTGGACCTCGTCGGTGAAGCCCGTAACGGCGACAGGCACGACGGCTCGGATGCCGCCGAGAAAGGAACGGCCCCAACCCCGAGGCACAGCCACGAACAACGCCGCGGCGATGGCGACCATGCCGACTGCGCCGGCGAGGACCGCTCGGGTCAGCTTGAGACCTCGCGGGGCGAAGGGATCGTCGCGTGGCGGGACACAGCGGGCGGTAGCGAAAGCGGCACGGCGTCTGGCACAGAGATCATCCGAATCGCGTTTCAGTTGGAAGGCGATCAGCCAGGCGACCCCGACTGTCAGGTCAAACGCCAGAACGACGCCGAACAACAGGCTTCCGCTGACCAGGGCGCCGATCACCAGAACGAGAAACGCGATGACCGCGACCAGCCCGATATCCCGGTTGGTGCGAAGTTCAAGGAACTTGCAACTGCACAACAGGATCATGAAATGTGCCAGGGCCAGAACGGGCACCGACTCGCCGGCGAAGAACATCTCGTAGAGCAGAAAGCCGACCGCCGCGAAGACGGACAAGAAGAGCAACAGCCGGAGGATGGGCGTGCGGCCATCCTTTCGAGTGAGCAACAAGCCGAACAGCGCAGCACCGCCGGCGATGGCCAGGACGCCCCAGGATCGGTCGGCCTCCACGGCCGGCATCATGTTGACCAGCGCCAGTATCATGGCGCCGATTCGAAGGCGTCGCTCTCTGCCCATCATGCTCCCTCCGTGGGTTCGCGGAGGAAGGCCGACTGTTTGTCGCCGATCGTGCGGCTCCGTTGGGGCGTCTTCACGGGACTGAACAAACCGTCGAATTGCGGCGTGTCCGCCACGTGGATCGACGGCGGCCCCACGACGCGCGCCAGAACGCGGGCGGCCTGATGCAGGTCCTCGCTGTCGTCGGCCCCGAACAGGAGGCACGGGCCGCGCCATCTTGCAGGCCAGGCGAGACGTTCCAGATGGGGCGTCAGACGGTCGGTGTGATTCTCGGTGCGGAGCGCAAGCTCGCGAAGGAGCCTGGGGCGATGGGCGCGCCCGCCGCCCGGCGGCAGCACCAGCAGCGGTTCGCCGTTGCAGAGGAGGCCCACCTGGGCGCCCCGTTCGAGGGCGTCGCAGACGACTGTAGCAACGCAACTGATGGTGCGCTCGAGTCGTTCACTCGCGGCCGTGTTCCCGGGCGCGACGCGCGTGTCGACGATGCACCAGATCTGCGCAGCTCGCGTCCGCGACATCTCGCGGACCATCAATTGCCCGGTTCGGGCGCTGCGACGCCAGTGGATTCTGTGAGGATTGTCACCGGCGCGGTATTCCCGAACGCCGTAGAACTCCTCGTCGCCGGACAGATTGGACGGCCCGCCGCCGTCGGTGATGTCGGACGTCCGTGAGGGCAGGCCAACGTCCGCCAGGAGGCGGCCCAGTTGCGGGAAGACGACGATCTCGATAGGGGCGTCGAATGTGGCGTACTTCGTGAACAGACCGAAGGGGAATCGCGTGGCCACGACGATCCGGTCGAAGGGGATGCGTCCCCGTTTCGGGCAGACGGCGGGAACATCGACGACACAGGTCTCAGTGGGACGGAGGCACGGGATGAAGGCTTCCGGCGGAGCCATGCGGGCATCCGGCGAGAGGGCGTCCACAACGTGCAGTCCGTGGGACATTCCCCATCGCCGTCGATTGCTCAGAGTGTAGCGGATGATGAACGGCTGGCCGGCGAGCACGACGTCGGGGACGATCCGCGACACACTGATGCGGCGCAGGGCGAGCCAGTTGAAGAACGCACTGACGACCATCGCGCCGGCCCCCAGGCCGAACAACACCATCAGAAGGTTGATATCCGCATTGACGGCGACCAGGCCGATGAGGAGCAATCCGACGAGGTAGACCGCAGCGCCTTTCGAGATGTGGAACCCGTAGGGAGCCTTGCGTCGGCGTCGGGGCATCCATTTGATCGCGGCGTCCATTTCGTGTTGAAGTTTGTGTAGCGTGAGCAGGGCCGAGGCCCGCGGCTCAGTTTGCGAAAGTTCGTGCGGTTGAAGCATTCCTATGTTGGTGTGGACATGCGTTCGAGGATGTCCCGCAGGATCTGGTCGTTGGAGGCGGCCTGGCCATCGCGCAGATACGACTTGTTGACAAGCCGATGGGCAAACGCGGCGCAGACGAGTTCCTTGATGTCGTCGGGCACGGCATAGTTTCGGCCCGCGAGCAGGGCCGAGGCCCGTGCCGCGCGCATGATGGCCAGCGCCCCGCGCGGCGACACGCCGACGTCGAGGGAATCGTGCCGACGCGTGGCCTCGACAATGTTCTGGAGGTAATCGAGGAGGACGTCGTCAATTCGAACCTGCTCGGCCAGTGACTGCAACTGCAGGACGTCGGTTGCTTTCATGACCGGCCGGAGGGCTTCCAGCGGCTCGCGGTCGGGTTGATCGAGCAGGATACGCCGCTCGTCCTCGCGAGAGGGATAGCCGATCCGCAGGCGCAGCACAAACCGGTCCAACTGGTTTTCCGGGAGCAGATAGGTGCCCTCGAAGTCGAACGGATTCTGGGTGGCGATGACCATCAATGGTTGCTCGACGGGGATGGGCTTGCCGTCGACGCTGACCTGGCTCTCGTTCATGACCTCGAGCAGGGCCGACTGGGTCCGGGGCGTGGTTCGGTTGATCTCATCGGCCAGGACGATGTTGGCGAACACCGGCCCGCGTTTGAAGTCAAACAGTCCTGTTTTGTCATTGTAAACGCTGATGCCCAGGATGTCGGACGGCAACAGGTCGGGCGTCAACTGAATCCGCGAGAAGCGGCAGTCGATGCTTCGAGCGAGGGCACGGGCGAGGACCGTCTTGCCAACGCCGGGTACGTCCTCGATCAGGACGTGGCCGCGTGCGAGTAGGCCGATCAGCAATTGTGTGACGGTGTCCGGCTTTCCGATGAAGACGGACTCGACATTCTCGCGGAGCCGTTGCAGTTTCTCGAGGATTGTCGCGTTCGCGTCGGTCGCCAGCATGTTCATCCGAAAGTACCCGTCCTGTCGTTTCTCGCGGCCTCGCTCCAACGGTCCCAAGCCATTATACGTCGTAGACGATGTCCTGACACGGCCGCTCGGTGGGATTCTCGCTCGGTTCAGACCGGGGCGACTGCGGGCGCGGACGGTGGTGGTCGTCAGTCGGTCTCGCTCGATCGTGCCGCGGGCCGCCATAGATCCACGAGGACGACGAACAGTTGTAGCCCGAATACCAGGCCGAAGACCGCCCCCGCAGCGGCGATGCCATAAACGAAGCCCTCGGCCAACCGCGCGAGCCACCAGCCGCCGAAATCAAACAGCAACGCAATCATCGGGAGGGGCGTCAGAACGCCGCGCAGCGCGGGAGGAAAACGCGCCTTCATGAAGAGCAACCCGACGATGAGGGTGAATATCGGAATCGACAACATATGCATGTGGCTGACCAGCACAAGCCGGGGGATGTCGTATTGCGGCGGCGCCCGCGTGGTATCACCCGGCGCCGTTGTCGTCGGGCTGACGAACTTTGACAGGGCCGCATAGTCGACGTCCCATTCATCCGGACCGAACGGGGATCGCTGGGAGATTTCGGTCTCCGCGGTCTGGGCATGACAACGCAGGCAGCTTCGGATCATCACGCGCCGCGGGGTGCGTTTTCCTTCGCCGTCGTCCAGTTCGGGTTCGCGACCTCCTTTCTTCAGCCAGCCGGCGAGGACGTCGAAGTCGGCGTCGGAACGAAAGTATTGCCGCATCTCGGTACCGATCATCGTCAACATGCGGGAGGGGATCGGCTTGCCTTCGCGGATCTCCAGACCGCTGTACACCGCGCGGATGTCGTCGATGGACATGCCCTCGACGCCGTCGGCGAGCTGGTGACGGTGGTAGATATTCAGGACGGCCGTGAGGTAGCCGGCGCCGAGGATGATCAGGAATCCGGTCAACATCACTCTGCCGCCCACCGGCATCGAGCGCAGGCGTCCGGTCCAGGGGGCACTTGTGTCAGGCTGTGTCATCGCTTTTCCATGTTCAGCGTCGCGATCGCCTCGGTCATCTTCGCAATGACCCGTTCGGCAATCGCATCGAGTTTCCCCTCGATTCGGGCACCGGCGGCCCGGGTGTGTCCGCCTCCGCCGAAGTGTGCCGCGATGGCCGCGACATCGATGGCCCTCTTGCTGCGGAAACTGACGCGGACCGGTCCGTCGTCGTCCGGTTCGACCAGCAGCACGGCCGCCAGAACCGATTCGACGCATTGCGGTTCATTCACGAGGTTTTCCGTCATGTCGCGTGTCGCGCCGCAGGACGCCAGCATCGAACGGGTGATCCGGACGACTGCGAGGCGACCGTCGGCGTGGAGTTCGAACGACGAGAGAACGGCCCCTCTCAATCTCGCGCGGGGCGCGGACTCGTTGAGATACAGCCGCTCATACAGCTCGTTCGGCCGCGCGCCCGCCGCGATCAGGCGGCTTGCGGTGGCGTAGGCGATGCTGTCCGCGTTCGAAAAGCGAAACCAGCCGGTGTCCGTCGCCAGTCCGACGTAGAGCAGCTCCGCTGCATGCGGATCGACGGACCATCCGGATCGCTCACAGAGGGCCGCGATCATCCCGGCGCAGGCGGCGGCGTGCTCATCGACGAGCACCGCATCGACGATCGCGTCGCGCGTGCGATGGTGATCGATCGCGAGTTTCGGGACGGTTGCGGCCTCAATCGCATCGGCGACGTCCCCCAACTGCGACTTCGCACAGGTGTCGAGTATGACCAGGAGGTCGGACGCCTCCAGGACGTCCGCGGCGGACTCCGGGTTCCAGACTTCGCACGGCTCGTTCGCCGCGAGAAAAGCATATGGCTCGCCGGCCGGCTCATGCAGGAAGGCGCGAACGGTCTTGCCCTGCTGCTGCAGGATTCGTTTTAGCGCGGCCGTGCTGCCGATGGCGTCGCCGTCCGCACGGGCATGGGTGGTCAGGACGATCCGCCCGGCGTGATCGAGTCGTGCGATCGCGGCGTCGGCATCCAACCGGACGGGATTCGGCATGGCCTACAGCTCCCGGATTCCGGCGCGGACCGCCTCGACGTCTCGAGCGATTTGTCGAGTGAGCGCCTCTCGTGTCTCAAATCTCACTTGATCACGGATCCGGCGGACGAACCCCAGCCGAGCCGTTCGGCCGTACCAGTCCCCGGTCTGATCGAGCACGTAGGCCTCGACGACCAGCTCGTTGCCCGACAGCGTCGGACGGCGACCGATGCTGATGGCAGCCGCCGCTCGCACATTCGCGACTTCTGCCCGACCGGCATAGACGCCTTCGGCGGGTACCAACTGGCCGGGCACTGCCAGATTCATCGTCGGAAACCCGAGATGGCGGCCCGCCCCGTCGCCGCGAACGACCGATCCGACCAGACAGTAGGGGCGTCCCAGACACGCGGCCGCATCTTCGACGGCGCCATTGGCCAGGAGCCGTCGGATCAGGGTCGAGGAGACGGTGAACGCGGTCTGTGAAGCCAGGGCCAGTCGATAGTGTTCCACGATGTGTAGCTGAAAGTCGGCCTCGCGAGCCATCGCGCGCAGGAGGTCGACGTCACCCTTGCGGCCCTGGCCGAATCGAAAGCCCGGGCCTTCAACGATGTGGGAGGGTCGGATGTGCCCGATGAGGACCTCCCGCACAAATGTCTCGGCTGGAAGCGCCAGGAGTCGTTTGTCCGCCACGAGCCGTATGACCGAGTGGACGCCGGCCTGGGCGAAGAGTCGGACCTTCTCATCAAAGGTTGTCAGTCGCGCCGGGGCGTGGTCGGGTGTCAGAACGGCCAGCGGATGGGGTTCGAAGGTCATGACGACCATCTCGGCGCCTGAGGACGCGGCGAGGCTCGTGGCGGCGTCCAGAATCCTCTGATGCCCGAGATGCACGCCGTCGAAATTGCCGACCGCCAAAACGGCTCCTCGGAGCGTTTCGCTGATGGAAGAAACGCCCGAATAGATCTTCAGCGCCGTGGCCGTCATGGTGTGTTCCGGCCTGGTGCCCCGCTGCGCTCGGATTGGCGGAGGGTGTGGGCACGCCGCCCGCGCGTTTTCAGAGGAAACACACCGGCGGGACGCCGATGCTCCCTACCCAATGAGGCGTCACAGAGCACTCGCCGGGTTTCGCTCACTCATCGCTCCTCTTGATCGCACGTCCGTGTCGAGCCGCGTTCAGGATTTGCTGCGCCAACCCAGGACGCGCGGCAACCGCAATGCGTTCAGGACGACCGTCAGCGAACTGACCATCATCGCTCCAGCCGCAAGCCCCGGTGGCAGCTTGGCCGTCGCGGCAAGCGGGATCATCGCCACGTTGTAAACAAAGGCCCAGACGAGGTTCTGCCGGATGACTCGCACGCTCGCCCGCGCCAGTTCCATGGCGTCCGCGACCAGGTGCGGCGTCGAGCCGACAAGATGGATGCCCGCCGCCTCGCCCGCAACGTCAGCGCCCGTGGCGAAAGCGATTCCGACGTCGGCCGCCGCCAGGGCCGCGGCGTCATTGACTCCGTCCCCGACCATCGCCACGCACCGTCCGTTCCCCTGCAGTTCCTTCACCAGCGCGACCTTGTCTTCCGGAGCGAGGCCCGCGTGGTGACGTTCGACCCCTACGATGGCGGCGACCGCGCGGGCCGTCTCCTCCGCATCACCGGTGGCCATCTCGTTCCGGGCGCCGAGGCGACCGATCCGTCCCACGGCGTCGGCCGACGAAGGACGAATGGTGTCCGTCAGAAAAATCACACCGGCCGGTCGGCCTCCGATCGCTACGGCCACCGTGGTATCATCGTCGTGACGGGCCGGATCGATCAAGTCCGCAAGATCGGCGCCGCCGGCGCCCCGCGATGCGAGAAACCGGCGGCTCCCGACGAGAACGGATCGGCCGCCCACGGTGGCCGCCACGCCGTCACCAGGCACGGATTCGAACGCGGTCGGCTCCGACAGCGGGATATCGTCGCGTTTTGCCCGGGCCACGATGGCCTTTGCCAGGGGGTGGACCGAAAACTGCTCCGCCGACGCGGCGACTTCCAGAAAGGCTCGGTCGTCCCAGTCCTGGGCGGTCGTGACGGTGCGGACCTGCGGTCGTCCGGCCGTCAGCGTGCCGGTCTTGTCCCAGACGACGACGTCGATTCGCCCCATCGCTTCGAGCATGGCGGCGTTGCGAACGAGGATGCCTCGAAGCGCCGCCAGCCCTGAGGCAACCAGCACGACGGTCGGCGTCGCGAGTCCGAGCGCGCACGGACACGCCACGACCAGGACCGCGACCGCCGCCCGGGTGGCGTCGGCGGCGCGCCCTCCCGCCACGAGCCAGCCGGCAAAAACCAGGGCGGCGGTTGCGATGACGGCCGGCGCAAAGACGCCCGCGACACGGTCGGCGAGTCGTTGCATGGGCGTGTGACCCGCCTGGGCGTCGCTGACCAGGCGAAGAATCCGCCCGAGCGCGGACGCTCGGCCGACGGCCGTGGCGCGGATGAGCAACACGCCTTCTTCGACGAGCGTTCCGCCGCGGACGGGGTCTCCCACCGAGCGACGGACCGGCAGCGGTTCGCCGGTCATCAGGCTCTCGTCCACGCTGGCGATTCCCTCGACAACCGAGCCCTTCACGGGAAATGTCGCGTCGACCCGGTCACCTGTGTGAACTTCGACGGCGCACTTAGAGACGGCGATGCGACGAGATCGCC
>CAYQDV010000010.1:0-12426 GCA_964416295.1 uncultured Planctomycetaceae bacterium
TTCATGCCGCTCGCATTACTCAACGTTGCGCTCCGCATGATCGGGATCACCCACCTCGACAATCGCCGGCGGCTGCGGTGGGTGGTAGATGATGTCATACCGGTCTGCCGGGTCGAATGGTTTATTGCACGCGAGGCCCATGAGGGTGTTTCCATAGGTGGGGACGAAATCGATCTTCCCCTCGAGAAGCTCCTCTCGTGCGAATCGGTGGAACTGCGGCGTCATCTGCGTGCCGCCGCAGAAGACGCCGGTGAGCCCCGCGCGCACGAGCGACACCCGCTCGCACAGCGCCTCGAGCAGTTTTGGCGTCGTAAACATGCAACGGATGTTCTCGTGGGTGCGCAGCAGCGTCAGCCCTTGAGCGACAACGTGGTCCTTGTATTCGTGCATCAACTGCATCCGCCCGGACCGCACCAGCTTGATGACCCATCGCGGGTCCATATCCACGCAGAAGCAGATGCCGCCGCGGTGCTGCGCGAGGTGCTCGACCGCCAGTCGCAACCGGCGCGGCCCGGTCGGCCCCAGCATCAACCAGTCCGCGCCCCGCGGAAATGCCACATCGCTCAGCGTCTCGCTGAACATCTCGTAATCGATGCGGAAATCATCGATATTCACGCGGCTCTTGGGCACGCCGGTGCTGCCGCCGGTTTCAAACACATAGGTCGGGCGGTCTGCGAGCGCCCGCGGCACCCATCGCCGCACCGGCCCGCCCCGAAGCCACTCATCCTGAAACGGCTCGAACCGGTCCAGGTCCGCATACGACCGAATCGCCTCGCGCGGGTCCCAGTCGAGCCGCCCGGCGTAGTCGAGCCAGAACGGGCAGCCCGTCTCCGGATCGAAGTGCCACGCGACCATCTCGCGCGTATGAGCGTCCAGCCGCTCTGCCGCTTTCGCGATCCGTTCTTCCAGCCGAGACCCCATGATTCAACCCATCCCCGTGCCCGCGCGCCGATGATAAGACACCGCATGCCGCGGTCAAGCTCGGCTCGGACTCACTCGATGCCGGCCCCGTCTCAGCACCGCGGCGCGCAAAAAAAATTACGTCCGCCCTTGCCTTTGCCCACGCCGGGGGAACAATCAATTGGAAGGGCCACTCGGCCGGTTCTCAAAAGGCGTCGAACGTTTCTCGACGCCGAACGGTCATCGAAGACAATCGCGCCGAACCGGCGACACGGCCCCGGGTGCTCGGGTCATTCCGGCCGCCCGACCACAGGTGCATGTGGGACGTCGAATCCGCACGGTGGCTATTACCTCGCACATCCGGATGCCACCCCACGGAAGCGACCAAAACGTCCCGCGACTCGCACCGGGTCCGTCGCGGCCGTTATTGTTCGTGGCAGGGAACGAAGCCTCAAGCGGCGCCGGTCCGCCTCGCGCCCACACGCCGCAACTGCGCGCCAGGCGCCGCCACGAATTGCGACGGTCCTCCCCATGAGGGGAGGGGAGGGCTTCGTCAACCGGTCGCGAAGCACCCTCCGTCGTCCACTTGGAGGGGAAGTGGGCGGAGTGGAAAGGGTACGGTGGAGGCTCTGCTTCGCGACCGCCACTCGACATCAGTCGGCGAACCCGCCGGTGCCGGCACCGCGCTCTCGCGCCGCGCCGCGTGCGGCCCACGCCAGAACGATCAGAAGAACGCCGGCCGCCCAGGTATGGATTCCGCACGCCCGCAGCCAGTAGCTGCCCAGTGCCGGCATCACGACAATCCACAAGAGCAGCGCCCGACGTGCCCACCGGACGCCCGCCGCCTCATGGTCTCTAAAGAGATCGTGTCCCAGCAGCCCGGCCGCCGGCCACATCGCCAGGGAATAGTAATAGCTGCCGATCCAGGGACTGAACCACAGCATCGATCCGACACACACCGCATAGCCGGCCGCCGCCGTGTCCGGCGATGGTCCGTCGCGGGTCCGCCACAGCCACCCCAACAGAAGAAGGCCGGAAACGCCCATCCCGGCGAAGTAGCCGATCTTGAGGACGATCCTCGGCGGCTCGGCGATCGTGATGGAAAACGGCCGCCTCGACGAGCCCGCGTTGACGGGTGTGAACAGCCGCACCATCGTCCGAACGACCGCCTGGTTCTGGTAGGTGCATTCGATCGGGTGGTCGATCACGCTCATGGGCGTGTACATGCTGAACTGCGTTCGGTACCACCAGGCATGATAATCCCACAGCTTCCGCGAACCGAAGATCGCCAGTGACGGCACCAGACCGATGAACACCAGCCCGGCCGCGACGCCCCACGCGACACGCCATTTACGACGCGTGACAAAATACAACAGACACAGCATCGGGATGATCTTGAGCATGATCCCGATCGACAACACCACCCCCGCACGAAACAGACGCCCCCGCTCCGCCAGCACGTAGGCACCCGTCACCGACGCCAGCAGAACGCTCGTCACGTTTCCGGCCGTCAGGTCCGCCCAGATGAAAGGCAGGGCCGGCGCCAGTGCCAGCCCTGCTGCACCCCACCGGCCGTGGCGCGACGGTCGAAGGAAGATGCGCCCGACGTGCCATGCGCACCAGACATACAGCCCCGAAAACACGATGAACGACAACACGGCCGAGACCGTCTTCGGCGGCAGGGCCATGAGCATGAGCAAAGGCCGCGCAATCGGCGGGTAACGCTGCGTCCGGACGACCGCCGCGTCTTCGTCGGCCTCCAGCGCCCCGGTCTCCAGCGAGTAACGGCCGATCGAATAGATGGAATACCAGTCGCCGTGCGGGCGGACCGGATGGTGTGACTTGTGCAGATGGCTGACGAACGGACCCGCGAGGAAGACGCCCGCCAGCACGGCCCACGTGACCCGCGCCCGTCCCGGCGTCGGCGTCGCGCGCGCCAACGCGTGTCGCATCCGTTGGGCAATCACTCCGCAAACAGCGCCTCGACAAACGTCTTCGGATCGAACGGCTCGATGTCAGCCACGGTCTCTCCCAGCCCGACGAACTTGACCGGCACGTCCAGTTCATCGCGGATCCCGACGACGATCCCGCCCTTGGCCGATCCGTCGAGTTTCGCCAGGATGATCCCCGTCACGCTCACGTGCTCGCTGAACACCCGCGCCTGATTGACCGCGTTCTGCCCGATGGTCGCGTCGAGCACCAGCAGCACCTCATGCGGGGCGCCGGGAATCTTCTTCGCGACGACCCGCTCGATCTTGTTCAACTCCCGCATCAGGTTGTCCTGCGTGTGGAGACGCCCCGCCGTATCCACGATCAGGTAATCCGCCCCGCGGGCGACCGCCGCCTCGCAGGCGTCGTACGCCACCGCGCCGGGATCGGCATCCTGACCGTGCTTGACGATCTCCACGCCGCATCGCCGCGACCATTCCGTCAATTGCTGGACCGCCGCGGCGCGGAACGTATCACACGCCCCCAGAACCACCCGCCCCCCCTGCCGCTTCAGCAGGTTCGCCAACTTGGCGACGCTCGTCGTCTTTCCCGAACCATTGATCCCCGCGACGAGGAGGACCGTCGGACCGGATTCGGCACGCGACAGCGCGCGAGCGTCGTCGGGCCACCGGCTGATGATCCGCTCCTTCAGAAACGCCACGATGTCCTGCGACTCGGCGAGGTCGCCCCCCTTCCACGCCGCCCGCACCTCCTCGATCAGCCGCGCGGCCGTGCGCGGACCGAAGTCGTCTTGGATCATCGTGTCGTGGACCTCGTCGAGCAGGTCCTCGTCGACCCGGCGGCCCACCGCCAGGACAGACTGAAAGCTGCCAACGACCTTGTCTCGCGTCTTGGTCAGCGCCTTCTTGAATCGGTCAAAGAGTCCCATCACACCGCCCGTCCTGATCGTTCGCCGGTGGCGGAGACTCCGTCCCTGAAGAGGACGGCCGCTCGTCGTTCGCCGAACCGCAGGCTGGTGCCGGAGCGCCGCCCCGCCGCTCCGCAATTCGCGTTCGCACTGCGTCGATCACGCCGTTCACGAACGCAGGCGAACCGGCATCCCCGAACCGCTTGGCGATTTCGATCGCTTCGTCCATGACGACCTTGGCCGGCACGCCCGGGCGATGCAAGAGTTCACACACGGTCACTCGCAGGATGTTTCGATCAACCGGCGCCATTCGCGCAACATCCCAGTGCTCGGAAACGGCCTGGAGGGCCGCATCAATCGCGTCAAGATTGGTCCGGACATCGCTCACGAGCCTGCGGGCGTAGTCCTGCGCCTTGCGCGCGGCAACGCGCCCTTCCAGAAAGTCGGCCTCGTCCGCCAGAAACTCGTCGAGCTGCGGCGGGAAACCCTCCGGCTGCACCTCGCACTGGCAAAGGGCCTGCAATGCGAGAATGCGGGCCTGTCGGCGATGGCTCGGCGCGCCACTCGTTCCCATGCGGCACTTGTACACGCCATGCGGTCGTTCGGAAAGTCGCCCTACGAGCCGCCACCTCCGGCAGCCTCGGAAATGGTTCGCAGCAGATTCGCCATCTCGATCGCGCTCAAGGCAGCGTCCGCGCCCTTGTTCCCAGCCTTGCCGCCCGCCCGATCGATCGCCTGCTCCAGGGTGTCCGGCGTCAACACACCGAAGCCGATCGGAACGCCCGTCTCGCGCGACACCGCCGCCAGACCTCGCGCCGCCTCCCCGCCGATGTAGGCATGATGCGACGTCTGCCCCCGGAGCACACAGCCCAGACCGATCAGGGCGTCGTAGCGGCCGCTCTCCGCCAGGGCCTTCGCCGCCAGCGGCAATTCCCATGCGCCGGGAACGCGAACCTCGGTGATGTCCTTCTCGGCCGCGTTGTGGCGCAGCAGCGCGTCACGCGCCCCGGCCAGAAGACGCGACGTGATGAAGTCATTAAACCGGCTGATCACGATCGCAAATCGAAGGCCGGATGAGTCGAGTTTGGCGGTCAATTCAATACTCATCAGGCCAGACAGCTTAGACGAACATGCGCGTTTGTTCAACTTCGCCGAGCCGCGGGCTTCAGCCCGCGCGCGGCCCCCACACCACCTGCACGTGCCCACGCCAGGCCCGCTTTCGCCCGTGATCGGTTGTGAGCCTCCGCCGCCCGACCTATCATGGTACGCCGTGCGAGCGATCGACGGTCGCCTCGGCGTCGGATCAATCGGGTCATTGCCATGTTCCATCAGCCTCGAACCATGGACGAAGCCCTGGCCATCCGGGCCGCGAGGGGCGCAGACGTCACGCCGATTGCCGGCGGAACCGACCTCGTCGTCGCGATGAACCGCTCCGGAGCAGGCCCGGACCACTTCCTGGACTTGACCCGCGTCGACGGCTACACCGAGGTTTCCCGGAACAATGGAACCTGGCGTCTGGGCGGCGGGGCGACCTTCGCTTCGCTCGGCCAATTGCCCGTTCGCGCCCTTGCCGAGGCGGCCATGACCGTCGGCGGACCGGCCATCCGAAACCGGGGCACCATCGCGGGCAATCTCGGCACCGCCTCTCCGGCCGGCGATGGATGCGTCGCCCTGCTGGCGATGGACGCGGAAGTCGAGCTGGCCCACGCCATGCGCGGCACGCGCACGATCCCGATCGAAGACTACTTCACCGGTTTCCGACAGACGGCCCTGTTGGCGGACGAACTCATCACCGGCGTCCGATTCCCCGCCGACTGGCAGACGGCGTGGTACAAGATCGGCAAGCGCGGCTCGATTAACATCAGCCTCGTCTGCGCCGCGGTCGCCCGATCGCCCCGGGGCGACATCCGAATCGCCTTCGGTTGCGTCGCGCCGACCGTGATCCGCGCCAAGTCCGCGGAGACCCTCATCCAAGAGGACGGCCTCTCCGATGGCGTCATCGACCACGCCGCCGAGGCCGCCATGTCCGAAGTCTCGCCGATTGACGACCACCGCGCCTCGGCGGCCTATCGCCGAGCCATGTGCGGTGTGCTGACCCGCCGGCTGCTCCGCGCGATTCGCGACGAAGCCACGACCGCCGGCAACCGCAACAACAATAGACGAGCGTCAGACTATCAAGGCCCGGCACGTTCGGCCGCCGCCCCGGGGCAACCGTGCGCCGACGCCCCCGGCCACGGCTTGAAGTGCAGGATCAACGGCGCGGCGGTCGAGGTCGAGGTCGCTCCTCAAGACACCGTGCTGGATGTCCTGCGGGACCGACTCGGCCTGACCGGCACGAAAGGCTCCTGTCTGGAGGGCGAATGCGGTTCCTGCACGGTCCTGCTCGACGGCGAGGCCGTCAACAGTTGTCTCGTCCCCGCGCTTCAGGCACGAGGTCGCACCATCGAGACGATCGAGGGACTGGCCGATGGCGACCAGCTCCATGTGCTCCAGGAGGCGTTTCTCGCCGCCGGCGCCGCCCAGTGCGGCTATTGCACGCCCGGGCTGCTCGTCGCCGCGAGGACCCTGCTCGACAAGAACCCCAATCCCACACAGGAGGAGTTTTTCCGGGGCATGGAAGGCAACATCTGTCGCTGCACGGGCTACGCCTCCATCTGCGAGGCCATCCGTTCAGCAGCACGCCAATGGCAAGACGGCCCCTGAAACACCGAGACACCACCAACGCACCGCGCCCACGATGCCACCCGAAACAAACATCTCGCCACCGACCACCGAACGGCCCGTCGAGCCTTCCGCGACGCCATACAAGGAGTGTACCCGTGGACCCGTCGGCCGGAGCGAGCGACGCATCGATGGCCGGGAGAAGGTCACCGGCACCGCCCTCTACGGAGCCGACCTCTTCCCGAACCGCGCGGACTACTTCGCGCAGGCCGTGCGATCCGATGAGCCGCACGCGCGGATCATCCGCATCGACTCCGACGCCGCTCGGCGGGTGCCCGGCGTCGTCGCGGTCTACACCGCCGCCGACGCCCCGGGCACCAACCGGCAGGGACTGATTCATCGCGACCATCCGGTCCTCGCCGAAGACCTCGTCCTCTTTCGCGGTGATGCCGTCGCCATCGTGGTCGCCGAGACCGAACGGGCGGCGTGGCGCGGACGCGACGCCGTCCGCGTCGAATATGAACCGCTGCCCGTCGTGCCCGACATCGACGCCGCCCTCGCGGAAGACGCCCCGCGACTGCACCCGGACGGCAATCTGATGGGTGGCAAGCGGATCCGCAAGGGCGACGCCGACGCGGCCCTCGCCGAGTGCGCCGTGATCGTCAGCGAGACCTTTCAGACCCAGACAGTCGACCACGCCTTTCTCGATCTGGAAGCCGGCATCGCCCGTTGGGACGGCAACCTGCTGACCGTGCATGTCTCGGGCCAGTGGGCCCACGAAGAGCGGCGACTGACCGCTCTAGCCCTCGGACTGCCGATGGAATCGGTACGCATCATCACGCCGGCCACCGGCGGAGCCTTCGGCGGACGCGAAGACATCAGTATTCAAATCCACCTCGGCATGGTCGCGCTGAAGCATCCCGGCAAGACCATCGCCATGCGCTACAGCCGCGAAGAGTCCATGCGCGCCCGCCACAAGCGGCACGCCATCCGGATTCACTACACGCTCGGCGCCCGGGCCGACGGCACGATCACCGCCGCGAAGATCACCGTCTATTCCGACGAAGGGGCCTACGCCTCGACCGGCCCGGCCGTCCTCCGCAAGGCCGCCAGCCACGCGACCGGTCCGTATCGCGTCCCCAACGTCTGGGTCGACGTATACGGTGTCTTCACCAACAACAACCCGACCGGCGCGATGCGCGGCTTCGGCGCCTGCCAGATGGCAATCGCCTACGAAGGAATGATGGAACGCCTCGCCGCCCGCCTCGGCATGGACCGCGTCGAACTGCGGCGAAAGAACCTGATCCGCAGCGGCGACGCAGTGACGACCGGGCAGCGGATTCCGATGGTCACGGCGGTCGAGTGCATGGACGCCGCGCTGAGCCAATACAGGTGTAGCACCGACGTCCCGCCGGTCGAAACGGGGAGCATCGGCGTCCCGCCGGTGAAACACGGCCGAGACGGCCGTGCCACAGACCCGGATCACCACGGCCGAGACGGCCGTGCCACAGAAGCCCCCCTCGCGCCCCACGAGCGCCGCGGCTGGGGACTGAGCGTCATCTGCTTCGGCCTCGGCTACGGCGACGGCTTTCCCGACGCCAGCCGCGCCCGTGTCCGCTTCGCCGTCGACGGCCGTCTCGAGGTCTCAACCGGCGGTGTCGAATACGGCCAGGGCCTGCTCAACATGGCCGGCCAGATTGCCGCCGAGCTGCTCGGCCTGCCGCTCGACCGTGTGGACGTTATCTGGGCCGACACCGGCCGCACCGACGAGTCCGGCTCGTCGTCGGCGACGCGACAGACCTACTTCACCGGCAACGCCGTCCGCATCGCCGCCAGCGAACTCCGCGAGCAAATCCTCGACATCGCCGGACGGCTGCTTCACGTCCATCCCCACGAACTCGACATGACCGGCGGCCGCATCGTCGGACGCTTCGATTCGGGCCTCGACCTGCCGCTCGCCGACGTCCTTGCCGCAGGCCGCGAGCGCTCCGATCCTCTCGAAGGCCGCGGCATCTTCAAACCCCGCACCGTCTGCGAAGATTTCGACACCGGTCAATCTCCACGGTCGTTCATCACCTACCTGTTCGCCTCCCACATCGCCCAGGTCCGCGTCGACATCGAGACCGGCGAGGTGCGGATCGAGCGCTACATCGCCTGTCACGACGTCGGCAAGGCGATCAACCCACAGTCCGTGGCCGGGCAGATGGCCGGCGGCGCGACCCAGGGCATCGGCATGGCCCTGATGGAAGAGGTCGTCATGCAGGACGGGCGAATGATGAACCCCAACTTCACAGACTACATCCTGCCGACGTTTCGCGACGTGCCGGAGATCGAGACGATCATCCTTGAAAACGACGACCCCGGCGGCCCGTTCGGCGCCCGCGGCATCGGCGAACCCCCCCTCATCGCCGCCACGCCCGCCGTTCTCGCCGCCATCGGCGACGCCCTCGGCCGCCCGCCGCACACCACGCCGTGCAATCCGCAGCGCGTCTGGGAGCTGCTGCATCCCGACGATGCAGCCGTACCGTACCAGGCACGCCTGTCAAACGCCCCGCCGCACGCGACGATGCAGAAGTGAGATATTGAGCGTTCCAGTCAACACTCCTTGAATTGCGATGGATACCTCGACACCTTGCCGCGTTGACTCGGCAGCGGCCTTTGAATACACTGGGCGTAGTCGAGACAGCGAGAGGACACGCCTGATGACCGTTGAAATCCCGCCGGAACTTGAGCAATACGTGCAAGAGGAGCTTGCCAGAGGGGAGTATCGGAGCCAGGAGGAGTTGATTGCCGACGCGGTCAGAGTGCTTCGCGAACTGAAGAACCGTCACGAGAGGCTTCGCCGGGATGTGGAGACAGCCATCGCCCAGAGCGAACGAGGAGAAAGCCGCCCGCTTGACGTCGCCGCGATCAAGGTCGAGGGCAGAAGGCGGCTCGCCGAGCGTCGCAGGCAGGAGTGATGGCGGAAGTCCAACGCACCCCGGCCGCTCACGAAGACCTTCTCCAAATCTGGCTTCACATCGCGCAGGACCATTCCGAGGCTGCTGACCGCTTTCTGGACAACATCGACCGGAAGTGTCAACTATTGGCGACGCAGCCCCATATGGGGCGTTCTCGGTCCGACCTGGGTCGGGGCGTTCGCGGCTTTCCCGTCGGGGATTACCTGGTTCTGTACCACCCCATCGACGGCGGCATCGAGGTGCTGCGGGTGATCCACGGTTCGCGGGATGTGCCCGCCGTGTTCCGCAAACGCCGATCATGAGGTTTCCACCGTGGGTCGGTGGGCTTCGGCAGCGATTGTGTCCGGCGGCGCCGGCGGACAGAATGATCGCCGCCGGCTATGGGATGGTCGGCCCGTGCAGCGGGAAAGTCGATGCGACTCCGAATTGACCACGGAACAGTCATCTGCCACCACGCCGACGGGCCGGTGGTGCTGCCTGATCACACGATTCTCATCGAAGACGGCTTCATCACGGCCTGCGGACCAACGGGAGAGTTGGCCGATTCGCCCGCGGACCAAACCATTGACGCATCAAAACACGTCGTCATCCCCGGCCTGATCAACACCCACCACCATCTGTACCAATCGCTGACGCGCGGGCTGAAGAGCGTTCAGAACGCCGGGCTCTTCGACTGGCTCACCGACCTCTACGATCGCTGGCAACACCTCGACTACGCGTCCCTCAAGCTCGCCGCCCAGATCAGCATCGCCGAACTGCTCCTGTCCGGCTGCACCACGACCAGCGATCACTTCTACGTCTTTCCACAGGGCAGCGACGTGACGATCGAGGCCGTCCTGGAGGCCGCCGAGTCGATGGGCATCCGCATCCACGCCTGTCGCGGAAGCATGAGCGTCGGCCGATCCAAAGGCGGGCTTCCGCCGGATGCGTGCGTGCAGACGGAAGACGAGATTCTGGCGGATTGCGAGCGAGCCATTGAGCGGTTTCACGACCCGGCGCCGGGCGCCATGCGACGCATCGACCTGGCGCCGTGTTCTCCCTTCAGCGTCAGTCCCGAGTTGCTGCGCGACACAGCGGCCCTGGCCCGGGCCCGCGGCGTGCTGCTCCACACACACGCCGCTGAGACGCTCGACGAACAGCGTTACTGTCAGCAGCGATACGGCATGCGCCCGGTCGAATGGCTCGTGGAGACCGGCTGGCTGGGGCCGGACGTGTATCTTGCCCACTGTGTGCACCTGAACGACGCCGACATCGTGCGGCTGGCCGAAACCAAGACCGGCGTCGCCCACTGCCCCTGCTCGAACATGCGGCTCGGCAGCGGCATCCCCCCGCTCCGCAAGCTGCTCGACGCGGGCGTGAAGGTCGGCCTCGGCGTCGACGGCAGTTCCAGCAACGACGGCGGCCACCTCCTCGCCGAGGCCCGTCAGGCCCTGCTGCTGGCCCGCGTGTGTGGCGGAGCGGGCGCCCTGACCGTGGCGGGAGCCTTCACGCTCGCCACCTGGGGCGGCGCCGCAGTGCTGGACCGGCCGGAACTCGGCAACATCACCCCCGGCCACGCCGCCGACCTCGCCCTCTTCCGCCGCGACGACATCGCCCTCGCCGGCGCGATCGAGCACGACCCCCTCGGCGCCCTCATGCTCTGCCACGTCGGCCGCGCCGATCGCGTAATCGTCAACGGCCGGACGGTCGTGCAGGATGGAAAAGTAACCGGCCTGGAATTTCCAGGACTGATCGATCAGTTCAATCGCCTCGTCGCCGATGCATTTGTCTCGTAGTCACCTTTGGCGCATCGCCCACGGTCGGAACACCGGCCGCCAGGGTCCGGGGTATCTGCAACTCGCGATGATCGCGATGTGGCATGTCTTCGTGTTCTTGATCGTGGCCCCTCTGGCCGATTGTATCCACTATTCGATGATGGCTCCTGTTTCACGCTTTTGGTATGAACTCGGCGTTTCTCAGTACTACATCCCGGAGATGCCTCCATATGCATGGCCGGAGCTCTCCCAAGTTCCATTTGCCCTACTGTTGCGTTTCGTCGTCATATGTGTAGCTGGCGAAGGACTGCTCGGCTGGCTTGGCTATCGTTGGATCAATCGTCGTCCGAGGCCTCGGTGGTATCGCTTCGCACGGTACTGGTGGCGCGCCTGCCCGTATGGAACGGCTCTGCTCCTGGTGCTGTCGGTCATTGAGGCGGCCGCGCCTCAGTCGTTTATGATTGACCTCAGCGACGTCTGGCTTATTCCGGTGTTCTGCGCTTATTTTGGCCTCACGCCCGCGCTGTTGGCGCGTCGTGAGATCGTTCCTCGTGCGCGGCGCCTCGCGCAACTGTGCCCCGTCTGTCGCTACTCGCTGCGCGGACTTGTGAGCAAGGCATGCCCGGAGTGCGGTACACCGGTCGTCAAGAGCCCGTCGGGCGGCTACCGCGTGCGACGCGAGCCGACGTGAATCGACTCCTGTAAGCCGCTCTCGCGCCGAAAGCGCCCTCAAGCATGCCGACGATCAGCGCGGATCCCTGGAAAGCACCGCCTTGCTAACGGCGTACGCAAAGAGCAGTCCGCCCTGCAGACACAGGCACACCCCGGCAATCGTGATGACGTTCCAGCGGCCGGAACCGATGTCGATGAACCAGACGCCCAGCCCGACCACCGCCGCGCCGAAGACCATCGTCAACACCCAGCCGCTCTTCCCGGCCCGCATGTACGATCCCTCCGCGTGCAGACATCCCTACCCCAGAATACCGCGCCGAGCCGCTCGGGCCAACGCCGATCTCAATCGGAATGCCAAACGCCGCCATGATCGACGCACCCCGCCGAAACGATCACCCATCGGATTCCGACTGACCGACGCCGCCCCGCGCGGTATCATCCCCGCCGGATTGGGGAACGAGAGACACGGAGATCGATCGATGGCGCGACCAGACGGGCGACGACCGACGGAACTACGACCGGTGACGATCCACCGCCGCTTCACCTCTGCGGCCCCGGGGTCCGTCCTGATCCGATCGGGCGACACCCACGTCCTGTGCACCGCGACGATCGAGGAGGCCGT
>CAYQDV010000010.1:12526-30578 GCA_964416295.1 uncultured Planctomycetaceae bacterium
ACGCGCACGGCGAGCATCACCCGCGCCTATGTCGCCCTCGCCGACGCCATCCGGCAGCTCCGACGCGACCGCCGGCTTCGCACGTCGCCGCTGATCGACACCGTCGCGGCCGTCAGCGTCGGGATCGTCAAGGCACGCGTGTTGCTGGACCTGTGCTATCTTGAAGACAAGGAAGCCGAGGTCGATTTCACCGTCGTGCAGACCGGCAAGGGCCGTTTCGTCGAGGTGCAGGGCGCCGCCGAGGGCGCGACGTTTACAGGCGAGCAGATGAACCGGATGATATCGGTCGCCTCGCGCGGCATTCGCCGGCTGCACGAGCTACAGACAAAGGCGCTGCGGAAACGCTGTTGACGGAACCTTTGACATGTCCCTTCGGCTACTACTCCCCCTGACGCTGTGTCTGTTGACGTGGGGTGCGTCCGGCTGCGAGCCGGGCCGCTGGAACCGCGACTGGGGCAGGCCTGACGCCACCGGAAAGCGTGACTGGAACCTCTTCCATTCCAAGCGCAACACCGAGACGTGGACCATCGAATGCGTGTTCTTCGAAGGACGGGGACGTCAACAGACGGCCGATCGCTTGGGCGCCGCGCTCAAGAACGTCCGAAAGCTTCGGCCCGACGCCGTACGCATCGTCCACGAGCCTGAGCGTAGTGTGGTCTACTACGGAACCTACAAGCTCCAGCAGCCCGAAGGCGGAACCGCTCCCGCCTTCAGCGCAGCGCTCAAGGAAGACGTGAAATTCATCCGCGGCCTCTCCGTCGGCAATACCCCGCCTTTCTTCCACGCCCTCCCCATTCCGATGCCCATCGAGGACACCGGCCCGCCCGAGTGGGACCTCCGAAACGCCAAAGGCGCCTACACCCTCCACGTCGGCGTGACCTTCAACACCCCCACGCTCCACAACTACAAGCAGGCCGCCGTCGAGTGGGTCCGCGACCTCCGAGATCGCGGCTACGAGGCCTACTACTACCACGACCCGGACAAACCCAGAAGCGATATCTGCGTCGGCACGTTCGGCCGTGACGCGCTCGAGGAAGTGTCGCCCGGTCACCACACCTACAGCCAGGCGGTCCTCCGGCTCCAATCCGAGGCCGAGTTCCGCTGGAATCTCGAAAACGGCCGCAAGATATCCAAACGCCGCCCCGGCACCCGGGAAAACGCCATGCCCAACCAGTCATTCCTGGTCCGCATACCACAAACCGGCACGCCCGAGTCGCCGGAGTAGCACCTCTTCCACTCGTTGACCTTGGTGCGATGCTGTGCTCCGCCGCGACGCACGGCCACGCGAGCGTGACCGTGCTGCGCCCCTCTGAGCCTTCAGCCTTCAGCTTTCGGCTTTCGAACTCCCCTGCCGCCCCCATTTTGACGTTTTGACGTTTTGACGTTTCCCCCTTGCAGCCGCGACCCACGCCATGTACAAGAACGGGCCGCAATGCACGCAATCCTCATCGCAACCGCCAATCCCGGAAAATCCCGCGAGATCATCGCCATCCTGACCGACCCGGCCGACGCACCCGCCATGCCACCGGTCCGCTGGCTGTCGCTCACAGGCTTGCAGCAGTCTGTGCCCGCGCCGGTTGAAGACGGGACCACCTTTGCCGAAAACGCGGCCTGCAAAGCCCGATACTACGCCCGAGAGACCGGATTCTGGACTCTGGCGGACGATTCAGGGCTGGAGGTCGACGCCTTGGGTGGAGCCCCCGGAATCCACTCGGCCAGATACGCTCAACTGCCGCCGGCGACGCCCCGCCCGGCCCGTGACCGGGCCAACAACAAAAAACTGCTTGCCGCCCTTGCCGGCGTGCCGCCGGAAGCCCGGACCGCCCGGTTCCGGTGTGCGGTGGCTCTCGTCGCCGGTGACCACATTCTGGCCGAGGTCCAAGGCACGATCGAAGGTCGCATCATCGACACCCCCATGGGGGCCGGCGGGTTCGGCTACGATCCGTATTTCCTTGTCCCATCGATAGA
Organism: uncultured Planctomycetaceae bacterium; assembly: GCA_964416295.1. Taxonomy (GTDB): domain Bacteria; phylum Planctomycetota; class Phycisphaerae; order UBA1845; family UTPLA1; genus JAPULF01. The sequence goes on from CAYQDV010000010.1 coordinate 14,495, forward strand.
TACGACGACTGCAGCGATCCCGCCCGACGAAAAAAACCGGATCAGCCACCGCGGCCAAGCCCTCCGCAGACTGCGGGCCTTGCTTCCGGGGCTTCTCGGCCAGCCGTGATGAGCCGCACGCGATGTATCCTCCGCGCGGCCCCGCCCCTCTGATGTGATCTTCCCGGTTTTGCCGAGCGTTGCCAGTTTTGGCGGGTATTATTATATAGGTGGCACTCTTGGCGGAATCGGCTGGACAACCGTGGAGCCCACCGGTTACAATAGCGGCTCGGGTGAGGTCGTGCTCCGCGCGGCATCGGGAGAATAGAACGTGCAACAGATCAAGATTGGCGTCATTGTTGTCGCCTTGGCGGGTGCGGGCGTCGCGTACTGGCTTTCGCGCCCCGGTGCCAGCACACTGCCGAATGCACCGGAGAGCGCCACGGAATGGATGTGTGACGAGTGTCGCCATGCCTTCAGCCTCACGATCTCCGAGGTGTCCGAAGCTCAGGCAAAGGCCGGTGGCGCGTCGCCGCTGTTTTGCCCCGCCTGCAATGAGAAAGACGCCTACCGAGTTGCGACATGTCCGACATGCGCAACCAAGTATTTTTCATCAGATGTACCCGGCAGTTCCGGAGTCTGCCCGAAGTGTCATCCGGAGGTCCCGGTGCTGAAGCCGAAGCGGCCGACAGAAGAGCCCTCTGCGGAGCCGAAAGATAAACCTGATGAAGAAGAGCTTTATTACGAAGAGCCGGTGAAGAAGAAGAAGAAACCGCCGCCGTCTGTGTGACGCGGCTCGTAACAGGCCAAGCCGGTTTGGGCGAGACCGGCGGCCTTTTGGTGTGGAGAATGCGCGGCTGTTTCGGGATAAACAGCGGTCGCGCGGTTCAGGGAGACTTTACGATGGAGAAGGACTGTCGCGCAGGCCGGCCGGGCTTTACGCTGATCGAATTGCTCGTGGTGATATCAATAATCGCCTTGCTGATTTCGATCCTGCTTCCGGCTTTGGGCAGGGCCCGTGAAATGGGCAAGGTCGCGAAATGCCAGGGCCTGTTGAAGACGCTCGGCCAAAGCAGCACGATGTATCTAGGTGATGAGGACAACGGCAGCACACCGGTCATCCCTTGGTACAAGTTTCCCGCCCACGGTGGCACGGCAGGTAATCCCGGAGGCATCTTCAACATCTCGTTGTATACCCCGTGGGTCTTCGGGGGTTTTGCGGCCCCGGATCCCGCTCCGGAAAACGCCAGCTTCAACGTCGACAGCACCCTCTACCCGGCCCAGGTTCGTGCGCTCAACAAGTATGTCTCCCCGGAAGCCGAGGGCGACAGGATTCAGCTCGACGTCTACAAGGACCCCGGTGATCGATCCTACACGACCTCGATCATCGGCCAGCCCGGCAGCGTCGTGGAGGATGAAGCCCGAACCTCGTGGCAGGCCAACGGCAGCAGCTTCACCCTTAACACCCGATTCATGCAGGGCTACACATGGAACTCCGGAGGCAATTTCAGCCTCTTTGGGCTCCGCAGCTACTCCGAGAGGATCGCCAAACACATGGCCGGCGGCGACGCTTCCCGGTTCGTCATGTGGCTCGAGCAGGGGTGCTACAGCGCCTGTTACCGCGCTGGGCCTACCTTGCAGCAGTCCCTCGCCGAGCCCCAGCGCTATGGGTGGCATCGCGAGTTTTCCAAGTGGGACCTCGGCTTCGCCGACGGACATGCCGAATATCGCTACTTCGACACGCGCGTGGCCATCCACTCCGAGTTTAGCATTTGGCAACCCAATTGGCGCACCGAAGACGGCGGATAACCGCCGCTGCAATAGACAGCCGACGGCCCTCAGCCGTAAGTCCTCCTGACGGGAGCCGGTCGCCAGCGACCGGCTCCCGTTTCCGTAGGTCGCAAGTACTCGCGGCAAGGATCTCGCGTGTGGCGGTCCGCATCGCGTTCCGTATCATGCTTGTCGAAGCGGCGCGCCGGGCATCGACCGTCATGCCGATCGTGAGGGACCGGCCCGCCCGGCGTTCTCGTGGCGGAAGAGCGCCTCCGGAACAGACCATGATACTCGCGCGAGACGGACTTCGTGAACTCCTCCTCTCAAGCCTCACGCTCGGGCTGGGCGGCAGCTTGGCTGCGGAGGCGGCCATCACAGGCTCGCCGTTGTGGTGGCTGGCGGCAGGCCCGCTGTTGGCCCTGTGGCTCTTTACCCTCGCCTTCTTCCGCGATCCGCACCGGACGATCCCCGCCGACCCGGACCGTCTCGTCTCCCCGGCGGACGGCACCGTTACCGAGGTCACCCGCCTGCCCGACTGCGAAGGTTTCAAAGGACCGGCCCTCCGCATCGGAATCTTCCTGTCGCTCTTCAACGTCCATATCAACCGGTCCCCCTGCGCGGGCCGCGTGATCCGAACCGACTACCGCCCCGGCGAGTTCCTCGATGCCCGCCATCCCGAAAGCGGCATCCGCAACGAGGCCATGACGATCCGGATCGAGCCGAACGCGGGCGTGCCGGGTCCCATCATCGTCCGCCAGATTGCGGGGCTTCTTGCCCGCCGAATCGTCTGCCGGGTCGCCGCCGGTGACCGAGTGACGCGCGGCGGACGCTTCGGCCTGATCAAGTTTGGTTCGCGCACCGAACTGATCCTTCCCGATCGGCCTGAAGTCCGCGCCGTGGTGCGGGTAGGCGATCGTGTCCGAGGCGGTTCATCCGTCCTCGTCCGCGTCGAGATGAACCGAAGCCATCAGGCGGACGATAACATAAACACGGCGGCGACCGATCACGATATCTCGACCACCGCAGCGAATTGAATCGAATGGAGCCGTACCCGTGAGAATCGTCGGTCGCACAACCGGACAGACCCGGCAGAGACGCCGGCGCGAACGCGTACTCAAGACCATCGCCGTATTGCCCTCCCTTGCGACGCTCGGCAACCTCGTGTGCGGTCTCGGTGCGGTCTACCTGTGCCTGCTCAGCGTGCAGGCGGCCGGCGCCGATCTTTCCATGAACACGCTCAACAGCTCGCGATTGGAAAACCTCTTCCCGACCTACCTTGCCATCGCCGCCTACCTCCTGATGGGCGCCATGGTCTTCGATGCCCTGGACGGTCGGCTCGCACGGTTCGCCCGAAAAACCAGTGAATTCGGCGGCCAGCTCGACTCGTTGGCCGATGTCGTCAGCTTCGGCGTGGCACCGGCGGTGCTTGTACTCTGCATCGTCCAGCCAGGAAGCATCGCCGACTTGACGATGTGGGGACGCGTCTACTGGCGCGCCGAGTGGGTCATGGCCGCCACATTCGTCTGTTGCGCCGCCCTCCGACTGGCAAAATTCAACGTCGAAAACATTGAAGATGAGTCCGCCCATCTCGGCTTCCACGGTCTGCCCACACCCGGAGCCGCAGCGGCAATCATCACGCTCGTGATACTCCACGAAGACCTGCTCAAAGCCGTCGCCCCGAGTTCGGTCTGCCACATGGTCGCTCGGGCCCTCCCACCCATGGCCATGGTGCTGGGCCTCCTCATGGTCAGCCGGCTGCCCTACATTCACCTCGTCAACAGCCTGTTGCGAGGCCGGCGGCCCTTCCGGCAAGTCGTCGCCATTCTGATCGCCGGCCTCATCGGGCTCGTCATCCAGTTCCAGCTCACCATCGCGCTTGCGGCGGTGGCCTACGCACTCAGCGGTCCGATCATCGCGGCGACGCGCCACGTTCGCGGCCAGTCCCCCATGTCCGACGCGGAACTCGACGGCGAAGCACCCGACTGGGACGCGCCCAGCGAGTCGTTCGAAGATACCGACGTGGACAGTGACGACGATACGGCTCGCCCGGCCATCTGACCGCCGTTCGGCGCGCCCGCGGGGACCACGCCGCTGCACCGGCAAATGCCGCACATCGGCAGTCGATCGATGCCGTGCGGACCAGGCGCCAGACACGGACGGCGCGCACTCACCCTCACACGGCATCGCCCAGCAGAGCAAACGCCTGGTCCTTGTCGGCGAGCCACTCCGCGGCCCGCGTGCGAACCGCCTTCACCTCGGGATTCGATCCCGGATCGACGCCGATCAGACGAGAATAGACCAGCGTAGTGTCCGCCCAGAGCTGTCCCAGGACCGCTGACGACGCCAGATCCACACGGTCCACCGTGATCACGATCGTGGGCATCTTCTCGCTGCACCGCTTGGCGTTGGCCAGCGCGAGAACGACGTCCGTCTGCCCCGCCGTCAGGCCCGCGTGCGCGCTCCGTAGCGAATCGATCGAGCCGCTCAACAACGGGTGACCGGCCGGCTCGTTCATGGATAGCAGGAAAATGGCGATTTTGTGTTCGTGCGTCCCCAGGATGGCCTCGAGGTTCATGTGAGAATCGCGCGGCAGCCCAAGATAGCGCGACATCGTGATGTCGTTGCCGTCTCGATTGACGCCCTCATTCCAGAACTGGCACAACTCGTCCGCCGAATGACGCAGGAGCGGATGGTTCGTCCCGAGGTAGATGTGGTTCACACCGTGTCGAAGCTGCTGCACCCTCAGGTACTTCGCCAGCGCCACCGGTTCCGACGCAGGATCGGAAAGATCCATCGCATCGCACACCGCGGCGATCGTCTCCCAGTATGCTCGAACGTCCAACCCCACAACGTGCATCGGTGCCATCAGGATCGGCGTCTTGTTCCGCCCGTACCGGCCAGACACGTCGCTCGGCAACTCCAACACCAAATTGCCGTCGCGCTCCGCCAACTCGCGAAGCGGACCGGCGTTGGCGAACACCACCCGTCGAGCCGCGCGCGGGGTGAACTCGTGCAGCTTGATCGTCTCCTCCGTAATCCCGCTCCGCGAGAACTCCATGAACAGCGTATTGTCGATCCGGGCGTCCTGCGGCAGTTCGGAAACTGCCTTCGGCGAGTTGGCCAGCAACCAGGTACAACGGCGATCCGGCCGCGCGTTGGCCAGAGCGCTAACGAAATAGTTGAATTGTTCGTTCGCCCCGATCCCGCTGTTGACCAGATATCGCGGTCCCGCATTCCCGTAGTGCGCATGCACATACGCGTCGATCCTGGGCGCGTCCCGCGACAGAAATCGCTCGGCGAAGGCCGCCGGCTCATCGCGATACAACAGGCCCAGGGTGTCCCGCTTCGCCGTCGGCAGAAACGCGCTCAGGCTCGACCGCACCGATTCAAGAATCGCTGCCGAGGCCATGGCCGAGTCACCAAAGGTAGGGTTCAACGCCCGAATCCGGACGCCCCCGTCCCCCGGCGAGAGCACTTTCGACGGAGCAAACGGCTCGCCCTGCACTTCACCCTCCCGGCCCGCCTCGCTCGCGTCCGGCCGCATCCGCGCCAACACGCCGCCGAATCCGTGCTCCGCCAACACCGAGCGGGCTTGCTCCGCCGACACGCGCCATGCCTCGGCGCAGTTGTCGATCATCTTTTGAGGATCGATCGCGTTCGCGAGTGCGTCCTCCAGCCGCGACTCTCCAACCGGCGCCATGCCGTAACGCTCCGATGCCGCGGCAGACGCTCGGCGCATCCGGTCCGACAGCGTAGTTGAGACTTTTGTAGACATGACTTCGTGACTCCTTTCAAGCACATCCTGTGCGTCGGCCGCGGTTGCCCTTGTGGCGCAGGCTCCCAGCCTGCGTGGCTCAGCCGCCACAGCCTATCGGCGGCGTCGCAGGAGCGAATCAAGCTCCAGAAAGCGAAAGTTGATCAGTTGCACGATCACGCCGATGCTCGCCGAAACGAGGCCCATCGCCGCCGACGTCGTCCCCAGGACGATCAGCGACGTGCGATACACCGATCCCTCGTACGGCGGCGTCGACATCACCGTCAACGCCAGCGCCCCGGCGATCGCGAACAAGACGATCCCGATGCCGCCGAAAAACGTCAGCGGCTTGTACGAGCGAAACACGTTCAGGATCCGAAACACCACGCGCAACCCGTCCTGAAACGTGTTCAACTTTGAGACGCTTCCCGCCGGTCGTTCCCGATAGGCCACGGGCACCTCTCGTATCACCCATCGCCGATATAGACATTGCAACGTCATTTCCGTCTCAATGTCAAACCCATACGCGATCACGGGCATGTTCCTCGCGACGTGCCGCGTGAACCCCCGATACCCGCTCATGATATCGGTCAGCGTCGAGCCAAAGATGGCATTAATCAACGACCGCACGAGCCAGTTCCCGAAGACGTGAAACCGCCGATAGGCTGCCTCCGCGTCGGTCGCCTGCCGAAGCCCGACGACCATGTCCGCCTCCTCGGCCCGAAGCGGCGCCAGTAGATCGCGGACCCGCTCCGCCGGATAGGTGTCGTCCCCGTCGACCATCACGTACAGGTCCGCATCGACCTGCTCCAGCATCGCCGCGACGACGTGGCCTTTGCCCTGTTTCTTCTCGCGGATCACCGTCGCCCCCGCCGACCGCGCCAGATCCGCCGTGTCGTCGGTGCTGTTGTTGTCAAACACGTAGATGACCGCGTCCGGCAGCTCGCGCCGGAAGTCCGCGATCACCTTCGCAACCGTCGCCGCCTCGTTGTAACACGGCACCAGGACCGCGATCCGTGGCGATGCCTCCGCTTCGTGTGACATGCACGTCCTTTCAGGTGACCGCCCGACGCGCACCGTCGCGGCTCGCCGAATCCCGCCGCCGACACCGCGCGAAACGCCCCGACCGGCGGCGACCATAGCTTCCATACGCCCCAATCCATTGTCAACTGCCTGCCGTCCGTCAGACCGCCCGCCTTCGACCGGGCATTCGCCGCCCGACAGCCTGCACGCTACAATCGGCGGCCATGTCTGCCCGACCTCGGTACCGGATGTGTCTCCTCTGCGCCGTCTTCATGGTCGCGTGCCACGACAGCAGCGGCAATCGCGTCTCCATGGCCCACTGGTGGCAGGCGAGGTTCCACCCCGACAAGACAACCGACACGTCAGAACCGCCCGCGTCCGCGAGCACGGTCGACCGCCTGGACAAAGTCTCGGCAGCCGCTCCCGCGTCCGACCGGGCCACGGCCGCGACGGCCGACGGCCGGGAACGCCCCTCCGAAATAACCGGTCCGACGGTCTTCATATCGAGGGACGCGCAGCCGCCTCCCGCCGAACCCTCGCCCCACGCAGTCCGCGCCAACATCCTGCCCATCAACGGCGACATCATCACGGTCGATGACGTCCTCGACCCGATCCGCACGACCCTCCAGCGCGACGCCCGACAGTCACTTCCATCTGCCTACTTCCAGCGACGCAACGAACTCGTCCGCCGGACACTGGTCGATGCGGTCACCGAGCGACTGATCTGGCACGAGGCCCGCGCCCTCATCAATGAAGCCATCGAGCCGCAACTCGAAAAGTTCGTAGACAAAATGGAAAAAGAGCGGATCAACCGCGAATTCGGCGGACGCGAGACGCGCTACGAAAAGTTCCTCACCGCCCACGGGAAGACCCGCGCCGACGTCCGTGAAATGCTCCGCCGCAAGGGCGTGGTCCAGCAATACCTCCGCGACAAACTCCTTCCCATGATCGCCGAGCCGTCGAAACGCGAACTCCGCCGCGATTACGAGTCCCACCACGCCGACTTCGACACCGAGCCTCGGCGCGAGATGTTCCTGATCGACATCCCGTTCGCCGCCTTCCTCGATCCGCAGGACGTCGCGACGCCGGAGGCCATCGACGCCGCCCGCGGCCAGGCCCGGATCGCCATCACCGCCGCCCACGCCGAGCTTGCCCAAAGGACTCCTTTCGAAGAAGTCGCCCGCAAGTACTCCCGTGGGCGCATGCGAAACAACGGCGGAGCCTACGGCTTCATATCGGCGCGGACCTCCCCGCTTGTGAAACGTTACGATCCGGCGTGGAAGCGTCTGTGCCAACTGGACGCCGGTGCGTTCAGCGAGCCGTTTGAGGCGGCCCGGGCGTTCTTCATCGTCAAGGTCGGTCGCATCCAAGGCGGCGCGTCCACCTCCTTCCAGGATGCCCAGCCGCAAATCGCCGAGCGCCTCCGCGAGCGCCGATTCGCCCGGCTCCGCACCGAGTTCCTCCAGAAACGGCTCGACCACGCACACATCGGATCCCTGGACGACTTCTTCCACCAGGTCCTCGAAGCTGCCCCCAAACCCTCCATGGCGCGCACGGAAGCCCCATAGCTTCCGCCGCCACCAGGACAATGTCCGGTAATAGTCGCCCGTAGCATTGGATCACCGTGACGCGGCGGCGATCTGTTGCGTTCCCTGATCGCCCGCACCTTCTCCACCCGGTCGGAAAACCACTCGGTCCTCAAAAAAAAACTTGCAGGTCGCGCGGATGTCGTTTAGACTCCCGTCCCTCATCGCCGTCGGAGAATACCCATGATCATGTTCAATCGCTTCGGTGCGATCCTCGATGTCGCCACGCGCCCGGACACCTTCGTCAACATCCTCATCGGGGTCGGCATCGGCAGCGCGTTCAGACTGCTCAACACCGTGGTCCAGGTCCTCGCCGTCGCGGCCGCTCTCTGACCGGCTGCAACGACGTGACCAACCCGCCCGATCCCAACGCGACGTGCCGGCGACGGCGAGTCCGCGCTCGCTCCCCACGCTTGGGCGCTACGCCTGACAATCATAAAGCCTGAATGCTGTGATGTCTTGACGTTTCGGCGTTTTGACTTTTTGACTTTTTGACTTTTTGACTTTTCCTCACGCCCTACACGTGCGCCGGCGGCTCGATCTTCGCCATTGTGCCTGCCCCGAGCTTCTCCTGATACTCCCGCCATGTGATCGACGGCAATACGCTCTCCACCCGTTTCATGCTGATGCAGTCGTCGACGGGACACACCAGCGAGCACATGTTGCAACCCACACACGTGTCCTGGTTGATCGTGAAGACGCCGACATACCCGTCGCCGCTACCGGGAAGGACGAATAGGTCGCCGCTCTTCCGCAGGCGCATGTCCGGGTTGATCAGCGCAACGCCGTCGCCGCGCCCGCGCGGCTCGAGATCCGAGGCGTCCGGTGCAGCGCCATATCGCTGAACAAACTCCGCCTCGGGCACCTTCTCCCACAGGATCGACTGGTGACACCCGTCTTCACAGGCAATGTGACACAGCCCGCAGTGAATGCACCGCGCTTGGTCGATTTCGGCCACCACCTTGTAGCCCAAATCAAGATCGCTCCAGTCAACGATGCGGTCCACCGACCGCCTCTGAAAGTCGGCGGGCGTCGCAAATCCCTTCTCTCGCATCCAGTTCTTCATGCCGCTGATCATGTGCTCCACGATGCGGAACCCGTAATGCATCACCGCCGTGCAGACCTGCACGCAACCCGCGCCAAGCAGCATGAACTCCACCGCGTCCTGCCATGTCTGGATGCCGCCGATCCCGCTGATCGGAATGTCCGCCTCGCGATCGCGCGCGATCGAGGACACCATGTTCAGCGCGATGGGCTTCACCGCCGGACCGCAATAGCCCCCGTGCGAACCCCGGCCGGCCACGTGCGGCACCGGAGCGAACGTGTCGAGGTCGACCCCCACGATGCTGTTGATCGTGTTGATCAGGCTCACCGCATCGGCTCCGCCCTTCGCGGCCGCCCGGGCGATCGTGCGAACGTCCGTGATATTCGGCGTGAGCTTGACCATCACCGGCACGCTCGCGACCTCCTTGACCCAGCTCGTGATCATCTCGGTGTATTCCGGAACCTGGCCCACCGCCGAACCCATGCCGCGCTCCGACATGCCGTGCGGGCAGCCGAAGTTCAACTCCAGTCCGTCGCAGCCCGTGTCCTCCGTCCGCTTCACGATGTCGTGCCACGTCTCCCGCGTGGACTCCACCATCAACGAAACGAACAGCGCGTGATGCGGAAACTCCCGTTTGATCTGGCGAATCTCGGCAAGATTGACGTCCAGCGTGCGGTCCGTGATCAACTCGATGTTGTTCAGACCCATCACCTTCCGGCCGTCATAGTCCACCGCCCCATAGCGGCTGGAGACGTTCACGATCGGCTCATGGTTCAGCGTCTTCCAGACCGCCCCTCCCCAGCCGGCCTCGAAGGCCCGCCGAACCTGGTACGCGCTGTTCGTCGGCGGGGCCGACGCCAGCCAGAACGGGTTGGGGGCCTGGACGCCGCAAAACTCGATGGAAAGATCGGGAGTCATGTCACATTCCTGCTGTAAGAACCGGACCGGTCGACCCCTCGCCGACGTGCGCCCATTCTATCGATCCCCCGCATCATGTCACAACCGGGCCAACCTTGCATTCTGCGAAACCTCGAACACAATACGCCCCTGTCGTCGGTATGACACAGGGTTGGAAACTGCATCCCATAAGGAACACGCTCATGAATCGCAAGGCACTGGTCGTATTCGTCCTCTGTATCGCGTTGGCCGCCGTCATCCCCGTGGCCCGGAGCGCCGGCCAGGCGGCCCCGGCCGCGTCCACCGGCGGCGGAAATCGGACCGCCGTTCTCGACATCGTCCGCGTGTTCAATGAGAGCCTCCAGATACGCGACTTGAACGAGCGGATGCGCCGCCAGACCAACGAGTATTCCACCGAGGCGAAGCAGCGGCAAACGGCACTGGCCGACGCCCAGTCCAGGTTGGGAGCGTTCAAGCCCGGAACGAAGGAGTATGAGAACCTTCGAAAGGAAATGATCCGCATGAACGTCGAGTTCCGGGCGTGGGCGGACGTCACGGAAGCCGACCTCGAGCAGCAGCGGTTTGAGTGGACGCGGATCGTCTACGAAAAGACCATGCAGGCGGCCGAACAGGTCGCCATGGCCCAAGGTTATGCCGTCGTCGTCCAACAGACGACCTTCGACGCCTCGGAGTTGCCCGAGCAGAGTGTTCAGGCGCTCCGCATGGCCATCCAGCGACGAACCGTCATCTACCGCACCGACGACGTCGACATCACCAGTCAAGTGCTCGCCCGGATGGATGCCAACTACCGCTCCGCCGGACGTCCTCAGCAGACCACCCCCTCAAAGACCGGTCCCTGAGGCCCACCGGCAGCCGACCTACCGCACGCCCGGGTGAGCCAGGATTTCGGTGCGTCCCGCCGCCCGTCGGTAGAACCGCGCGAACCCCGCCACCATCCCGTCCACGGTGTGATGTTCCCGCATGTACGATTGTGCCGTCGCCGCGGTGCCGCGCGCGAACTGCCGGTCATCGAGAAAGCGGCGTATGCGATCGGCCAGTTCCGTCACCGAGCCTTCGGGGAAGAGAAGCGCCGTCTGCCCGTCACGGAGCGCGTCGTACGGACAGCCCTCGGCCGCCACGACTGCCAGCCCGTCCGCCAGTGCCTGAAGCGGCTCCTCACGCACCGCCGGTACGACACGCGGCAGACAGAAAATATCCGCGCCCGCCAGCGCCGACCGCCAGTTCCTCAGACGACCGGTGAACGTCACGCTCAAGTGGATGTTCAGGATGCGGGCAAGGTGTCGAAGCGACGCCTCGGCCGGCCCCTTGCCGACGAGGAACACGAGCAGATCAGGGTGTTGCTCCATCACGTGTTTCGCCGCGCGAAGCATCGTGTCGCAGCCAGCGTTCGGCCTCAGCGGCCCAACATGAATCAGTGAAGGAGCGCGGTCCGAAGAGCGAAAGACCGCGGGGACGCTCCCGGACTCCACGCCAAGACAAACGCTCTCCACCAGCCGACCGGCAAACGACGTGTGCTCCACCCGCTCGCCGATCGCGCGGCAGGGCACCATGATTCCCGCACAACGCCGAGCCAAACCCGGCAGGAGCGGATCCTCAAACGCCGCCTCCGACGAAAGCGTCGCCACCAGCGTGCCCTCGACTGCCGCAGCAATCGGGGCAGCAACATGAAGGGCCGGACTGCTGAGGGCGTGTATGATCACCGGACCGTCGTGCCGGAACGCCGCCACCTGACGCTGGATCGCCCCGATCAACCGGCGCTGCTCCCAACGGGCGAACAATCCCGAACCCGGCCGATATTTAACCAACGCCACGTCGGCCGCGACCACATCGCTCCGGACCGACTCCGGCACGACCAGCACCCAATCGAAGGCCTGATCGATCAACCCCGCCTGCAAGCGATGCACCGGGCCCGCAAGACGGTCGATGCTCTCCGCGTCCGCCACGAGGCAAAGAATGATTCGTTCAGTCGAAGTTTCAGAAACGGGCGTCACGACACCCATAGTATACGATACGTTTCGATCGCCTGTCCGAATGCTCCCAACGCGGCTGGAACGGCCCGAAACCCTTATCGACGCAGCAGGGTGACGAAAACACGGCAGTACGCGCGGTTCATGTCCGAGCTACAGTTGGACCGCCTGACCATACGTTTCCGGCCGGCGGTCGCGGAAGAACTGCCATGTGTTGCGGACCTCGCGGATCATGTCGAGGTCGAGGTCGGCGACGACGATGTCGTCCTCGATCCGCTTGCCTTCCGCCAGGAACCGCCCCCGAGGGTCACAGAAATAGCTCGTGCCATAGAACTCGCCGATCCGCCACGGAGCCTCCGTCCCGGGCCGATTGATCGCCCCGACGAAATACTGGTTGGCGACAGCGTGGGCGGGCTGCTCGATCTTCCACAGATACTCGCTCAACCCCGCCACCGTGGCCGACGGGTTGAAGACGATCTCCGCCCCGCCCAGGCCGAGGCAGCGCGCCCCTTCCGGAAAATGCCGGTCGTAACAGATATAGACGCCGATCTTCCCGATGGCCGTGTCAAAGACCGGATAGCCCAGATTGCCGGGGCGGAAGAAGAACTTCTCCCAGAAGCCGGGGGCGACGTGGGGGATGTGCATCTTGCGATACTTGCCGAGGTACGTCCCGTCCGCGTCGATCACCGCGGCCGCGTTGTAATAGACGCCCGGCAGGTCCTCCTCATACATCGGCACGACCAGCACCACGCCGTGCCGCTTCGCCAGATCGCACATGAGGCACGTCGTCGGGCCGTCGGGGATCGACTCCGTCATGTCGTACCACTTGGTGTCCTGATCGCAGCAGAAATAAGGACCATAGAAAAGTTCCTGAAGGCAGATCACCTGCGCGCCCTGCTCGGCCGCCCGCCCGATCAGCCCCACGTGCTTCTCGATCATCGATTTCTTGATTGTCTCAATCGGGGCATCACCCGGTTCGGACAGCGTGGCCTGAATCAGTGCCCCTCGAACGATGCGCGACATAACACCTCTCCTAGATTCGCCAATGAGTGGCGCCATTCTAGCGGCACCGGCGTGCCTGACAAGAACCGCCACCCCACATCACGTCGTGTAGACCGCATCAAGGCGAGCAATTACCATAGGCCCAGTGGATATTAAACGGAACGCGGGCCACGAAGCCACCGCGTCGCTCAGCCGGAACACACACCGATCAGGAGCATCAGCCATGACCAGGACCGCCCCCGAGACCGTCAAGCTGTTCGTCAACGGCGAATGGGTCGCCTCCGACGCGACGCGATTCACCGACGTCCACAACCCCTCCACCGGTGAGGTGATCGCCCGGACGCCCCTCTGCGGTCCGGACGAAACTCGCCGCATCATCGAGGCCGCCCACGACGCCTTCCCCGCCTGGCGCGACACGCCCGTGGTCGAGCGGGCACGCGTCATGTTCCGGCTCGTCTCGCTCCTCGAGCGCCACGCCGACGACCTCGCCCAAACCCTCTCGCGGGAACACGGCAAGACCCACGCCGAATCGGTCGGCTCGGTCCGGCGCGGCATCGAGATGGTCGAGTTCGCCTGCGGCATCCCCACGCTGACCATGGGCGACACCGTCCACAACCTCGCCCAGGACGTCGACTGCGAGACCTACAACGAACCGCTCGGCGTCTGCGTCGGCATCACGCCCTACAACTTCCCGTTCATGGTCCCGTTGTGGATGTTCCCGATCGCCATGACCTGCGGCAACACGTTCATCCTCAAACCCAGTGAGAAGGTCCCCTTCAGCGTCCTGCGTCTGGCCGAGCTGTTGCAGGAAGCGGGCCTGCCGCCGGGCGTCTTCAACATCGTCCACGGCGACAAGGAATGCGTCGATACGCTGCTCACCGATGAGCGCGTCCGCGCCGTCAGCTTTGTCGGCAGCACGCCGATCGCCAGGGCCATCTACGAAACGGGTACCGGTCACGGCAAGCGCGTCCAGGCCAATGGCGGGGCCAAGAACCACATCGTCATCATGCCGGATGCGGATATCGACAAGACCGTGGGCGCCCTCAAGACCAGCGCGTTCGGCTGTTCCGGGCAGCGTTGCATGGCAGGCAGCCTTGCCGTCGCGGTCGCCAGCGCCGGCGATTCCGTGGTTCAGGCCCTCACCGCCAGCGCTGACCGGATGAAGGTCGGCCGCACCGATATCCCGTCCGACGCCGACATGGGCGCCGTCATCACCCGCCAACACCGCGACGGCCTGATCGCCAATATCGACAAGGGACTGTCAGAGGGGGCGAAGCTCGCCCGCGACGGGCGGGGGATCAAGGTCGCCGGCGCGCCCGAGGGGTTCTATATCGGCCCGACCATCCTCGATCACGTCGGCCCCGACTCCTTCGCCGGCCGGACCGAACTGTTCGGCCCCGTCCTCAGCGTCACCCGTGTCGGCAGCCTCGACGAGGCCATCGAATTGACGCGACGCAACCCCTTCGGCAACGGCGCCGTGCTCTACACCCGCAGCGGCCGCGCCGCCCGAGAGTTCAAGTACCGCGCCGGAGCGGGCATGATCGGCATCAACGTCGGCGTCCCCGCCCCGATGGCGATGTTCCCCTTCACCGGCCACGACGCCAGCTTCTTCGGCGACCTCCACATCCAGGGCCGCGAGGGCATCCAGTTCTACACGCAGCAGCGCATGATCATGACCCGCTGGCACCCCGGCGGCCAGGCCGGCGAGTTCGTCACGACGCGGGGGTGAGAGAGGCCAAAGTGTGGTCCCATAACTTGCCCTCCTGAAAGGAGTTGTGGGGTACTTTGAGATTCCACTTGACATATGTCAAACAACGTGATATACTTCGGTTGATCAGGGAGTCGATGCGTGGCCGAGCCGCTTGAAGACCCCACCATCCTCCAGTGGATCGAGACGGCCCTTCGGGAAGAAAGGACTTGCCGCGGGTATGTCCGCTGGGAAGAGGACGCGGAGAAAGAGCTTGTACGAGACGCGCAACTTAAAGCAAAGGCCGTCAATGGCGCGCTGGACGACGCTTTTGTGAACGGCGTTTGGCCGACGATCGAGATCCAAAAGGGCGGTCCGTACGACGGCGAACCTCGGTATGTCTGGCGGATCAAGGTGGATGAAACGGAACTCTACGTCAAGACAAACGTGAAGCTGGATCACCTTAAGGAACCGTTGGTCATCGTCGTGAGGTGCCACACAGGCTGGTATTGAACATGCGCCATAAACCCTTTCCCTGGTACTGTTCGCACTGCGAGACGCCGACGGTCAATCTGCGCAAGCAGCGCTACGAGTTTCTCCAATATCACGACGGGCGTCGCATTCCGATCACCATCGACGACCTGCCGATCCCAACCTGCACGACGTGCCAACGAAGAACGCTTGGGGCCTCGACGCTCGAAACAATCGCCCTCGAAACCTATCGCCAGCTCGGCCTCCTGACGCCGGACGAAATCCGCGCCAACCGCGAGCGGCTCGGACTGACCCAACAGCAGATGCAGGCCCAGCTCGGCCTCGGCGGCAACAGCATGTCGCGCTGGGAAAAGGGCCACATCTACCAGTCCCGGGCGCTCGACCGATTCATGCGCGTCTTCTTCGCCAGCGAGCAGGTCCGGCAGATGCTGGAGACCGATGACTGGGCGCGCACCAGGACCGCGGGCACCGCGCAGGGATGATCTCGAATCTCGGCGATACGCTATAATAACTCCCGAAACTCACGCGACGGGCGTGTGGCATGTCCCTCCGCGCCGCGGTGGACATGCCCGGCGCCCGTAACGCCGCCACTGATCCGAGCCCCAAGCGCCAGCGCGGGGTCCGGCAACCCGTCGCTCGCGCTCCGGGCTCTGATCGGCGTCGCGCCTTGCCGCACGCCCACGGCTGCGCCGCTGGGCGTGGCACCCGCCAAGGTCGGCGAGACTGCCGATTGAGATCATCTGATTCCATCGTCGACGCTCGATTCCGAGCCGGCACGCAGTCCTTCGCGGCCCGGCATCCGGCCTCGCAGATCGGGCGGCCGGGCGTTAAACTTGACTCCGTGAAGTCGATATCCTT
>CAYQDV010000011.1:0-30179 GCA_964416295.1 uncultured Planctomycetaceae bacterium
CCGTCGCGTCCATCTCACGGGCGTGGTAGCGGTGCAGATCGGATTCGCTGGGGCACGCACTCATTGTAATCTCCGGTTGTCGAGATGGGCCGGGGCCGCTGCTTCGATGGGTGTTCAGGTTCCGGCCCGAGCGGCGTCATTGTACGCCCCCAGGCCGTCGTCTTGCAAGAGAACCACACCGGAAAGCAGCCGCGGACAGGCGCCGGGGCCGTGACACTGACGGCGAACCAGGCACGCCCGATCCGAACCGCGAGCGTGAGCGAGCGGACACCGGCCGGCGTCTTCGCGATGGGCGCCGGGGCCGGATTTGGCGTAGAATCCCCGCGCTCACGGGAGCGTGGAGGACCCTATGCAAACCGACATCGACAACGGGTGCATTCATCACGTCCGCCGGTCGGACGCGCCGTTTCTGTTTCATCGCGGCGAGGGCTACGAGCTGCACCGGCTGCCGGTCGATACACGCGTCATCTATCCTCGCCCGCCCGTGCCCCCGCTGCCGGACGTGCGGGCGGCGATCGACGACGCCCTCGCCCGGCCCATCGAGTGCGAGCCACTGGCGGAGATGCTCCGGCCCGGCATGAAGGTGACCATCGCCTTCGACGACATCTCGCTGCCGCTGCCGCGGATGAAACGGCCCGACGTGCGGCAACTCATCATGGAGGCCGTGATCGACAAGCTCGACGCGGCCGGCGTGACCGACATCGAACTGATCTGCGCCATCTGTCTGCATCGCCGGCTGACGCCCAGGGAACTCCGGCGCATGGTCGGCCCGCGGGTCTGGGGTCGGTTCTGGCCGGACCACCTCCGCAACCACGACGCCGAAGACCTCGAAGGCAACCTCGACCTCGGCGAAACCGACCACGGCGAGGTCGTCGAGATCAACCGCCGGGCGGCCGAATCCGACCTGATCATCTACGTCAACATCAACATGGTCACGATGGACGGGGGCCACAAGTCCGTGCCGGTCGGGCTGGCCACCTATCGCAGCGTCCGGGCACACCACAACGTCCGGACGATGATGACGTCGCGCAGCTACATGGACCCGGCCACGAGCAGCTTCCACGCCTCGTGCGACCGGATGGGCGAGATCGTCGCGCAGCGCGTCCGAATCTTCACGATCGAGACGACGCTCAACAACGACACGTTTTCCTTCCCGCTGACGTTTCTCAACAAGCACGTGCCGGAGTGGAGCCTGTTTGACCGGCTCGGCTACGGCGCGTCTTCACGCTCGCTGCGGCTCCTACCGTTCGGATTGCGCCGGCGGTTCTATCACATGCTGCCCGCGGCCTACGGCGTCACGAGCGTTCAGGCAGGGTTGACCCGCCCGGTCCACGCCCGAACACTGGAGCACATCCATCGGCAGCAACTCGTCAAGGTCGAGGGTCAGGCCGACATCATGCTGGTCGGGCTGCCGTCGATCGGCCCGTACAATGTCGATTCGATCCTGAACCCGATCCTCGTGCAGTGCCTGGCCGCGGGCTATTTCTTCAATTTCTATCGGGGCAAGCCGCTGCTTCGCAAGGGTGGCGTGATGATCGTGCTGCACCCGTTGCAGGAGGCGTTTCACGAGATACACCACCCGTCCTACAAGGACTTCTACGAACAGGTGCTTCCCGAGACACGCGACCTCGCCGAGCTTGAGCAACATTTCGAGGCGGGCTTCGCGGCCAATCCACGCCCCACGAAGCACGACGTCATTGCGGCGTCCCGTCGGGGCAGTTGTCTCCGGCGAGCTGGTCATTGTGGCATGAGAAGTTAAATGTCTTCTCCGTGCATACCGGGACACTTTCTCCCGGCGGGATCTCGCATACATAATATGTCTTTGTACACGTGATACTATTGGCCCCGGCAGCAACGAACTCCGTCTTGTTGCCGCCCTCCACAGCTTGGTTGACTTGTCCGTCTGTGATCTGCTCAGTAGGGCAGGCAACGCCGTTACAAACCCCCTGAGAGCCTGGAGCGCTGCCTATCTTGCAGCAAGTTGTTGACTTCAACTTATAGCAAGTGACCGTCGTACCCGTACCGGAGCCCGGCTGGTCCGCGGGTGAAGGAAGTGTCTGTAGCACAGCGAGCACCGCTGCGCCCATCGCGAGCGCGGCGGTGGGAACCGCGATCGCTGTGTTGCCAAGAAAGCCAGACCCTCTCATGTTATACCTCAGTCAATTTCCACACGACCGAGGGACGCCCGCACGGGCGCCCGGTTCTCATCATTGTCTTTCCCTGCGGATGTACCGTCGACTCAAGAGCAGCACGCCGGCTGCGGCGGCGGCCAGTACCACGCCAGCCGCGCCAGCAAAGGCCCAGGACCGCTTGCCGCCGCCCGGCGGCAGTTCCACACCGGCGGCCACCACATCGCCCCGGTCCCGCACGGACACGCGAACGGCCGGCTTCTGGCGCAGGTCCTCGATCTCCGTAAAGAGAGCTTTGCCCGTGAACTCGTTCGGCGTGTCAGGCGGGGGGGGGTAAAAAGCGTCCGCATCCGCCATCACCAAGGGCCGATAGCTGATCAACTCGATCGTCAGGGACCCCACTGCCGGCTTCGTAAGGCTGCGCGACTGCAAATGGAAGGGCAACAAGATTCCCGAACCGATTGCCCGCCAATCTGTCGCCTCAGCGCGCGATTCATTCTCATCGGACTCCCACCGGTAGGTTGTGCTAACAATCCGGTTGGGGATGCCTGGCGGATCACACGCAATGGTGCAGCGCTGCCAGTTGTCGGGGTTGTCCGGCTGAACGAACGTTGCGTGCACCTGCACCGTACGACCATCGTCATCCAGCAGCGGCTCGACGGAACTGAGCTTCGTAAACAAGGGATCCGGCGCTTCTCCTGTTCGCCGAAAGCCGGCAGAAAGAAGTTTCCAAAAGTATCTCTTCTCCATGTAGCACTGATGGGCCGCAGGTATGGCGTCCGTCGCCTGAATCCTCAACGGCCCTGCTCCCGCGAGCCAGTAATACTCATCGTTCAGACCTTTCCAGCTCAGGCTCTTCTCGTACCGCGCATCGTTCACGTGCAGCGCGTTGGTAACGCTTCGAGCGGCAAACCGCCGCCCGTCGTACCAGATTCGGTAGTCCTGTTCCTCCGTCTCGCCCTCACGCAGATGCTTCTCTCCGAGCCGACGCAGCGCCAGATAGAACGGCTCTTTACGATACTGCTCGGCAAGCTCCAGGGTATGTCCGTGCGGGGCGGACACCTTGACAACGTGCAACTCGTAGAAGCCGGCGGGAACCGTGAATGACTTCAGGAAGTCATCGACCCTCTGAAACAGACCGGTGTCCGGCGCCTGCGCGTCAGCGCGCAGGGCGGACAGGCACAACACGATGCCCGGCACGATAAGCCGCGCTGAGAGCCTAATCCAACACATAGCCCGACACCTCCACGTCGACATGCCGCTCGGCGCCGCGCCGGTCGCGGTAGGCGACCTCGACCGTCGTGATGAAATGTCCCCGCGGCAGCCGCTGGGCGTCCAGCGAGACCGCAAGAACCCGGCGGTGCGCCGAACGCGACACCTCATGCAACGCCACAAAATCCGAGGAGGTCGACGCCGCGAGCAACGGCTCATCCTCACTCGTCTCGACACTGAGATATCGCTCCAGCCGCGGGTGCGTCGACATTCGAAGGATCGCAAAGCTGACGCTCGGGGGCCGGATCGATGGACCGCCTTCCAGATCGACGTCAAACCGTACGCGTCCCAGCATCGGTCGTTTTCCGGTGCGTGGGTCCGGCAGTCCGAGCAGCAGAATGGCGCCCACGTACCGACCGGCCGGCAGGCCCGGTCGCGCCCGCACGACCACTCGGTACCGCGTCCGCTCGCCCGCCACGGCAGCCATCGCGCAGTCCAGCACCGGCGGAACGGCGCGCACCCGCGCGATTGCCGGCGGTGGGGCCTCTCCTTGGATGGTGACGTCCAGCGCCGCCCGATCTGCACCGGGCGAATCGGCGGTTCGGAATGTTGCGCGCAGGCGCGTCGGCATGATGCTCAGCCGATCCAGCACGTTGGCTCGCAGCGTGAGTCTCAGGATCGGAAGGGCTTCATCGGTCGGCACGACGTGGATCACGCGCCGGCGCAGGCCGAAGCCCTCGGCCGACAGGCGGGCCTTCACCTGAATCTCGTCGCCCGGCTGGAATGTTCTCTGGCCGGAATCGACGCTCAGACATCCGCACCCCACCCCGATGTGATCGATGGTGTACGGCACTCCGAAGGCGTTGCGGATGCGAAAGGTGTGCGTGACTTCATCGCCCGCGTACACGTCTCCGGCATCCCACGCCGCAGCCTCTGGCGTAACCACGTCGGCAGCGCACAGGCGCACGAGAATCGCGACTCCGACCGTCAACGCCTTGGGAATCAGGCTAACTCTCGTCATCGTCGGCCTCCGATGGCCGGGAAGAGTCTTGCCCCGGAAAGGGTGCATCCGGGATCCGCAAATCGGGAAGACAGTCGAACTGAATGCCGCCCAGGCGAATCCAGAGCGAGGGAGACCGCGACGGCAGCGGCGAGTCGATCCTCCCGAATCGGCCGGGCGGAAACATCACCGTGCGGGCGCTGCCGTCGCACAGCGACACGTTGAACGTGTTGGCACGTCCGTGCCAGCCCGTCACGCTTGACACGCTGTGCGCAAGCTTTCCATCGACAATCTTTCCATCCGTCGCGATCGCGTATCGCGCGATTGCCTCGGCATACAAAACCGTGTCGGCCGAGGCGGGGATGCGGGAGCTCGGCCGCAGGAACGGGCCGAACGAGAACCATTCTGTCTGCGGATCGTCGGACCGCACGCCCTCCGGCTCCACGCTACGCCACGCGTTGCCCCAGTAGCTCGTGCCGACCGACGCGAACATCGACTGCCGGTTCATCGCGGGATCCCAGTGGTATCGGGGGAACGTGCGATCGCCGAAGGCCGACAGGCCCGCATCCGACGGACACCGGTAGATGCTGAAATCGCTGGACTCGCCGACCGAACCAAGCAGGTAGCGATTGAGTGGTCGCGTCGCAGCCTCACGCCCGCTTCTGGGGCCGTACAGCATGCCGTACCAGACGTTGTCGCCGCCGCTGGCGCCGCCGTAGTCGAAGAACCCTTCGTCGTGCCTGGTGTTGAAATCAGCGACATGGTGAACTGGCAGCAGATTGTCCCGCTCGTCGTCGTTGGCGTACGCAGCGGACGCGCCGGCCAAAGCCTTCAGGTGCGCAAGGCACTTCGCCGACGACGCGGCCCGCCTAGCCGCGGACATCGCCGGCAGAAACACACCGACGAGCGCCGCGATGACGCCAATGACCAGCAGAAGTTCGACGAGGGTGAACGCGCGAGAGTTCAGCCCTTCGTGCGGACCGCGACACCTGTGCGGCAGCCGCGCCGGGTCGAAAGACGATCTGCGGGAACACCCGCGCCGGCAGAGACACCGAAACCACGCCCCCGATTCAATGCCCCGGAATGCCGCATCGGCCGACGTAGAGTGCATCGCGACACACACCTCGCGCACCGGTCCTCATCTACGAACACTATACCCCCCCCGCCTCCGGTGTCAAGCAAAATCACAAAAAAAGTCATCCAGCCTCACGCAGGCCGGGCCGCGGCGATCGCGTCGCCACTGGCCGCGGCATTCAGGCAAGCCCCGCTCGACGCTATCATGCCGTCCCGAGAGCACTTACAGCGCGCGTCCTACCCTCATAGGGAGGCGAAGACCGGCGCTGAGCTTGGTCCCACCGGCAACACGCCGCCGGCCGCCTGCGATCGGGCGCCGGGGCCGGAGTCACGGACATGGAAGCCGCTATGCAAGACGGGTGCATTCATCTCGTCCGCCGGTCGGACGCGCCGTTTCTGTTTCATCGCGGCGAGGGCTACGAGCTGCACCGGCTGCCGGTCGATACACGCGTCATCTATCCTCGCCCGCCCGTGCCCCCGCTGCCGGACGTGCGGGCGGCGATCGACGACGCCCTCGCCCGGCCCATCGAGTGCGAGCCACTGGCGGAGATGCTCCGGCCCGGCATGAAGGTGACCATCGCCTTCGACGACATCTCGCTGCCGCTGCCGCGGATGAAACGGCCCGACGTGCGGCAACTCATCATGGAGGCCGTGATCGACAAGCTCGACGCGGCCGGCGTGACCGACATCGAACTGATCTGCGCCATCTGTCTGCATCGCCGGCTGACGCCCAGGGAACTCCGGCGCATGGTCGGCCCGCGGGTCTGGGGTCGGTTCTGGCCGGACCACCTCCGCAACCACGACGCCGAAGACCTCGAAGGCAACCTCGACCTCGGCGAAACCGACCACGGCGAGGTCGTCGAGATCAACCGCCGGGCGGCCGAATCCGACCTGATCATCTACGTCAACATCAACATGGTCACGATGGACGGGGGCCACAAGTCCGTGCCGGTCGGGCTGGCCACCTATCGCAGCGTCCGGGCACACCACAACGTCCGGACGATGATGACGTCGCGCAGCTACATGGACCCGGCCACGAGCAGCTTCCACGCCTCGTGCGACCGGATGGGCGAGATCGTCGCGCAGCGCGTCCGAATCTTCACGATCGAGACGACGCTCAACAACGACACGTTTTCCTTCCCGCTGACGTTTCTCAACAAGCACGTGCCGGAGTGGAGCCTGTTTGACCGGCTCGGCTACGGCGCGTCTTCACGCTCGCTGCGGCTCCTACCGTTCGGATTGCGCCGGCGGTTCTATCACATGCTGCCCGCGGCCTACGGCGTCACGAGCGTTCAGGCAGGGTTGACCCGCCCGGTCCACGCCCGAACACTGGAGCACATCCATCGGCAGCAACTCGTCAAGGTCGAGGGTCAGGCCGACATCATGCTGGTCGGGCTGCCGTCGATCGGCCCGTACAATGTCGATTCGATCCTGAACCCGATCCTCGTGCAGTGCCTGGCCGCGGGCTATTTCTTCAATTTCTATCGGGGCAAGCCGCTGCTTCGCAAGGGTGGCGTGATGATCGTGCTGCACCCGTTGCAGGAGGCGTTTCACGAGATACACCACCCGTCCTACAAGGACTTCTACGAACAGGTGCTTCCCGAGACACGCGACCTCGCCGAGCTTGAGCAACATTTCGAGGCGGGCTTCGCGGCCAATCCACGCTATATCGACCTCTATCGAAACTCCTACGCCTACCACGGCGTCCATCCGTTCTACATGTGGTACTGGGGCTGTCACGGCATGGATCACATGGGCAGCGTCATCGTCGTCAATCCGGTCAGCCGTCGCGCGGCCGAGCGGATCGGATTCGATATCGCTCCGAGTCTGGATCGGGCCATCGACCAGGCGAAGGAACTCGTCGGGCCGAATCCGCAGATCACCTATTTCCATTGCCCGCCCGTGGTGATGTGCGACGTGAGTTGACCCTTGGAGGGCCGGGCCTGTCATGCGATACGTCATCATCGCGAATCCGGTCGCTGGTTGGGGCAGGGCAGGACGACTCGCGGAGGCGGTCCATCAACGCTTGACCGGCGCCGGGGCCGAGAGCCGGATCGAGCACACCTCGGCCCGAGGCGAGGCCGAGGCGATCGCGGCGGCCGCCCTGGCGCAACCGCACCAGCCCGACGACGATCGACTCTGTGTGGTCGCCTGCGGGGGAGACGGCACCCTCCAGCAGGTGGCCAATGCCCTGATGCAAGCCCCGGAATCGCGCGGCGTGCTCGGCCTCGCGCCGGGCGGACGGTGCAACGACTTTGCCTCTGCGTTCGGGGTCGGGACCGACCCGGTGGCGATTGTGGACGTTCTGCTCGCCGGACACGTGCGGGCGGTGGACCTGGGCCGCGTCAATGATCGTTACTTCTGCACCGTCGCCGCCATGGGCTTCGATGCCGCCGTCTCACGATTCGTCAACGAGATGCGCCTGCCGCTCAGCGGAACCGCGGCCTACGTCTATGGCGTGTTGCGGGTCCTGCTGCGATACCGCGCGGTCGAAGCCACGCTGACCTTTGGCGAATCAGAACGCACCGGTCCGTTGTTCCTCGCAGCCAGCGCCAACACGTCCTCCTACGGCGGCCGGATGCGCATCGCGCCGGACGCCGATCCTCGCGACGGGCACCTGGATATCTGTGTGGTCGCCCCCCTGACCCGGTTCCGCGTGCTACGCCTGCTGCGCCGGGTGATGCACGGCGCTCACCGGGATCTGCCGGAAGTCCGCTTCGTTCGAACGCCGTCCATGCGCGTCCACACCGCTGAGCCGCAGGAAATCTGGGCCGACGGCGAGGCGATCGGTCAAACCCCGGCGCTCATCCAGACCATTCCAGCGGCACTCGACCTGCTGGTCCCGGCGAAGAAAGACACACGCTGAGCGGTCCGGAGCGGAAACAGACCGCCCGATTCGCCGCACCTCAGCGGCTCTTGCCGGGCACATCCTCAAACGTGAAATGATAATCCACCGCGTCCCACGGCCGGCCGTCGACCTCGACGTACGGATAAATGAAGAAGTTCACCGGTGGGCCTTTCTGGCCCGGCGGTAGAATCAGGTCGCGCCCGGAGGAGCACACCAGTCTGTTTTCGTCCAGGTTGCCGAAGAAAAACTCGGCCCGCTCGGGATGCTTGTCGGCCTCGGAGATGTCCACCGGCACCCAGCCGTGGTCGGCCGTCCAGAACTCCGCCCAGCAATGATAGCCCGAAACGGCGCCGCGGCCGCGGTCCGGCGGCAGGGGAAAGCCGATCCGAAAGCGCGCCGGCAGGCCGATCGAGCGCGCCAGACCGATGAACAGACTGTGAAAGTCGGTGCAGTTTCCCGTGCCGACATCGCAGGCCCGAATCGCGTCTCCGCGGCCCCATCCCCGGCCAGACTTGTCATACTCCATACGGTCCAGCACGTAGTCATACAATGCTCGGGCCTTGGCCACCGGGTCTGTCAAATCGCGCGTCTGCTCGCCGGCGATGTCGGCGAAACGCCGCGTCAGCGGCACCAGTCGATTCGGCTTCAGAAAGACGTCCATGTCCTCGGTCGCCGCGGGCGGAGCGTGCGGATCCGCCGACTGCGCCAGGCCGTGCTGCAGCCGCCGGCTGATCTCGGCGCGTTGCGTGATGTGCAGCGTTCCCTGGCGCGGCCCACTCACGCGGGCATACCAGACGCGGTTGCCGTACACCGGCTCCGTCTGTATCCGGCCCTCCACGGGGGCGGATATGGCCATCGACAGGACGCGCTGCTCCGCGGTCTCCGGTGGCACGGGAAGCCAAACGGCAATGTCGTGTGCGCTGTCTGGTAGATCGCGGACATCAACATTGTAAGTAAAGACGAAGTGGCGGGGAGCCGTCGCGCACGCGGCCGCACCAAACGGCAGCGCCACAACGAAGAGCCGGCAGAGTGATTTCATGGTGAATAGTTCCGTGGCCGGCGTGATCGATCTCTCCAGCGAGACCCCTTATGTTCCCCGGTATCGCACGCGGACGCAAGCGGTATTCATTCCAGACGCACGCGAGCCGAACCGGCGGCCTCGACCCGGCCCACGATCGCGGACGTCGTGATTCCGGGCAACTGCCCGGCGCAGGCCTCGACCAGAGCATCGGCTTTTTCCGGAGCGACACTGATCAGCAGGCCGCCTGACGTCTGAGCGTCCGACAAAACCTTGACCAGCACCTCGTCGACGCCCGCCGCGGTGAAGCGGTCGCCCACCCGCGCCAACGTGCTCTTATAGGCCCGCGTGAGGCACCGGCGGCCGGCCAGCTCCCACGCATCGGTCAGCAACGGCACCGACGCCGCCTCGATCACGATCGTCACATCCGCGGCCTCTGCCATCTCGAAGGCATGACCCACCAGGCCGAATCCGGTGATGTCGGTCGCGGCATGCACACCAACGGCCGTCATGGCGGCGCTCGCGTCACGATTGAGCAGCGTCATCACGCGGACCGCCTCGGACAGGCGCTCGGGCTTGATCTTCCCCAGCTTCGCCGCCGACGTGAGAATACCGCTCCCGATCGGCTTGGTCAGGACCAACCGGTCGCCGGGCCGGGCGTCGGCGTTCCGAACGATGCATCGCGGGTCGATTCGTCCGGTCACCGCCAGGCCATACTTGACCTCGCTGTCGCGTACCGAGTGCCCCCCCACGACGACCGCGCCCGCCTCGCACACGATCTCCGCCCCGCCACAGAGGATATCGCCCAGCACGTCCATATCGAGCTTGTCATCGGGAAACCCCACGATGTTCAGCGCCGCCAGCGGCACGCCCCCCATAGCGTACACATCGGACAGGCTGTTGGCCGCCGCGATCTGTCCGAACGTATACGGGTCGTCCACCAACGGAGGAAAGAAGTCCGTGGTCATCACGATGGCCAGACCGTCGGCGAGCCGGTAGACACCGGCGTCTTCGCAGTTGGCCGCGCCGGCCAGCAGGTCCGGGTGATCCATCGGAGGCAAGCGGCGCAGCACCTGCGCCATCGGCTCCATGCCGATCTTGCCCGCTCACCCCGCACAACTGGCATAGTCTGTCAGACGGATCTTTTTGCCTGTGCTCATCCAAGCGAGTGTAGCGGTGCCGAGAAGGCGACGCCAGCCCGATCCCACTGTCGACACGGCTGCTCTTTTAGACGAAGTGCCCTGATCCTCGTGAATCCAGACAAAAAAGAAAGCACCGGTCACCACTAGGGTGACGGCGGTGCTTTCCGGAGGGGAAAGAAGCCGAATGGGATATCTGATGACGGGTTGTACGGCTGGCAGGAATCTGCGCCTACTAGGAATATCCCCTATCTCGTAGGTGATTTTCCAGCGCATCAGAAACGGGCCGCCGATCGGCCACCGATGCGAGTCGGCGTCGACCGAGGCCCGTATCCTGTGAAAAGCCTCGCTCAAACATCCGCGGCGAGGACCCGAAAAGGCCTATGGACAGCCTCCGGCCAGCAGGCAGGAGACGAACGCCGGCAAATCACTCATGTTGATGAGGCCGTCGGCTGATCCGTCAAGGTCGCCGGCACAGACTTCGTTCGTCGACGCGCCGCCGTTCACCAGAATCTGCGTGAACCGATCGATATCAGCTCCGTTGACGAGCGCGTCCGCATTCATGTCGCCGTGAACCACGGTGGCGCAGCCGACCGGGACGGACGGCACGAAGGCGCGGCCCTGTACGACAGTGGGCGTCCCGGGCTTGAACAGCCCGATCGTCACGTTCTGTGTCGCCAAATCCGGGGGCACGTCCGCGACGAAACGGAAATTGTAGAGCGTTCCCCAGCGGATGGCGTTCGCGTTCTGGTTGACGCTGAAGGCGTCGGTGGTCCACGTCAATTGGCCACCGCTCTGCGAAGCGGGCCAGTCCGTACCGTCGTAGTTGACGCCGCCGATGCCGTCACCGCTGTGATAGAACACATCGTGAAAGCCGGTGCTGACGACCGTTACGCCCGCGGGAATCGGCACCGAGAACGAACCGGCCGCTCGGTCCGAGTTGACGTTTTCGACCGCATATTCGTATTCCCAGGTGCCGTTGCCCAAATCGGTCACCTTGGCGCCGAGGTGAAACCGACCTTCGCCGGGAACATTCACCTTCCCGACGACGGCCGTCGGATCGATGGCCGGCCACGCGAAGATCGCCGCCTCCTGGAAGTGCACCGACGCCTGACCCGGCTGCACCCCGCTGATGCTCGTCAGATTGAGGTTGACCTCACGCCACGACGCGTTGTTGTACCGACTTGTCAACGGCTCGTCGTGCGTGATGTAATGAATCTCCGCGAAGTTTCGTCCGCCGGCCTGGATGTCGGTGTCCAAGATCTGGAGACGGCCGCGAATGTTGTTCGGACCGGTGGGGAAGGGGTGCGGGTCGGTATGTGTGCCTCCGCTGCCCTGACCCTGCGGGTTAATCTGCGACCGCGGTCCGAGCGAACCCTGTTGACCGTTCAGGCCGGCCCAGTAGGTGTCCGCGCACCCCACGCCCAGCGAGCTGCACGGCGTCCCGACACAACTCCCGCAGGTCGGCTCACTCACCGCGCAAAAACTGTGCTTCAACCAACTCATGCCGATCTGCTCGAAACGGCCATTCAGCAGGCGATACATGTTCTGAGCGATCACCGGGTGGTTCCCGCTGTTGCCGTCAACCCACTGGGCGGTCTGGTTGCCAACATTGCACGAGGTGGACGCGATGGCAAAGGCTCTGATTCCTCCGGACGCACCGTAGTATGCGAAATCGTCTGACCCGGAACCGCCCGATGTTAAGCCAAGCCGACTGACGCTGACGTCCGGCTGCGCGATCGCGACTGCCCCCCCCGCAACCAGGACCGTGCCCACCGCGACAGCACAGGCACCTATGGACCACACTCTCTTGAACATCACCACCGTCTCCTTACCAAGTAATCTCGGAATTAAACACGCCCGCCTTGATACACGGCCCGCGTCCCGCGCACCGCTTCACCCCCCGGCACACAATATCTCAGCTTTGACTCAAAACCGCCGTGCTTCCACGCGGCCTCGCGTCCCACTCCCTCCCCCCCACGATCGATCATGCCGCACGAGCGCCCGCCACCGGCGAACACGCCCCAACGGCCCGGCTGCCACGGCAACCGGCTGGCCCGGTAACAACGATGCTTATCGTAACCGATCACCCCCCCCTTCGTCAAACACTATTTGTGGACGGATCCCTCCTCAAATCCCTCGCCACGCTCTCGCGCCCGCCTGCCCTCGGCGGATCCCCCCTGCCCCGGCGGCTGAGGCGTAAGCTCGACACGGTCGCCGCCCCCTCCCCCTCGACCCAAAACTACCGCTCCGACCCTCACGCGGAGCGACGTGCTCTCGCCCATGAACAACTGTAACCTGCTATGTTTAATAGAGTTACAGCACTTCCGGCGACACAATATCGGGGCCTCACCGGACCCCCACCAGGCCGGACCATCGCGGGCAAGCCGGCGTTACATCGACCGGAGCGGCCTCAGCCCCGCATCACGGCGGATTCGGTTGGCAAAGTCCAACGCCTTGCCATCGTCGCAAAGGAAACACGATAGCTGGGCCGTGGACACACCCAGCAGGGATGCCGCCTCGCGCAGCCTGCCGCGCTGCGTTGCCACCGCATCCAATACGACCGCGACCACCCGTGGATAATCCGAATTCCGCTTGGAAACCTCGATCCGCCCACGCGGAGATAGGTGCAGCCTCAGGGCAGCCGGCGGCCCGACAGACGCCTCCAGACGCTCCCGCAGATTCAGCGCAAGAGCCATTCGAAGTCTCCGCAACGCGCGCCGTTTGTTCTCGTGCTGAGAGCGGCTCTCCGTCGCGATCGACATGATGCCGCTCGGACGATGACGAAGCCGAACGGCCGAACTGGTCTTGTTCCGTTTCTGGCCACCGGGTCCGCTCGCCCGATAGGTGTCCACGCAGCACGAGGCCAACAGGGCGTCGTCATCCTGAGACAACCAGAGTGTTCGCCCCGTCATCACCACCCTGCTCCGCGAAACCCGTGGTCGGCACACGCCGGCGCGGTCCCCGCACCCACGAAGCCGATAACCGCGCACGAGCTGACTTCCGATATCGTTTCAGTTGCCGGTGATCCCGCTCGATACATCTTATGCAGTCTGCCGGCTCCAGGCGAACCGGTGCGCACGGCCTGCCCTGAATCGAGCAAAACGAATGGCACACGTCATCCATAACACCCGTCCCGCGGCTCCTCCACACCGACCGACCAGCGTAGCACGACGGCCCGTCCGCACCGGACCGGTCCGACCCGCTCCACCCTCGGTGGACACGGTTGTCCTGAAGGCGGACCGCGACTCAACCACCCCGGCACCGACTCGGCGAAGCGATCGGACCGTGCTCATCCTCGCCAGCCGCTTTCCGCCGGTGGCGTCCGTCGGCTCGATCCGCGTTCGCAAGTTCGCCAAATACCTCTCGCTCTTCGGATGGCGCCCGGTCGTGCTGACCGGTGCCATGCGGACAACAGCCGCCGGCGCACAGGACACCCACAGGGCTGCCGATCTCAACAGTCTGCGCGACCTTCCGCGGGACCTGCCGGTCTACCGCCTGTCCCCGGTCGTCGACGACTGGCCCGGCCATCTGTCTCGCCGATTGTCGACCAGGCTGGCCCGCGCGACCCGGCCTCTGAGTATCAACGAGGGCCGTTGGCTCGGCGCCCTCGGTTGGCGCTTCCAGCGTCTGCACGACCGCCTGTCATTCCCCGACCGCGGTATCTGGCGCCTCCTGCCGGCGGTGTGGCTGGCGCTCCGACTGCACAAACGCTATCGCTTCGACGCCATCTTCTCCAGCGGAATGCCGTTCAGCGATCACCTCATCGCCGGAGTCACCCAGATGTTCCTGCGACGACCGTGGCTGGCGGACTTTCGTGATCCCTGGGTCGAGTACATCCACTGGCGGCAGTGGCAGTC
Source organism: uncultured Planctomycetaceae bacterium (assembly GCA_964416295.1). GTDB lineage: Bacteria > Planctomycetota > Phycisphaerae > UBA1845 > UTPLA1 > JAPULF01. The sequence continues at coordinate 14,281 of CAYQDV010000011.1, forward strand.
AGAGCGCGGCCGCTGGCTCACCGAAAGGACCGAATCCGCGGTGGTCCATCGGGCCGCCCGCGTCATCAGCGTCAACGACCCCATGACCCGGCGATTTGCAGCACGCTATCGTGAGCTTCCATCCAACCGATTCGTGACGATCCCGAACGGCTTCGATCCGGCCGACTTTCCCGCGGAACACCGCCCCGAACCGCGCACCCGCTTTCGTCTCCTGTACGCCGGATCACTCTACGGCGCCCGCAGTCCGAAACGCGTGCTGCAGGCATTCCGTCAATTCCTCGATGCCGTCCCCGGCAGTCGGAAGCACGCCTGTTTCGAGTTCGCCGGCCGGCCGGGGCCTCACGCCGATAGACTGAGCGCGGACGGCGACCCGACGGTCCGATACCGCGGCTTCCTGTCGCACGTCGCGGCGCTACGCGCGATGAGCCGCGCCGACGTCAATGTGGTCCTCCTCCCGAACATACCCGGCGGTGAAAACGATACAACAACCAAAATATATGAATGTCTGGGAAGCGGACGGCCGATCCTCGCCGTCTTGCCCCCCAATGGAGCCGCCGCCCGCGTGCTGGCCGGTGCCGACGGCGTCTGGCAGTGCGACCCCGATGACACCGCAGCGATCGCGCGGGCGGTCCGGGACCTTTATCATCGATGGCTGTCGGGCTCGCTGCACGTCACGCGAACGCCGAAATCACTACAACAATACACGCGTCGCTGGCAGGCGGAAAGACTAGGCGAATACCTGGATTCAGTCGTGTCGGCGCGTACCTGCGCGGCCCCTGCCGCCTGAGCGAACCGCCGCGTGCAGGACGCCCGAGCGGCCGGGACGTCCCCCGGACAGCAAGGACGCCGCGACCGGAAGACGACCCGACCATGACGCCCCGCAACGTGCTGCTCGTCACCTACCAGTTCCCACCGATCGGCGGCAGCGGCGTCCAACGCGCCGTCGGCCTGACGCGTCACCTCCCCGCCGCTGGGTGGGGTGTCCATCTGCTCTGCGCCCGCGACGCCCGCCATACGCTAGCAGACGCCACCCTGTTCGACCCGCGGAGCGGCGCGGCCGACGTACATCGTGTTCGCGGCTTCGAGCCGGCGGGGTTGGCCGCGCGCCTCTGCCGACCGTGGGCACGGCGCAACGACGTGTCCGATCGACTCCGATTCGTGGAGGATCGCATCTACTGGCGGCTCGAGAAGGCCTGTTTGCAAATCCGGCTGCCGGAGCCGGAGTTGTTGTGGATTCCCTCGGCCGTGCGGGCCGCCCGGCGACTGGTATTGGACCATGAAGTCGACGCGGTCGTGACCACATCCCCCGCGAACGCCACCCACCTCGTCGGCCTGAGGCTCAAGCGGCGACTCGGCATTCCATGGATCGCGGACCTGCGCGACCCCATCGTCACCAACTTCGCCTATCAGCCGCGCACACACTGGAACGATCGGCTCCTTCGCCGCTTGGAAGCCACCATCGTCCGCGAAGCCGACCACGTGGTCGTCACCTGTCCGGAGCTGAAGTCCGACCTGCGACGCCGCTATCCCGGCCTTCCCGAGGAACGCCTGACCACGATCACAAACGGATTCGACCCCGCCGACGCGCCGACTCCCCGTCCGACCGCCGCCGCCGACCGCTTCGTGATCGCGCATGTCGGCGCCTTCTATCGACAGCAGACCGTTGGGCCGATCCTCGAGGCGATTCGCCTCCTGCGACGTGACCGCCCAGACGTCGTCGATCGACTCGAACTTCGACTGGTCGGAAGCCTGTCCGCCGAACAGACCCGACTGATACAGCCAGACGATGCGGCCTTCCTGAAGCGTCGCGGATATGTGACTCACACGGAGGCCGTCACCGAGATGGCGTCTGCCTCTGCGGTCCTGCTCATGACGCCCACCAACGAGCGAGGCAGGTTGTGCATTCCTGCCAAGGCCTTCGAATACATGGCGTTCGCGGGGCATATCATCGCCATCGTCCACCCCGGCACCGTGCTGGCAGCGATACTCGGCGACGCCGGAGGCGTCACGTTCACTCAAAGCCACCGCCCTCCGGCCATCGCGACGGCCATCCGCGACTGCTTCGACCATTGGCAGGCTGAGGCGCTGGACGACACGCGGAACCCGGCGGTGGTCCATCGCTTCCGCCGCGATCGCCTCGCCGGACAGTTCGCCCATGTCCTCGGACGATGCACAGGCGTCGGTCCGCGACTCCGACTCGCTCCGCCCGACTCCGCCACGGAGGACGCCGCGTGAACATCACATGGCACATGCCGACGTTGCGCGGTGACTCATGCGGGCTGTCCACCCGCGCCTTGGCGCTCGCTGAACAACTCTTGCCCCGCGGGCACTACGTGGATTTCGTGGTCGACGAGACCAAGACGGACCTCACGGGCAACGCCATCGGAGCCTTGCCGCTGCGACGCCTCCGCGTGCCCTCCGCCAAGGCGCCCCATTGGTCGCTGCAAGCCTCGGCGAAGCGCCGCAACGCCGACGCCATCGCGCGGAAGATCGGTCGGAACCATGATGTCCTCATCTCGTGCCAGCCTGAGGTTGTCTCTGCATACGCAGACGTCTTCGGCCGGCGGCCGCTGATCTTCGTATGCGGGGGAACCACCTTGCTTCACGACGCGGCCGATCGGGCCGAGCAGCCGTCGCTCGGTCCGTCCGCCCGGCTGGCCTTTGCCCTCGATCGGTATCTCAAGCATTGCAATGAAACCAACGCCTTCACTGCGGCCGACGTCACGGTCTTTGACAGCGCCTCCACACGGTCGCTCGCCGTCGCACGCTATCGCCTCGATCCCGGACGATGCTTCGTCGTGCACGGCGGAGTGGATCTCGACGCGTTTCGGCAACCCGACGATCAGGCCCGCCGACAGGCTCGGACGACACTCGGCATCCCCGACACCGACTGTGTCGTCGCCTGGACCGGCCGGATGTCGCCTGAAAAACATGTCGGCCTGCTCGTCCGAGCCGCAGCCGCGTGCCACCGGCGACCGTCCGCAGTCCTCCTCATCGGCGACGGACCGCTCAGAGACACGCTCGCCCGGCGCGTTCGACAGACCGGCCTGCAAGACATCGTTCGCTTCCTCGGCCGGCAACCCGACGTCCGCTCGTTCTTGCACGCAGCCGACGTCTACGCGTTCCCTTCGCGATGTGAATCATTCGGCGGAAGCTTGGTCGAAGCCATGGCCTGCGGCCTGGCCTGCGTGGCACAACGAGCCAACGGCCGGATCGTCCGGAACGCCTCCGCCGAGATCATCGAACACGGACGCTCCGGCCTCTTGGTCGACCGACCCGATCCAATCGAGTGGGCCGCAGCCCTCGACCGACTCGCCGCCGACCGGCCCCTGCGCCGCCGCCTTGGAGCGGCTGCGCGCCAGCGCGTGGAGCGGCGTTTCACGTGGACCGCGGGCGGCCGGCGGCTCGCCGAGCTGATCGAGGGGTTGACTTCCGGGACATGGAGTCGTCCGAATCCGTTACTGGAACAAGAGCTGCACGTCGTGTGACGGTGCCGCAACGACCGAGAGGGAGACCATGCGATACGTCATTTACATGACCCTGCTGTTCGCGATTCTGCCGTTCGTATTCACGCGGCCCTTCTTCGGGCTGTGCGTCTACTACGTCGTCTCCATCCTCCAGCCCAAGTTCCTCTGTTGGCGCCCGGAACTTCAGGACGCCATGATCGTGGGCGTCCCCATGATCATGGGGACGATCATCTTTGGTGCTCGGCGCCTCGTGGCGGAACCCAGATTCAATCTCAGACTCCGAAAAGTCGTCGGAGTAAAGACAAAACTGGTGCGCAGTGCCCTCTTTGAACCCTCCTGGCCGATCCTGTTGTTCGGATGTCTCGTCGTCTACCTGATTCTCAACCGCGTCCTGTCGCCGTTTCCCATGCGCACGACTGCCATGCAGTTCCGCACCCTCTGCAAGGTCATGCTGGTCGCGACGCTTACTACCGGTCTGGCCTCGGACTACCGACGCATCCGAATCCTCATCATCGTGGTCGGTCTGTCCGCAGCCTTTTGGGCCATCAAGGGAGGCATCAAAGTCGTTCTCCTCGGCCCCCATCAGATCTACGGCAAGACCTATGACAACAACCTGTTCGCACTCACCAGCGGCATGGCCCTGCCGATGGTGTTTTACTTCGCCCTCTCCGTCAAACACGCACGCTGGCGAGCCGTTCTGCTGGCGTGCTCCGCGTTCATCATCCTGGCGATCATCGGGTCCAGGTCCCGCGCCGGATTCCTCTCCATGGGTGTCGTCCTCCTCCTGATGGCCTGGAACAGCCGATATCGTCTCCGCGCCCTGTTCGCCATCCTCATCGTGGGCGCCGTCACGCTCGGGATGGCCCGGCAGGAAATCCACGAACGAATCGCCTCCATTCTCGCGTTCCGCGAGGACGTGTCCGCATCAAGCCGCTTCGAGACCTGGCACTATGCCTGGACGCTGCTCCAGAGCTATCCCCTCACCGGTGTGGGATTCAATCAATTCGAGACGGCTCGGCGCGCCTTTGTGGGTGGAAACCGTGCCGCCCACAACATCTACCTGCAGAATCTCGCAGAATTGGGCCTTCTCGGAAACCCCATCTGGCTCGCCATCCTGCTCGGCACCTTGATCAGCCTCTACCGGTTCATGCGACGCGCGCGCGGGTTTCCGCCCGAGTTTCGATGGGCCTACTACTGGTCCCGAGGTCTCCTGCTCGGCCTCACCGCCTTTTGCATCCACGGAATGTTCCACAATGAGGAGTACTTCGAGCCGATGTTCGCGATCGTCGGCCTCAATATCGCCCTGCAATTAGCCACCGAGCGAGAACTCCGCGAACTCCGCTTCACCAAGGCGGCGGAACAGACAACGCGACGTCGCGAACAACGCCGAAAGACACGCCCGAAACGAGCCGGACGCCGGCGCCCCACCGAGTCGCTCGGTCCGCACCCGCCCCTCGCGCTGCATCCCGGACGCGTGTTCTAGCGCCAAGGAAACTGGAGAGCGGGTGTAAGAAGGCGCTCGCCCAGCCGGCACCGCAACTCATGCCAGCCGCGACAGTGAAGATCGGTTCCGCAGCCAGGACCAACCGTTTTCTGACCAGTGCGCTCGGATTCAGTGTCTCACGCACACGCGGCAGACTTGCGAATTGCGCGTTGCCGTCGAGCGGAATGGGCGCATCGATGTCCGGCCCGCCGGGCTGCGGCTGAGATCGCGCCCAAGGCAACACCGTGAGCACGCCGACGAACGCCAACGCAACGGCGATCGAACCATATCTCGTCATCTTCCTGGCCATGGGAGGCTCCTCTTCCTTCGTTCAGCGGATCCCTGACATTCGCCGCGAACCGAACGCCGGCGAGGTCATCAGCGTCGGGCCGGCGGCCAGCTTGACGTACAACCAGTGCTACGGGTCGATCAGGGTGTCCTCGACGACGTCAACCGGCGGACCCACGGTGCACGGCGGCTGCGTGAACAGCCCGGCCACCACGTTGGCGTCGGAGTAGTCCACCATCCGGTCCCCCGTCAGGTCGGCGTCGCTGATCAGCGTGATCACCGGCCGGCCGTAGGCGTCATAGCTGTACCGCTCCACCTCGTGCCCGCGGTTGTTGACCAGCCTCTCGACGCTGTAGAGCTCCCGCTGGAAGTAGTAGTACTCCGCGTTGTTCGGTACGTCGTGCAGCACGGCCCGCTCGTCGATGTACTGGGTCCCGTGGACGAAATAGCGTTGCAGGCCCTCGATTCCGCTCACGTCAACAGGGCCGGCGAACGGCGGCCAGCGTGCTCAATCGATCGGCCGGTAGGAGTAGTCGCGTTTCTGTGGGCGCCAGCCGGCGTCGGTGATCAGGCGGCGAAGCTCTGCTTCGTTGAGGTGAAAGGTGGTGCCGGCGGCGCTGACGACGTTTTCCTCCATCATGACGCTGCCCATGTCGTTGGCCCCAAAGAATAGAGACAACTGTCCGATCTTGGGGCCCATCGTGACCCAGCTTGACTGGATGTTCGGGATGTTGTCCAGATAGAGGCGGCTCAACGCGAGCATCGTCAGGTATTCGTGGGCGTCGGCCGGCAGCAGGTGCTTGCCGTCGTTGACGGGGCGACGTCGATTGGGGGTCGAAGAGTCGTCATCGAGACTGGGACACGGAGCATCGCTGGGGCGGTCGGATTGCCCGGACGATTGCTCGCCGTCGATGGGCAGGGGTTTCATGCGGCCGAGGGGCGTGCCGCCCGGCTGGAAGGTCCAGCAGATATAGGCGCCGAATCCGCCGCCGTTGTCCCGTGCCAGCGATTCGTCCTGCAACTCCCGCAGCAGCCGCAAGTGCTCGAAGCGCTCCGCGAGCGTCTCCATGTGGCCGAACATCATCGTGCAACTCGTCTGCATCCCGAGGATGTGGCATTGGCGCATGACCTCCAGCCACTCGCCCGTCAGGGCCTTGCCCACGCCGATCTTCCGCCGCACCCGATCCGCCAGGATTTCGCCGCCGCCGCCCGGCACACTGTCCAATCCCGCCTCCTGCAACCGCGCCAGGACGTCGTGGATCGACAGGCCGAAGGTCTGGTGAAACGCGAAGATCTCCGGCGGACTGAATGCGTGGATGTGAATCTGCGGGTAGTTCCGCCGGATGAACCGCATCAGGTCGAGATACCATTCAAACGGCAGCCCGACCGCGCCCGTCGCCGGAGCCAGTCCGCCCTGCATGAGCAGTTGCGTGCCGCCGATGGCGATGAGTTCCTCGATCTTCCGACCGATCTGCTCGTAGGTCAGCGTGTAACCGGAGGGCAGGTCGTCCCGTCCGCTGGGCTGCTCGGGCGGGTCGGCCTTGAAGTTGCAGAAGATACACCGGGCCGTGCACCAATTGGCGTAATTGATGTTGCGATCGACGACATAGGTTCGGTAGTCCTCGGGATGCAGGCGTTCGGTCATTTCGAAGGCCCGCCGCCCGAGTTCGTGGATGGACGTGTCGAGGTAGAGGTCGCGCAGGTCGTCCGTCGTGAGCCGCGTCGATGCCGTCGCCGTCGCCGTCGCCGGGGTCATCGCAGCAGCCCGTCCCGTTCGATGAGTTGGAAGAAGCGGTCCATGGCCGTCCGCATGGCGTCGGTGAGGCGATATCGCATGATGTCGCGGAGATAGCGCACGGCGAGCGCCTGCGGCCATCCGTGGATCGGGGCCTGTTCCGCGGCGATTCGTTCCGCGTGCGCGACGCCGGCATCTCGGGCCGCCTCCAGCGTCTCGGCGAGTGCCCGGTGGTCCCCGCCGCGCGGGCCGTACCACGCCGCAAAGACAAACGGCAGACCCGTCAGGTGCTGCCATGCCGAACCGAGGTCGACCTGAAACCCGAAGCCCCGTGGCACGTCGCAGACGACCTTGTCGCCGATCAGAAGAATCGCCTCGGTCGCGTCCGCGTCGTCGTGTCGGGCATCCGCGTCGTATGGATGGATGTCGAGGCGGCGGTCATACAACTCGCGCCAGATGGCCCGGGCGAGAATCACGGACGTGTGAGAATGGACGTCGGCGTGGAGGCGGACCAGCTTGTCGGGAGGAACCTTCGAAAACACGCGGACGGTGAGCGTCTCGCCCTCACTGGCGATGCAGGCGTCGGAGATGCGTTCCAGCCGATCGCGCGACCGCCAGTAGTCCACGATCGGCAACAACGCGACCTCGCACGCCCCTCGATCCATCATCGCGGCCAGCTTCGCCGGAACCGCGGGTTTGACAATCGCGTCCGGCCGGCCGACCAACGAATCAACCAACGGCCGGGCATTCAGGAACGACACGACCCCCAGCGTCGTCACACCGGTGCGACTCTGCTTCGGCGATTCGGATACGGAATGCGGCATGACAGCGATCCCCACGTCGGGCGAATGTTCATGGAAGCCAAGGCGCGGGATTATATCGTCCGGACCGCGCGCGACCACCTGCCGCATCCGAGCCTCACATGCGGTGCTATTCCTCCCAATAGAAGCGGCCGCGTTTGTGCGGATGGTTGCCGAGTTCATTCATGGTGTTCGCGTCGTACAACCGTCCGTTCGCGATCGTATAGCGGATCGCTTCGGTGTCCCGGATGTCGTCCAGCGGGTTTTTTGAGAGGACCACCATGTCCGCGAGTTTGCCCGGCTCGATCGAGCCGATGTCCCGGTCGAGACCGAGGTACTTCGCCGAATCCAATGTCCCGGCGCGGATGACCTCCAGCGGTGTGAGGCCACCCTGCGCGAGCATCCACAGCTCCCAGTGGGCCGCCAGGCCCGCAAGCTGTCCGTGCGCCCCGAGATGCACGCGCACACCGGCGTCCACAAGCTGCTTGCAGATCCGGGCGTTGTTGATGTGGTTGAACTCCTCTTCCGGCACCATGGTCCGGCGGCGCGAGCGCGGATCGACCACGTCCCTTGGGACGAACGTCATGAGACGGCGGTTCTCCCACACGTTCGTCTTCTGATACCAGTAGTTCTCGCCCCACAGTCCGCCGTAACCTACGACGAGCGTCGGCGTGTATCCGGTTCGGCTGCCCGCCCACAGCGCGATCACATCGCGGTACACCTTCGCCGCCGGGATCGAGTGCTCGATGCCCGTATGGCCGTCGACGATCATGGTCAGGTTGTGTTGGAGCAGCGACCCGCCTTCCGGCACGACCATCATCTCGAGTTCCCGTGCCGCCGCGATCACCTGCTGCCGCTGATCCCGCCGCGGCTGGTTGTAGCTCTTGACGCTGAACGCGCCCACCTGCTTCATCCGCCGCAGATGCGACCGGGCGTCATCGAGGCTGTCGACTTCCGCCTTGAACGCTCCGGCCGCGCCGTACAGGATCGTCCCGGTCGAGAAGATTCGCGGGGCTGTGATCCGGCCCGCCCGCCCGAGTTCACTCGATGCGAAGATCGTTTCCGTGTCGTGGGACGGATCGTGCACGGTCGTCACGCCGAACGCCAGCTTGGCGTAGAGAAACCAGTTCCGCTGGGGAATGATGCCGTTTTCTCCATGCCCGCCGTGGTCGTGCACGTCCACCAGCCCGGGGATGATCGTGTCGCCGTGCGCGTCGACGACCAGTGCATCCTCCGGTACGTCGGTCGTGCCGCGTGGGCCGACGGCGACAATCCGGTTGCGGTCGATGACCACGGTCCCGTCTTCGATGACCTCATCGCCACGCATTGTGATGATCCGAGCGCCGACCAGCGCGATCTTTCCCGTGGGTCGATCCGCTTCCGCGGTGAACGAGATGTTCATGCCCGTTGCGGGCGGCTCCGGCAATTCCTCCGGAGCGCCCTCGAGAAACGCAAATGCATCCTTCAGATCGCGGGTGTAGAGCTGAGGCCCCAGTGACCAGTGCAGCCGGGTGCTGTCTCCGGAAAAATGCAGAAACCGGCCGGCGTCTCGCGACACGCGCCGAACCGGCAGGCCCTTCATCTTCGGGCTGACGTGAATCTTCTTGCCCGCTTGCGGAAACGGCATGAGATAGACATTGAAACGCTCCACGAACGCCAGCCACTTCCCATCGGGCGAAACGCGGTATTCCGTAGCATTCTGGCTGTCAACCTCGGTCCGCTCGTCGCTGCCGTCCAGATCGGTGCTGACCAGTTCGTGCTTATCCTTGTCGGGGTCGTCCGCATCGAAGTGACCGCGCGAGAAAAATACACGGTCGGACGCGGCTCCGAACTGCGGCTCGACGCCCGTCCTGGTGATCCGGGTCGAGGCGCCGCCTCCGGCCGGCACCTCGTAAAGCCCCGTCTCGTGCGACCACATCCGACTTGTCATCCTCCCGCCTGTCACCCGGCGATAGACGATATGCTCTCCATCCGGAGAAAAGACCGGCTCGACGTAATGACCGGGCCGAGCGGTCAACACACGCCCGGCACCGCCCGTCACGGGCACGACCCGGACGCTGCCCAGTGTGTCGTCGTTCCACGTCGTATAGACGATGAAGCGTCCGTCGCGCGAGAACGACGGATAGAACTCGAAGTGCTCGTCCTGATTCGTCAGACGGCGCGGCTCGCCATCGGGCAGGTCGCGAACGTACAGGTGTCCCAGCGCCTGATAGACGACCGCGTCCCCCTTGGGCGAGACCTCCACCCAGCGAAGCAGCTTCACGTCGAACCGCTCAGGCGCCACGTCGACCGGAAAACGCACGGCGTCAGTGATCTGCTTCGTCACATGGACGTGAAATGGAATCCCCTCCACATGCTTGGTGCCGACGTCGATCCGCCGAATCTTCCCGCCCGCCCAAAACACGATCGACCGGCTGTCCGGCGTCCACGCCATGGTCGGATAGACGCCGTGGATCGCCCACGTCTCCTGCATGTCGCGGTCCAGCTCATCATACAGCGGCCACTCCCGGCCCGACTCCACGTCGTGCAGAAACAACACGCTCTTGTAGCGCACGCGCCGCACAAACGCGATCAGCCGGCCGTCCGGCGAGGGCGTCGGCCGGATCGAACCGCCCGGCCGGCCGATGAATCGCTCCGTCTCGCGCCTCTGACGGTCGAATCGCTGGATCGCGTAGATTTCCTTGTTGGGGTCCTTGTTGTACTCGAAGGACTTACCCGGCGTGACATCCTGACTGTAGTAGAGATACCGCCCGTCCGGCGAAAACGCCGGCTCGCCAAGGTCCTTCTGCTGGTTCGGCCGCTCCACCATCTGCACGCCCTCACCGCCGCTGCGGTGGTAGAGCCATATCTCTCCCGAACCGATCGAGCGGTGCGACGTGAAATGCTTCCGCGCGGCGATGTACTCTCCGTCGGGCGTCCAGACCGGGCTGTTCAGCAGGCGGAACTTCTCCTTGGTGACCGCCTTGGGATCGGACCCGTCGCGATGGACGACCCAGATATTGTCGCCGCCGCCGCGATCGCTGGTGAAGGCGATGTAGCGTCCGTCCGGGCTGTATCGCGGCTGCATGTCCCACGCCATGCCAGAGGTCAGCGGCGTCGCCTCCCCTCCAGCGATGGGCATCGCGTAGAGGTCACCCAGCAAATCGAACACGATCTGGTCGCCCGTTGGACTGACGTCGATATTCATCCACGTACCCTCGTCAGTGTCGATCGTCACGTCGCGGACCGGCCCGGGCGGATGGTTGACGTCCCACTTTTCCGTCTCCTTGTCCGACTCCTGTGTCGCCGTGGTCGGCTGACTCGTCGCCGGCTCCGGCTTCAACACGGTTTGGGTCGCGGCGGACGCCACAGGCCCCGCGCCCACCCATCCCGCCCAACACAGCATCCACGTCGTCAACAAGCGCATTCGCCTGACCTCCCAAAACCGCGGCTCACCCGATCGTGCAACACCGGCGTGGCACGGAAAACCGTACACACCACAGGTGAGCCAAGGTAGTCGGTTTCGACACGCTCCGCAATCCGATGCCGCGGCAGCGCAAAAAGACACGTTGAAATCTGTCGGCCGGTCAGGTGCAACTCAGGACAGGTGGTTCTCCATGCTGGACCGAGAATCCCTTCTCGGTCCCGGCTGGCATAGGAACGAGAAGGAATTCTCGCTCCAGCGATCAGGAGAAGTGGTTGTCCATTTCACGCTGAACCAGCACAGGCGTCCTACGGCAGCCCGACGGAGTGCTCTTTCACAAGCGGCGCCGGAAAGCAGTCGACGCGCCAGTTGGGGCCACGGGCCATCACGGACCGGAACAGATTGCCCCCGAGACCGCCGCCCGCGCCGCGCGTCATCTGGTACATCGTGCCTTCCTTGCGAATCTTGATCTTGGCGGCATGACCGTCCGCGAAATCCGCCGCGAACTCCCCGATTTTCCCGTACCAGCCCGGCACATCCACGGCGATCCCGCCGAACGCCCCGCCGTTGATAAACTCCTGAGCGGAGATGTACGCCTGGCCGAAGCGCGACTCGGCGAACAACACCGTCTCCGAGGTGACGGGAATTAGCGTGCTTGGACGCATGAAGGTGCCGAACCGCAGCCCGACAGGGGTGTCGCCATCGCTCGAGTTGATCCAGACGAATTCACCCTGGTAGCTGGTCCCTTTCGAGAGGAACATCGACTTGCGACTGTCGACCCAGGAGTCCTCGTAGTTCGGATTCGGCGCGTGCCCTTCATCATTCGGCGCCCGGAAGATCCCGGCCTCGGAGAAATCGCTCACCGAGCCGGCGTTGTTCTCCAGAGTGAAAGGCCGCGTCACGGCGCGCATGGTGAATTGGTCGCCGTTCCTGCGATAAAAAGGATCGGTCCCGTTGGTGCCGCCCCAGTCCCACGCCCCCAGACCCCGCCAGCCGACTTCACCACTGGAACTCATCTGGTGGACAACACCTTCTGGAATGCTTCCATATAGGCTCGCTTCGATTCGCTTGGGCAGTTGGCTGGTGGAAGCGAGTGTCTGGCTCAGTTGGCCGACCCCCTTCAAGTTCGCCAGGCTCTTGACGACCTTCGCCTCGTTCCGAGCCGCCGACAGCGCGGGCAGCAGGATGGAGATCAGCAGCGCGATGATCGAAATCACCACCAGCAGTTCGATCAGCGTGAACCCGCCCCCGGGCTTCTGCGTATTCTTCATAAGACCAAGACTCCTTGCAGCGGCCCACCGCGAAACATCTTCTCAGGCAGACGGGGCAGGCCCTGTCGGAGGCCGGCGCCAATCCGAGTTTCGGGAAGTGCTCTCAGAGCGACCAAGCGTGCCATGCCCTGATCCGCACCGAACCAGCCTATTGGTCCCGGCGAGCCTTGCCGCGCCGAACCCAACCCATCTTAACCCTATGCTAACCTGAATCGCCCCGAAGTCGCAAGGACAATGCCGGGCGCAACACGCGGATCCGTCAATCGCCTCTGTCCGGCACGACTCGTCCGTCTTTGATGACCATGCGGACCGGGTCTACGCCGACTCGATAGGCCCAATGATCGAGGTTCGGAATGTCCAGGATAAGCAGGTCGGCCCGGTGGCCTGGGGCGATGGCGCCGATGCGGTCGGAGCGGCGGAGGGCGGCGGCAGCGTTGGCCGTGCAGGCCACCAGCGACTCGGCGGGGGTCATGTGCAGCATCGTCGCAGCCATCGACATGATCAGCCCTAGGGACTCGATCATCGCAGACCCGGGGTTGCAGTCGGTGGCCAGAGCCAACGGCAGGCCCGCATCAATCAAACGCCGGGCATCCGCTGCCTGACTGCCGAGGAAGAACGAACAGCCGGGCAGAAGCACCGGGATCGTCGGGGCGGAAGGCGCTGAGACAAGGCCGAACCGCGTTCTCGGTCGGCCGGTGGATTTGGCCCGAGCGGAGTAGTTCGCGCGGTCAAGTGACGCCTTCAAAGCCTCGATCGCGGCGTCGTCCACACATTCAAGGTGGTCCACCGAGGCGGCCCCGAGTTCGACGCCGAGGCATGCCGAACCGGTGCGGGTGATCTGCTCGGCATGAACCTTGGGCACGAGGCCGTGGCGGCGGCAACGCGTCAGAAAACGCCGCGACTGCTCGAGACCGAACGCCCCCCGTTCGCAAAAGACATCGGCAAACTCCGCCAGACGCTCGCCCGTGATTCGCCTCAACAGGTCGTCGGACGACATCACGTCGATATAATCGTCCGGGCGACCGTCGAACTCCGGCGGAATCGCATGGGCGCCGAGGAACGTCGGCACGAGGTCCATGGGAAGACGGTCGTCGAGTTTTCGAATCGCCTCGAGCATCTTAATTTCATCGTTCGGCGACAGGCCATAGCCGCTCTTTATCTCGACGGTCGTCGTTCCGCACTCGAGCATGCGCCGCAGACGCGGCTCCGACTGGTGTGCCAGCTCGTCGACGCCGGCGGCCCGCACCGCCAGCACCGAGTCCCGGATGCCGCCGCCGGCCTCCAGAATCTCGACATAAGACGCCCCGGCGATCCGCCGAACGAACTCGCCTTCACGCGAGCCGGCAAACACAACGTGGGTGTGACAATCCACGAGCCCCGGGGTCACCACACCGCCGCCGGCATCGATCGTGTGTTCGACGGGACCGACGGGAGCCTCCGCCGCCGGACCGAACCACGCGATCGCGTTGCCGTCGATCAGGAGTGCCGCGTCCTCGATGATCGGCGGCGCGGCCATGTCCCCGCCGCACACCGGCCCCGGGGAGATGGCGACCAGTTGTGCGATGTTCTCAATGCGTGTCTTCATGGCCACTTCAGCGTGAAGAAGGCGTCCGTCTGGCCACGCCGATCGGCCGGCATCACGGCGACCCAGTCGGCCGGCCTTGTTCCAAACGGGGCGCTTCGGGAGCGCGTGCTAATCCTGCAGCAGTTTCTCACAAATAATCAGGTTGTCCTGACGGTCCGGATCCCAACGGATTCCGACGATATCGAACGCGAGCGCGATGGCCATGTGCAGGATGGGGCGATGAGCGTTGTGGCACTCCATGCGCACCGATTTGTAGTGGTGCTCGGTCGCCCAGGCGCACTGCGCGTCCATCAACTGACTGGCCACGCCCATGCGCCGAACCTCCGGCAGCACACCGATCAGCCACGAAAAAAAGACGGTCGGCTTGAGTTCGAACCCCGTGGCGAAGCCCACCGGCCGTCCGCCCATATTGGCGATCAGAAGCAGGGAGTTGTGCCGGCCCGTCAACCGCCGTTGGAAGAACTCGACTCCGCGCGGCGGCCTGAATAGCTCGTTGTATAATTGAGCGATCAGCGTCAGTTCGCCCGGTCCGACCACGACGATGTCCGCATTGGCCATGGCAATCACCCCTACTGTCGCACCGACAGATCGCGAAAGATATCTTAACGCGGGCGCGAATCCTTCGCACGCAGCCGAACGATCCATTGGGGAGCACGGGCGGCGCCAGGGCGGGATGCCCGAAAGAAGTGCAATGCGAGCCGATCCGACCGGGGGTCAACCGACGCCGGGCTGAGGGAGCGATCCGCCGGCCAGGCCGGGTGGCAGTTCGAGGCTCGGCGGCTGGGGCACAGGCTTGGCCCGCGGCGGAGCGACCGTCTCATCGGCCAGCAACCCCGAGAGGCTTGGCTTGTCGAGCGATTCGCCGCAGCAGAGCTTGCGGACCTCGTCGGCATCGAGTGTCTCGTACTTCAGGAGCGCCTCGGCCACGGCACAGGCCTTCTCCCAGTTTTCATCGATCAGGCGTGTTGCGTCGCGGAATGCCTCGTCGATCAAACGCCGGATTTCGTCGTCGATGAGCCTGCCGGTGTCGTCCGAATAGGGCTTGTCCCCGAAGAGGGTCTCACGTTTGTCGTCCGGCGAGTACTTCACGAAGCCGAGCACCTTGCTCATACCCCAGTCAAGAATCATCGCCCGGGCCAGGGCCGTGACCTGCTCGATGTCCTGAGCGGCGCCGCTGCTGACGTCCTGGTTGTACTTGCTCTCGGAAATCCGGCCGCCACAGAGGACGCGCATTGTTGCATGGAGCCACTTCTCGCCGTAGCCATAGCGGTCTTTCTCGGGCAGGGACAGCGTGGCGCCGAGGGCCTGGCCGCGCGGGATGATGGTGACCTTGTGCAATGGGTCGGCGTCGGGCAGGAGGGTCTGCAGGACCGCGTGGCCGGCCTCATGATAGGCGGTGGCCAGGCGTTCCTTCTCCTCGATTTCGCGGCTCTTGTTGGAACGGCCGTAGCGGACCTTGTCTCGAGCCTCTTCAAGGTCGTCCGCATCGACCGCGTCCTTGTTCTGGAGCGTGGCCAGCAGGGCGGCCTCGTTGATGATGGCGGCCAGCTCGGCTCCGTTGAACATCGGCGTGCCGCGGGCCAGCCGCATCAGGTCCACGCCGGGGGTGAGTTTGACCTTCTTGGCGTGGACCTTCAGGATTTCGAGTCGGCCTTTGAGGTCGGGAAGCGGCACGTACACGCGCCGGTCGAACCGACCGGGTCGTGTCAGGGCCGGATCGAGGATGTCCTCGCGGTTCGTGGCGGCGATCACGATCACCTGATCCGAGGTGTCGAATCCGTCCATCTCGACGAGAATCGCATTAAGCGTCTGCTCCCGCTCGTCATGCCCCCCACCGCCATACGACGCGCCCGCGCCGCGGTTCTTC
>CAYQDV010000012.1:0-16573 GCA_964416295.1 uncultured Planctomycetaceae bacterium
GTACGAGCTCGACACCCCTCTCGCCCCACACCGTTGCCCCCCGCCCCCCGGCCGCGCGGAGGCGCCGGGCCGACCCCGCCGCCGTCGCCGGCCAGCTCGCCCGCCAGCGTCGCCCCGTCGGCCGCCACGTCCGCGTCCTCGAAAACGACGTGGTCCACGAGCGTCGCCCCCGCCACCCGGCCCGCCAGCGGTTCGATCCAGAAGACGCGACCCTCCGACAGCCGGACCCGCGCCGTCAGACCTGCCTCCGTCACCGATCCGACGACCGTCCCGCCATCCTCCCGCACCGCGCCCCGCACCGTCCGGACGGGTTCCGGCGCCACCGGCCACAGCGACCCGCCTGCGCCGGGCGCCAGGACCGCATAACCATCCGCACGGACCGAATGCGGCCACAGCTCGAGCACACGCCGCCGGCCCGCGATCGGCAGCGCCACCGTCTGCGCCACACCCGGTCGCTGGTCGATCGACACCCGGACCAGTTCACTCCTTTGCAGCTTCAGCAGTTCGTTCGCTCGACGGCGCAGCGACCGATCCTCCCCCGCGCGGGCCGGAGCCGTCGAACCCACGACCATCCAGAGACACACAGCGGCGCACCCGGAGCGCACGAATCGTTTGCTCCATATGCGGATCATCTCTGTTCTCCCTTGTACTGAAATGCTCACACCGAGCGTCGGAAAGGAGTTCGGCCGGACGGCTCGACCGCCGACGGGATCGAACGAACCTTCGAACGCTCCGACTCCACCCAACGGGCAGCATACGCCCGAGTTTCCATGCCTGTCAAGAAGTTTATGTAGCACCCGGCCGCGAATAGATCGGCCCAATCGCACGACATCCCTAGTCGCAGCAGCGCGAATACGAGCGTAAGAGCCTGTCCGGGCTTGAAGCTCTATGAAGTGCCGGGCGGCAGGTCCTCGTCCATGTCCAGATCGATGCGGAAGTCGTCGCCGAAGTCCAGCGGATCGGCGTCGGTCTTGCCGGTTTTGGTGTCGTCGAGCACGATCGGACCGTCCTCATCGAGTTCACTGCCCAAGCCAAGGCTTTCGTCGATTTGCACATCGCCGACGTCGTCCCCCCTCTCCGCCGAAGCATCGTCGAGAAGGGGTTCCGGCTCGGCGTCGGCGAGAAAATCCGGCTCCGGCTCGACATCGGGCCGCTCTCCAGACCGTCCGGCACCAAGGGAGTGAGTCCGCGGGCTGTCAGCTCCGGCCCTCCGCGACCCTGAATCAGTCGGAGGCGGAGCCGGTGGCAGCGGCCCATCTGTATCGGACTCGATTTGGCGGGTGCCGGAAATACTTTCGCCGCCCTCGTCCGAGGGTTGGTATTCGTAAAACTCGCGGTATTGCTTTCGGAAGTAGCCGCCCGCACGGGTCTCGACCATGTTCAGGACAACGCCGAAGACGCGTGAGTTGATAGCTTCCAACTGCGACCTGGCGCGGAGCAGGGCCCCGCGGGACGTGGCGCGATATTGACAGACGATGAGGACGCCGTCGACGGCGCCGGCCAGAACGGAGGCATCGCTGACGAGCAGGACGGGCGGCCCGTCAAAGATGACCTGATCGTATCGCGATCGGGCATCGACGACGAGGTCGCGGAGATAGCTGCTGCCGAGCAGTTCGGCGGGGTTCGGCGGGGTGGGTCCGGCACCCATCACATCCAGCCCGGGCACGTGGGTCGAAGCAACCACGGCATCGAGGCGCGACTGACCGATCAGCACATTGCTCAAACCCTCCTCGCACTTCTTTCCGAAAAGTCCGGGGATGGCAGGGCGCCGGAAGTTGGCATCAACCAAGAGCACGCGCCGGCCGCTCAGCGCGATCGAGATGGCGAGGTTCGCGGCGACGGTGGTTTTTCCATTTTCGGCGCTCGGGCTGGTCACCATCAGGACGCCCTGCTGCTCGGCCGGGGCGCTGAAGAAAAGATTGGCTCGCAGCCGTCGGAAGGCCTCGGCGACGATGGACTGCGGCGCATCGATGGCCGCCGTTTCCACGCGTTCGATCTCGATCTCGTCGTCGTCGCTCGTCGGGATGGTGCCTAGGACCGGGATGGCCACATGGCGGGCGATATCGCGCGGCGTGCGGACGGACTTGTCGACAATGTCGAGGAGTAAGGCGAGGCCGACGCTCAGGGCCAGACCGAGCAGGCCGCCAGCCGGCATCCATATCTCCCAACGCGGGCTGGTTCGCCGCTTTGGCGGGACGGCCTCGGAGGCAATGTTGATGTTGAGGGACCGAGAGGCTCGCAGGGTCATATTGACGAAGTCGCGGTTTTGTTGAAGCTGTTCGACGGTTGCCCGTGCCATGTCCCGCTCTTCCAGCTTGCGCAGGTAGTCGGTCATTTTCCCGTCGCGGTCGCGCTGCTCGGCTTTGGCCTCGTTCAGTTGCTCCTGCACCTGGAGCAACATCTGCATGGCTTCGAGGTGGTTGCGTCGAGCCTCTGCGATCATCTGGTTCTTGTAGTCCCATACCTTGGAGGCCTGCTCCTCGTCAAGGCGAGAGCGGGCGGCGTTGTAGGCGCTACGGGCGGCCTCGACGGCCTTGTGCTTCGAGCCGTAACCGGATTCAAGGAAAAGATTGAGCCGCTGTTCCGCATCCTGGACGTTTCGCTCGAGCAGGAGGATCGCCGGATCCTGATCCACGAGCGCCTTCACGTCAGGCGTGAGCGTCAATTCCCGAGGATCGACATCGCGGAGGCTTTCCCACTGCGTCTGTTTCGCGAGGGCGTCCAATTCCAATTCGGTGGACAGGGCCTGCAGGGTCGCGAGGGTCTCATTGCGTTCGGTCCCCTGGCCGAGCACGTCGCCCTCACGGCGGAAGTCATCCAGTTCGTCTTGCAGCCGCTTCAGTTCCTTTTTCGCCCGGTCCAGTTCGTTATCAAGCTGCTCCTTCGACTCACGGATTTCGTCCTTCTGCGTCTTCTTGACCTTGTCGAGGTACTTCCCGACGACCGTGTTGGCCAGCAGGGCCGCTTCCTCCGGCCACTTGGCCCGTGCGGTGATGACCAGGAAGCTCGTGTCGCGGGCGGGCACGGCTGAGACGGCATCGTCGAGCAGGTCGACCGTGCTTTCATTCCAGCGCTTCGCTTCCTCCTGAGCCTCCCGATGCCAGCGTGTCTGGCTGACCTCGCGGTCCTCGAGTGTGTCGGCAAGGACCTTTTGACTTTCGGCAAGGAGGGCTTGGTCACGAAGGATCAACTCCATCTCTTCGGGGCGGGTCTTGGTCGTCTCGAGAGGTTGGAGTGGATTGATGGGATCGACGGACTGCACTTGGACGTAGGCCTGCGCAGCATACGTCGGATAGTACTTCACCATAACAAAGGTGAGGACCGCGGTCCCCGCCATGACAAGCAACCAGAGCAGGATGATCATGACGAGCCGCTGGCGAATGATGCGAATGATGTCGGAGCCGGTCATTCCGCCCGCGGGAGCAGACGGTTGGACCCGGGCACCGGCCACCATTCCGCCTCCCATCGATGGGGTCGCCGCTGTCAACGTCGTCATGGGTGCATCCTCACCGGCCGCGTGCCGGACGATGTTCGGCGCCTCATTCCAGACCCTTGAGGGCCTCCTCTATCATCGGCAAATACCTGTCAGGCCCTGTGGGTGAGGCGGTGCCCGCTTGCTTCGGCCTGGACTTGATTTGGTCGCGCGCCGCTTTCAGCCACCGGACGGCCTCGGTCTTGTCGCCGCGTTTCTGATATGTCATGCCAAGATGTACCATAGCCACGACCTTGTGCCGGTCGACGTCGACGGCCTGCAGGAGCCGGGTTTCGGCCTCGCCGACGCGGCCAAGCCGGCTCAGGATCCACCCGAACGTGTCGAGGATATCCGCGTTTCTCGGTCTCAACCTGGCGGCCCGTTCGGCATAGGGCAGGGCTTCGGAGGGGCGATCGAGGTCCTCGGACAACATGAAGGCCAGGTTGTTCAATGCGATCGTGTTAGCGTCGTTTATGCGCAATGCCGCCTCATATTGCGCCTTTGATTCCTCGAGCCGATCCGTCTCACTCAGGAGTGCCGCAAGACCAAGGTGCGCGAACACCCGGTCCGCGTCGGACGACGCCTCCCTGAGCAACTTTCTGGCGGCCGATTCGGCCTCGTCCAGTTTTCGGCTCAGATACAGCATTTGAAGCATGGACTTCTGTTGCGTGATATCCGTGCCGCCGGACGCGGCCATTCTCGCCTGGACCGCGTCGGCACCGAAGGCCGCGATCATCTCCTGGAGGATGGCGGCATGGATGCCGAAGCGCGAGGCGGTCGCCGACAGCGCCCGATCATAGGCCGCGAGCGCGTCCTCTTTCCGCCCCGACTGGCGATAGGCCCATCCCAGGGTCGCCAGGGCCTGGGGCATCGCTGCCAACGCCCGCTCTGAGAGCGTTTTTTCGGCGAGTTGGATGACTTCGTCGGCGCGTCCGGCCTTTTTGAGAACCGTGAAAAACGATTCGACGATGGCCGGGCGATAGCGGCTGATTCGTGCAGCGATCTCGTAGCCTTCGATCGCCTTATCCCAGTTGCCGGACCGTTCACCGACTTTGGCTAGCTGCATCGGCCAGCTTTCGTCTTTCGGATCGCGCCGCATATGGGTCCGGATGAGATGCTCGGCATCGGCATAGCGTGGGGGCTTGATCCGGAGGTAGACATCAATGAGACTGAGTGCAACCTCGATTTGATCCGGGCGCTGGTCGAGAATCGTCCGCAACTCGATCACGGCGTCGTTGCCTTTCCCGGCCTCGAGGAGGGCGTTGGCCAGCGTGACGCGGTGCCGGTAGTTGAACCCGTTGGGGCTGAACGTCTTGGCCTGCCGCAGAACGTCGATGGCCTGTTGCCACTGGCCCTTCAGGGCATAAAGTCGGCCGAGTTGCCAGTAGGCAACGGCACTTTCCGGGTGTTTTTCAACTTGGGTACGGAAGGCCTGTTCGGCCTCCTCGATATCACCGCCCATCAGGTTGTAGGTACCGAGAAAGACAAGCCCTTGGGGATCGTCGGGGTAGTCGTGCAGGAACTTGTCCACTTCGGTGTGAGCGTTCTCGATATCGCGGAGCGCCAGGAGTAAGGACACGATGCGGGCATGAATCGCGCGGTGGTCACCGGGAGAAGCCTTCATCGCCCGCCGGTAGAAATCGAGGGCGTCGGCAAGGCGGTTGGTTCGCGCGAAGAACTCACCGGCGCCGATCAGAATCTCGGCCGAATCGTCGAAGGTGACAGCCGTTCTGACGTGACGCTCGGCCATGGCGACGCGGTCCTGGTATTCGTAGAAGCCGGCCAGGAGCATGGAAACCCTGGCCTTGTCCGCGCGCTCCTCGCGGGCACTCAGGAACGCGTTCAAGATCGCCTCGCCTCTGTCCGGCTGTTGCCGTTCGGGACTCGCGTAGAACCAGGCAATTTCCCGAGCAACCCTCAGTTCGTCGATGTCTTCATCGGTCCTTGCGGCCTCCAGCGCCGCGCGATAAGCCTCCTCGGCTTGGTCGTACTGCTCGGTGAGCTTGTAAAGCCGGGCCAGACGAATGAGGTTTTTGACGTCTGACGGATCCTGCTCGCGGCGCTTTTCCCGAGAGGAGATTCCAGTCTTGGGGTCCTTCTTTTCGTCGAGAATCTGGAGTTCACTCCGGACCCAGGAATCGTTTGGCATGACCCGGGCCGCGGCGCGGAGGTATTGCTCCTCGGCCTGCTCATCGCCTTCTTGCACGGCCATTTGTGCCATGAGGCGGTTGGCCAAGCCGTTGGTCGGATCGAGTTCGAGGGCGCGAAGGAGGCTCGTTCGGGCTTCACCCATGCGACCGGCGCCGGCATAGATCTCACCTAGATAGGTGTGCCCCATCGAGTAGGTCGGATAACGACCCAGGCCTTCCCGCATCAGAGTGATCGCGCGGTCGGTGTCACCCTTCGCGGCGGCAAGACGGCCGTAGACGATCTTGCCGTCCGTGCCATCCTGGTTCAGTTTGGCGAGGCGGCCTGCGTAGCGTTCGGCACGATCGAAGTCCTTCATGCGAACGGCAACCACAAACTGGCGGTCGACGACGGCGGGGTTGTCTGGACGGACGGCCGCGGCCGCGTCCAGATACGAAACTGCCTTCTTCAGATGGTCGCGTGAGGCATACCAGTTGAAGAGGGACAGCGCGCGGACGAAATCGTCCTTTTCACTCTCATAGAACTGTTCGGCCTCTTCATCCGTCATCTCGCCGCTTCCTTCTCTCTGCAGGAAGAAATCGAGCCGCTGGTATTCCCGATTGTCCGGATAACGGGACACCAAGGAGGCGACGAGGGCCCGGGCCTTTTCGAGTTGCCGGGTGGATTGATAGAGAAACAGGGCCGCACGGACCGCTGCCGAACTGACGGGGTCCTCTTTTAGAAGCTCCTGGATGATCTTCTCCGCTTCCGTGGGCTGCCCTTCGAGAATCTGCAGCGTCGCCTTTCGCAGAAGCGCCTGGCGGGGATCGCCGCCGAGGGTCACGAGACGCTCGCTCTCGGCCTCGGCGAGCTCGAATTGCTTCATCTGCTGGTAGGCGGAGATGCACAGTCTGACGACGGTCGGATCCTGGTCGAGGACCTCGCGGAGCGGCAGGAAGTCGGGTTTCAGGAGCTTGATCGCCTCGGTGGGCATATTCAGTCGGAGGTAGACATCACCGAGCAGCCAATAGACTTTCCGATTCGTCCGGTTCTTGAGGAGCGCGGCTTCGAGGGCATCGCGCGCCGCGCCCCACTCCCGGCGGCGGCTGTAGAGTTCGCCGAGCAACAACTTCACTTCGAATACGCCCGCCGCGCCCGCGCGGCGATCGGCCTCTTCGGCCACCTTGACGGCCTCGACGAAGTCTCCGCGCGTGTTGAGGAGTTCGGCCCGGGCCAGAAGGACCATGACGGAATCGGAACCCTGTTCATCCTTGAGTAGGGCGATCCGCGATTCGGCTTGCGCCAGCGCCGCTTCGCGTTCATCGCCGGTCGCGGCGGCGGCCCGGGCCAAGTCGATCTTGCAGAGCCTGTGAGTCAGCTCTGCCCGGTACATGTTTCCTCGCAGCGCCCGGAAGTGCTTGCTGTAGGCGATGGCCTCAAGGCCGCGTTCATAGAGGGCCGCCACGCGAGCGTCCATGGCTTTGGCTTCGTCCGTCTTGCCCTTGTCGCGAAGCTGCTTGGCGAGCCTGGGGTAGATCTGACCGAGAAGGAGATAGGCCCGCCCCTCACCGGGATCGATTTCGATCGTCTTTTCGAGATACGTCACCGCTTCTTGCGGATCTGCACCCGGAGCGCCCGATCCGTGATACTGGCCGAGCTTCAGGTAACAGTCAGCGGTGTCGGGAGTTGTGGCGGCCAACTCCTCGAGCATTCTCACTCCGGTATATCCGCCGTCCGCGTCTTTGGTGTTCTTCTTGATCTCAGTCTCCGCCAGCAGCAGCTTCATGTCCGCGAGTGGCTCCGGGTCGCCGGCCGCCTCACATTTTTGAAGGGTAGCCGCCAGAACCTGTCCCGCCTGAACCCGGTACGGCTTGGCCTCGGAGCGACGACCTTCCTGATCAAGTGTTCGCGCCCGGTCGAGATAGTATCCCGACAGGAGTCGCGCAGCATCGACATCCATCGGGTCGATTTCGAGCGCACGCTTGAGCGCCGCCTCCGCTTTTTCACGATACGATGCGTTCTCGGTGATCAGACGGATGCAGGCCGCCCCGATCGCGTAGTGCGCGCGTGCCGATTGGTCATCGATGTCCCGAATCTTTCGTGCGGCGTCGAGCACGTCTTTCCAACGTTTCGTCGAACCAAACAGCTCCGCCAGTTCGAGCTGCAGGTCGGTGGCGAGGACCGCCGCAGACTTCAGCGACGGATCGGCCACCTGGGCCCCCTGGATAAAACTCAGCGCCTCTCCGATCTTGCCCTCCCCGAGAGCGCAGCGCGCGGCGCCGACCAGATATTCGGGGTTTCTGTCTGGATCCTTGGTAAAAGCGCGCTGATAGGTCATCTTGGCACGCTCGAAGTCCTCCTCCTGTTCGAGCTTGGCCGCGTCCGCGGCATATCGCGCCGGGTCTTGCGAGGGCAGACTCTTGATCAGCACGAACCCGGAGCCGGCGATCACGACGATGCCAACTAATGTCAATACTCCCACGACCGTTTTGTTCAATTTGCGAGCCATCGTTCTACGCCTTCTGCTCCTGCTTCTCCGACGAGTGTGTGTGCGAGGCCCCACTCCGAGCCGCGATCAATCGGCCAACCCACGGTCCTTGCCGGCGATCCGCGCCTCGGCGGTCGCGAGCCAACCCGGCCGGTGCCGTCTCACACGCACTCTAACCCCTCGGGTGACATACCGGCAGCGGCCCGGGCCGGAACCACCGTCCGCGGCGGCACCGGGCGGATCGCGCTCCGAACCGCGAATCGGCCAATGCGACTCGACCAGTTCGCCCAGCACCGAACCCATCAGCGGTTCCGCAGCAGCGTTCAGAGCCGGCAAATCCGACTCTTTTACACCATAATAAGTCAATTCAACCTTCGAATAATAAAGGCGTTTATCTCGCCAATCCAGCATCTTGTTCCGGACGCCAAGTCGGCTGGATTTGAATTGGCCATTGACCGAAAACGTGTAGTACACGACGGTCATTCCACTGGCACCGCGGACCATCTCGGAGGGAGGTGGCGTGAACTGAAGTCGCCGCACGGACGCGGCCTCATGAAGCGCGGGCGCAGCAATTGTAACGGTGTCATCCTGTGTCAGCGAGTAGGTCGCGACATTCATGCACTCTTCCGGAACGTGCGGCACCTGGTCCTGCACACCCGTGTAATAGGTCACGGACAGGCTAAGCAGCCGGGCAGCGGGCGGCAATGCCCGGTCGTTTCGCAGCGTCCAGTTGATATACTCCTGGGTCCCCAACTCCTCGACGATCTCCGGACGCAGCTTTTGCGCCGCAACCACCTTGTAGGGCAGCAATCGGGAACGAACGAAGTCGTCGAGTGGTTTTCGAATCGGGGCACGGCCCTTGATCAATTGCAACCAGCCAGCCCGCTTCCCGGCATGAATCGCGATCGCACTTCCGGCCAGCACGCCCGCGGCGATCAGGAAATGGATGGTCTGTCGCACCCTTCCGCTGTTCACGTTCCTGCCTCGGCGGCCCGTGCCCCCTCATCCTCGTCCACAAACAGATGGTCGAGCACCCAGAGCACGGCCATGAAGATCGCGATGCCAATACCGAACATGGCGAACCCGAGCAATGCATGCGCGGAACCAGACGCCAGGTCGGGATGGCCGTACATCTGCAACCCACCGGTGATGATCACGCGCAGGCAATTGCAGAAGACGGCCACGGGCATGACGATCAGGAGGACGATACATCGCTGCCACAGACGGTGCGGAACGAAATAGGCGATGGCCACGCCGAGAAACGCGAACGCCATGAGTGAGCGCATGCCGCTGCACGCTCCGGCAACCGTGAAAGTGGAATGGGCACCGTTCAGCATGTAGTAAGAAATGTTGATGCCCGTGTTGGCAACCTCGTCCACGCCCGGGAGGACATTCAGAACCGGGGCGGTTATTCCGGCGACCATCTGCTGCAGAGGCTGCGTGATCGCACGATAGAGGTAATGCGGCGGAGGAATGGCCATAACCAGGACGGCGAGCGGAAACAGCGTCAGGCGCAGCGCCCTCCAACCTCGAAGCAACAGAATGAGCCCGGCCAGGGTCGGAATCAGGGCCAGTGACTGCGGATAGCCGTACCTCGAATAGATACTGATTGCGTACATCGCGATCGACAACACGATCAGCGCCAAGCCCCATAACGACCCGCGGTGTTCGCCCACCAACAGCCGACCACGCCTCTTATGCACCAAATAGATACAAAACAGAGGGATAACAAAGCCGTGCGACCAGTCGGGCGTAAGCCACATATTGTAAAGCCGCACGAGGTGTGCCCAGAACAGCCACGCGAAGAGGGCGGCCAGAACGCCGATCCGCAGCAGGCCACCTGCACCCAGGATCTCCAGCCAGCCGGGCACGGAGGCGGCAGCCTGACCGCGGCCGCGCACAGCGGTCCCACGGGGATCCGCCCCTCCAGTGTCCGTAGGTGTTTCCGCTTCCACGAGATCGATACCAATCCACCCCGCGCTCCGCGGCGGAAGAACTCCCGCGAAGCGCTAGTTCGTCGCCCGAACGACCGGTCGCTGCGAACTAGAACGGAATGCCGCGAGCCTGGGCTTCAATGCGGCGCCGATTCTTTCGCTGCTCCTCGGCGAAGAATCCTTCCTTGTCGGCAAAGTTCCGATCGTACACGAATCCGAAGCCGTAGCTCATGCGGAACGAGTTCCGAATCACGGCTAGGAACGGCGCGACCGCGGTCGTACCGACATTCAAAATGTCGTTTGGCTTCATATAAAAGTCCGGTGCGGTGCCGGCGAAGATCGCATCCAGATCCACCTGGATGATCTGTTCTTCAAACGGATTCACGCGCCGGATCAGGTCCGCGCGGGACGGCCATGCCAAAGCATCGAATCCGCCTGCGGACGTCACCGCCTCTTTCACCGTCAGCGGCCGCCCCGGGAATCGGTAGGCGCCGGGACGCGCCACATGGCCGGACAGATAATACTCGCTCTGCTGGATGGGCGGAACATTGATGACATCGTACGGGCGAATCACGACATTGAACCGCGGATCGTGCGCCATCAAGTCCTTGAGCGGAATCTCGATGATCCGCATCGGAGGCCCGAGCGGCAACGGTGCCTCGGTGTCGTCAACGGTGGGTTCGGGAGGCTGCCCGTCGTGCTCCCGGACGGCCGGAGCCGCGGCAGCGGACGTGGGCTGGGTCGATGACCGGAACACCCACTCTTGCTTCTGTGGGTCCCAATCAGGGACCGGCGCCGGGCCACTCGGCCCGCCCTCGAGAATCTGAAGCTCATCGACCGAAACGCCGCCGGCCGGGCGCGTCGCCTGACCGGACGGAGTGCTGGTGGCGCCAGCCGGTCCGATCGAGGCATCGGACATCGTGAACGGTGTCGACGCAGAACCGACGTCGTGGGGCGACCGGTAGCCCACGTCGTCCATCCGAGCGGAAGATTCTCCGTCAGTCGTTGGCGTCCGTCGCATGATGTAGATTTTCTCCACCTGCTCGGGGATACCTTGGATCACGGCGATGGCGTCGAGCAATCGAAAATCGGGACGCGTGATGGGGTAAGCCCCGGGACGCCCGGCAAAGCCGACCACCGAGAATTGCTGGGACTGCAGTTGCACAGGTGAAACGCGGACGTCGGCATCCTCGAGAATCTCGACTTCGCGCAGACGCTGCTTCAAGTCCAATTCCAGCTCACGAGGCGTGAAGCCTGCCAGACGCACGCGACCAAGCACCGGAATGGTCTCAAAACCGCTGTTGCTGACCAAGACACGGATGTCCGTTGCAACGCCGGGCGTCACCAACTCGAAGATGGAAATGTCGAGCACGTCGCCCGAACCGATGACGGGATCGGCGTAAACCGCGTTGAGATCCTCCTCGGTGGGAGCCTCGGCACCGAGGATACCCTCAGGCTCTTCCAGGATACCCAACGTTCCCCGAATCTCGTTGCGGCGAGGCTCGGCAAACTGGCCGACCTGAGTCGGATCTATGAACCCGTTCTTGATCCACTGCATGCTGGCGCCGCCGCCACAACCGGTGATCGCCACGGCCAGTCCCCACAGAGCACATATGAACACGATCGCGTAACGCCTGTGCATCGAGTCGCTCATACCTCACATACCCTATGCTCGATCCTCTAATCGCGGACCCCACCGCCCCGCTCGGCTCGCCCGGGCGGGACTGCCTCCAAAACGAACGGCCAACTCGATCGCTCATATCGGCCGACACGACGACCGGTAACACCCTTTCTAGGGCCGATAACGCTCATTCTCAGGGTGCGACGCGACTTTGGAGTGTGATTGGACTTCGTGCAAAAACAGCCCGACTTGCCGATAACCGCGCAGTGCTGTCGGCACAGGCGTCGTTTCACCGCCCGCGTCCGGAGCAACAACGCTGCCAGATCATTCGGATCGCTCCTGTCCCTGTACGCCACGGACGGGCCGTCTGTCGGCGCGACGCTCTCGCCAGTTGATACGGGCAGCCGAGAGATCGGTTCACTCCAGACAAAAAACCGGCCGATGTTTTTCGGGGCGAGGCAAGCCGGAGGGCCGGCGGGCCGAGACCGGCGGACTCTCGGCAGCCAGGTTGGTCGCGGGTCAACCGAATCGGCGCACAGCCCTGCCGGCAGGGCAGGTGAGGAGGCCGACAACGCGAGAATCGGCCCGGCGTACTGATGTCAGCCGACCTCGCTGGGTCGGCCGTACCTGCCGAGGCAATGCAACCTGCACGGCACCGAAATGTGTCGGGAAAGGCGGACAAACCGTCATGGACATGATCATCCTCGGAGCCGGAGGACACGGGCGTGTCGTCCTGGACATTGTCCGCCAGGAGAACACGCACAATCCCGTCGGATTCCTGGACAACAACACGCAACTGCATGGTCGGCGGATCGACGGCCTGCCCGTTCTCGGCAGCATCCACCAGCTCCCGGACCTTCATTCAAGGGGGATCGAGGGCGCGGTCATCGCGATCGGCGACAACGGCGTTCGTCGGGCGTTTGGCGACACGGTGGAACAGGCGGGGCTGAGTCTGCTGAACGCGGTGCATCCGTCGGCGCAACTCGCCACGAGCGTTTCGCTCGGCAAGGGCGTGGTCATCGCGGCGGGCGCTCTCGTGTGTGCTCACTGCCAGATCGGGGACTTCGTCATTCTCAACACGGGGTGCATCGTCGATCACGAGTCCATGATCGGTACGTCGGCACACATCTGCCCGGGCGTGCGGCTGGCGGGCCACGTGACCATTGAATCGGGCACACATGTCGGAATCGGCGCCACGGTCATTCAGAATGTCCGCGTCGGCTTCGAGGCCATCGTGGGCGCCGGGGCGGTCGTCACACACGACGTGGCGCCGATGTCTACCGTGGTCGGAGTTCCGGCCAGACCGATCAAGGACGCGCCGTCGGCCGCTCAATTCGCGACCCTGCTGGCTCCGAACCGCGACCCCCGCGACCCCATGCAGGTTTCCACCACGCGCTGAGCGTTCCCGCACGCCAGACGCGGGTGGCACGTCCATCCGCGCAGCGGTGGACATGTCAAAGGCCGACAGCGGCGTGCTGACGCCGTTGCGCCGCTCCGGTTTGAGGCATTGGCCTCGGCCGCTAAAATTGGACAGATCCGATTTGCGACAGTGAGGGAGCGGCCCAGACTCACGCGCGGGCGCCACTGGTGGCTTGTCTGCCAGTGCCGCAATGCGGTGTCACGCCTTATGCACTGCGAGACGGACTGTCGACTTTCCGCCCAAATGCCCACATCTGCCGCCAATCCTGCCGCGACCGGGCCCGAGTGCCGCCCGGAAGAGGCACCACCGATAATCAGGAACGGCCACCGCCCAGCAAATCTGATGCCGAGAGGGTTGCAAAGAACCGAAGAGTGTATAATTGAGTTCTGCGGATCGCGCCGGCTGAATCGTCTCAGAGTTCAGGAGCGGATTCGGGTCGGGCGCCAACACTGAAAGGACGTGTCGAAAAACAGCATGTCACAGTACCTGTCCATGCTCCCGTCGCAGCAGATGCGCTTGGAACAGCGGCTGACGCCCCAACTGATCCAGTCGATGGAGATTCTGCAGCTTCCACTGGCGGCGCTGGAGGCGAGGATTCGGTCCGAGTTGGAATCGAACCCGGTCCTGGAAGAGGCGGAGGTGAAGCCGGTCACCGACGCACCCGCCCAGGATGAGCCGGTCCGGAACGAGGCCAACGACGCCGAGGCCGACAGCTTCGAGCGGTTGGACGGCATGGCCCAGGCCCTTGAGTTTGACCCCGGGGACCTGGCGTTCGGACGCTCGGCGGGGTCGTCCTCCGAGCGCGATGCCAAGATGGAGGCGATGGCGAACACCGCGGCTCGCGGCGAAGGGCTGAAGGAGCTACTCGTTCAGCAGTGGTCGCTGATGGATGCGGGCGAGGCCGTCAAGCGGGCCGGCGAAGTCCTCATCGATTGGATGGACGAAGACGGATATCTGCGGACCGAGAAGGAGCACCACCCGTCGACGCTGGATGGTTCGACCCACGACGCAACACCCTTGATCATCCGGCGAACGAACGAAGAAACCGAACGCTTGATGGAAGAAATCGCGTCGGCGCGCAACCCGCCGGTCGCGGAGGGGGTTCTGGACGAGGCGTTGGCTCTGGTCCAGACGCTGGAACCGCTCGGCGTGGGGGCGCGGGACCTCACCGAATGCCTTCTGATACAGTTGGATGCCATCGAAGACGCGGACCCGCTCCACGCGGAATTGGTCCGCGAGCACCTCGTCGATCTGGCAAACAACCGCTTTCCACAGGTTGCCAAAAAGACCAACCGGAGCATCGAGGAAATCCAGGCGGCCTTGAAGGTGATCGGCAAGTTGAACCACCATCCCGGCCTGCTGGTGAACCCGGTCGATGTGCCGCGTATTTCTCCGGACATCATCGTGGATTTTTCGGACGACGGCGACGGATACACGGTTCGACTGGTCCGCGGCAGCACGCCCCGACTGCGAGTCTCGCCGAGATACCGTCACATGCTGCAAAACAAGACGGATGACAAACAGGCGCGCGATTTCATTCGGAAGCGGCTCGAAGCGGCCAGCGCCCTGATCGACGCGATCCAGTATCGGCGGGAACGGATGCTGGAGATCGGCAAGGTGATCGTCGAGCGCCAGCGGGAGTTTTTCGACTACGGCCCGCAGTTTCTCAACGTGCTGCGGATGCGCGACCTGGCGAAAGAGTTTGAGTGCGACCCGTCGACGGTCAGCCGAACGGTCGATGGCAAGTACCTTCAGTCGCCGCGGGGCATCTATCCGCTCCGGATGTTCTTCACCGGCGGCACGGAAAACGCCGCGGGCCAGAGCGTGAGCTGGAACGCCGTCAAATCCAAGGTCAAGGAAATCATCGACCGCGAAGACAAGTCCAAGCCACTGCACGACGATCAAGTCGTCAAGGAACTGGAGAAATCCGGCGTGCGCATCTCCCGGCGCACGGTGGCCAAATACCGCGCCCAACTCGACATCCCGTCGGCGCCGCAGCGAAGAGAATACTAAACCTTGTAGGATCCGCTGTGAGTTTGAGAATCTATTGCCGAACGCCTTTGAAACCTCGCGTTTTTGGGCCGGCAACGAGGGTAGAGTCCTCGGTTCAGAGATGAATTCCCAAACTCTGTGCGGACCACTGTAGCGTCGGCCCTCCGTGGCCGACGTGGCACGGCGTCGTGGTCCGCGCAACGAGACCCAACGCGGTTGTGACATAAATACAAATGAAGTTCTTCAGGCCGTGCGTGATGGCGTGAGCAATAATCCCGAGCATCCCGAGACGCCGCGGCCGGGGCGTCATCATCCGGCGGACGCGATCCATGGGCACCCCGTCGAGAGCCTCGATTACGCGCCGATACGGCGTCGCCCGCGGGCCGACGGGCACCACACGTGGCGTCCGCTCATAGCAACTTTCGGTCTCGGCATGACCTACATAAGCTGAGAGTCGCTGGATATCGCTTACCGTGCGCGTAAGAACGTGCCTGCGACCCTCGTCTGGGTGGCACCCTGCGTCGTCGCGGCCTGCACGCTCGGCTGTGCATACGGCGGACCTCTCGTTCGATGTATCTTCAAAGGTCGCAGGCGCGAGCGGCGTCAGGACGAGGCGGGAAGAACCAATGAGGAATAGCAGCAAGAGACGGAAACCCGGTGCGGTCGGCCAGTGCAGACAATCGGCCCGTTCCTGCTTCCTGGAGCTTCGCGGACGCGTTATGTGTGGGTTTCGTCCTGCCGTCTTGATTTCGCTGTTCGCGGCGATTGCTGCGGCCGGCTGCGGGGAGCGGCATGCACGGACGATCGAACAGCTTCGCACGGCGCCGTTGTACACGTTCACAGACGCCGAACTCGACGCTTATCTGAAATGGCTGCCCGAGGCGACGCCGCTAACACTGGATCGCGTCGTCCGGCTTGCGCGGCAGAACGTCGGCCAGCCCTATCGGCTCGGGCTTCTCGGAGAAGGGCCGGAGGCTCCATATGATGCGGACCCGACCTATTGCCTCTCGGCGAGCGACTGCGTGACGTTTGTCGAACACACCTACGCGATGGCCCTGGCCCACGACTGGCCTTCGTTTCATGAAACGCTTCAGCGGATTCGATACCACGACGGCCGGATCGGCTTCCGGACGCGGAACCACTTCATCGAGTCCGACTGGAACGTGAACAACGCCTGGCTGTTCGAGGACGTCACGGCCTCGCTGGCGCCGGAGGCGGCGGCACCCATGCGAGTCGTGATCGACCGGGCCGCGTTTTTCGCAAAATGGGGCTTGGAAACGTCCATCCCGACCGAGGTCTTCGAGACGTCGTATGTGCCACTCAGCCGCCTGGCGGATGTGCTGCCGCGGCTGCGAGACGGCGACGTTGTCGAGATCGTTCGTGGGACGCCGGACGCTCCCTATGTCGGCCACATGGGCCTGATCCTGCACGCGGCCGACGGGACCGCCACGATCCTGCACTCGGCCAGTCCGGCCGTCCGGGAGCAGCCGCTGGCCGCGTACCTTCAGGGCTATCCCGG
>CAYQDV010000012.1:16673-29953 GCA_964416295.1 uncultured Planctomycetaceae bacterium
GGGAACGAGAACGGATTCTCGTTCCAGCGGGCAAGGGAACACGACGTTGAGGCCCTATGGCTGGTTCACAGCGGCGAGGCGGGCCTGAAGGTCGGCCTTTTTCTCGTCGAGAGACTGGATGGTGAGGCGGGCCTGGTCTCGCTCTTGTCGACGGCGAAGATAATTCGTCATCCGCTGATCGAGGTCGCGCTGGGCAGCGGTGGCTTCGGCGAGAGGGTCTTTCAACCCTCCGGACATTCGCTTGGCCTTGAGGTATTCCTGCCGGGCCTGTTCGATCTGCGCGGTCGCGTAGGTCCGACGCCGGTCGGCGCGGCACTGCTCGAGCTGCGAAACGGTGGCGTTCAGCCGTTGGTCGGCCGACTTGATCGCGGTCTCGTCGAGATTCTGTGCCGCCTGCAATGAACTCAGGCGGGCACGAGCCTGCTGCACCTGCTGGACGAGCCGCACGACGGAGGCATCATTCTTGACGAGGGCCGCGACCTCGGACGTCGGCGGCACCTGGTCCGGACCGGCGTCTCGGAGGGCCGTCCAGACAGTCTCCTTTGCGAGAAGATCCAGCTCCAGCTCCGTGGACAACTGCTCCAGCGTAACGAGCCTCTCCCGGAGGGCCTCATCCGGATGTTCGACACGCGTCAAGTCGAGGTTGTCCTGACATCTCTTCAAGGCCCGGCGCGCCAGAGCCAGATCGCGTTCCAGCGCGCTGAGCTGCGCCTGCACGCTGTGACGGATGATGGACGGAGGCTCCGAGGCGCTGCCGGTCGGAGCGGGGCGGGCACAACCGGACACGGTGGCCAAGACCGCGGAGGCCAACGATATCACTACGCACGCCACTCGGGCGTGGCGGCGGCGCGCAGGATCTATCCTCCCGTCCGAACTCGTCCTGTTTCGCGGACATCGAGACATGATGATCTCCTCTCGCAGTTCGTGGCCGTCGCGTCGAAGCGGCGATTCGAGCGCCATCCTTCGATGACTCCATGCTCGCCGAGGCCGCCCGCTCCACGCATGGTCGGTGCCGAGTGTCGTCGTCCCGGCCGGATTCTTCGGAGAACTCAGGTGTCATCGGATTATACGGCGCTGGGGCGACAGGGGTTCGGAGGCCGATTGTCAATGCTGTTTTCGTCGGGGGCGACGGGGTGGGGCCGTCTCAGAAACGTCGCACCGGTGAATCGAGCGGCACTGGCGGCCGAGCCGCGGTATGTGGTCAGCGTGACTGGCGCGCTGATCCGAGCCCGGAGCGCGAGCGACGGGTGGTACGCTGACCCACTCGCTTGCGCTCCGGGCTCGAATCAGGTCCATCAGCGGCGGTGTTGGGCGACAACACGTTAAACAAGCGCGCGTCGCCAGTGGCACCCGCGGGCCGCTATACTGCTAGCGATGACACCTGTGGTGGGCATTCTGGTCGGAGGCGAAAGCCGGCGGATGGGCTTTGAGAAGGCCCTGATTCCGGTGAGCGGCGTGACGCTGATCGAGCGGACGGCGGCCCTGGCGGCGACGGTGAGCGACCGGGTCGTGCTGTTGGGACAGGTCGGGTTTGAGCCGCCGCCGCTGGTGGCGGCGCTGCGGGTGATCGAGGATGTCCACCGCGGGATCGGGCCTATGGGCGGATTAGAGTCCTTGATGCTCGCGCGGCCGGGGGAATCATGGCTGCTGCTGGCGTGCGACATGCCCCATTTGACGGGCGAGGCGTTGCGGCGGCTGTGTGCGGCCGACGATTCGGGGGAGGCCGTGGCGTTTCGGACCGGCGGCGCGGGCGGGCAGTGGCATCCGTGCTGCGCGCTGTATCGAGCAGAGGCGCGACCGGCGGTCGAGGCCGCCGTTGCGGCGCGGCGATACGGCCTGGTGACACTTCTGTCGAACCTCCGAACGACGGCAATGGATCTGGCCGGCGCGGAGGCGCGGTGGGTGGAGAACTGGAACTCGCCGGAAGACCTGTTGCGGGGAGCAGGGCTGGACGACGGGGAAACGTCAATACGTCAAAAAGTCAAAAAGTCAAAAGAGACAAGCGGTCACACCGGGGACTGTGCCGGATGAATCGGGCGGCCTCGGGCGTGCATGCGGGTCAGGCAGCACCGTGCTTGTTGGGGTCAAATTCGAGGCCGAAGCGTTTCATCTTTTTGTAGAGGGTGGTTCGGTTGATTTCGAGCGATTCGGCGGTCGTCTGGCGGTTCCAGTTATTGATGCGAAGGGCGGCTTCGATGATACGTCGCTCCGGCTCTTCCAAGGCTCGCTTGAGCGACATGGGCTGGAAGGCCTCGCCGGCGCCGAGATTCGGGGGAGCGTCGTCGAGGACGGAACTGGGAAGATCGTCGGGGGTGATGTGGCGCCCCTTGCTAAGGACGACGGCACGTTCGATGGCGTTTTCCAACTCGCGGACGTTGCCGGGCCAGTGGTAACGCTGGAGGGCCTGCAGAGTCTCCGGGGTGATGTCGAGGATTTCCTTGCGGACCTCCGCGCAATATTTCTTGAGAAAGTGTCTGGCCAGCAGGGGGATGTCGCCGAGGCGTTCGGCGAGCGACGGCATGTGGAGGGTGACGACATTGATGCGGTAGTAAAGGTCCTGTCGAAACCTCCCCGCATCGACTTCCTTCTTCAGATCGACGTTGGAGGCGAGGATGACACGGACGTCGGCCTCGATGGTGTCGTTGGAGCCGACCGGTTCGTACCGGCGTTCCTGAAGGACGCGGAGAAGTTTGACCTGGAGGCCGGAGGAGGCGGAGTTGATTTCATCAAGGAAGATCGTGCCGCCCTCGGCGGCCTTGAACTTTCCATCTTTGTCGGACACGGCACCGGTGAAGCTGCCCTTGACGTGGCCGAACAGTTCGGATTCGAGCAGGCCTTCGGGGATGGCGCCGCAGGAAACCTCGACAAAGGGTTGGTTGCGGCGATCGGAGCGTTGGTGAATGGCGCGGGCGATGAGGCTCTTGCCCGTCCCGGACTCGCCCGTTACCAAGACCGTAGTCTTTGTTTCGGCTACGGTTTCGGCGAGGTCGAAGACCTTGCCCATCCGGTAGTCCTGGCCGATGACGTTGTCGAGGGCGTATCGCTGCTGGAGCTGTTGCTTGAGGCCGCGGTTCTCGCGGATGAGCGACTGTTGCTGCAAGGCACGCTGGACCACGAGGCGGATTTCGTCGTCGACAATCGGCTTGGTCAGGTAATCATAGGCGCCCATCTTGATGGCTTCGACGGCGGATTCAATCGTGCCGTAGCCGGTGATGACGATCGTGACGACGTCATGAAAGCGGTCGCGTATGGTCCGGAGCAGCTCGAAGCCGTCGGATTTCGGCAGGTTGACGTCGCTGATGACGATGTGATAGACCTGCCGCTCGAGTCGGGTGATCGCGGTCTCGACGGAGTCGACGCCGTCGACACCATAGCCCTCCAGCCGGAGAAACTCCGAGAGCGAGTCGAGGATAATCCGGTCGTCGTCGACCAGCAGCACCCGTGCCTGGGGCCGGGTTGTGGCGCTCTCTTCGGTAGTCTTCGTCGCGGTGGACGAAACGGGGGGGGCTTGGGTCGTATCAGCCACGTTTCAACACTCCCTTTCCGAAACACGTCATGATCGCCGCTCCCGAAGCCGGGTTGCGGGCACCTTGGCACAATTCCGCTTCGGGATCGTCACGATAAAGCGTGCCCCGCCCTCGGGGCGATTGGCCGCCGTGAGGGTCGCCCCGTAGCGCTCGATGATGTCCTTGCAGACGGCGAGGCCGAGGCCGGTCCCTTGTCCGGAGGGTTTGGTCGTGTAAAACGGATCGAAGAGGCGCTCGGTGTTTTCGGGAAGACCGGCGCCGGTATCCTCAAACACGACGACGACGTCAGGCCCGGCGATACGGGTGGTGACGGTCAGCGTTCCGGAATCAGGCATGGCGTCGATGGCGTTCTTGATGAGGTTGCAGAAGACCTGGAAGAGGCTGCTGCCGCGCACGACCGGCATGTCCTCCTTGTGGAGATTGCAGACGACCGTCACGTTTGCGTCTTGTGCCCGACCGCTCATGGCGCTGACTGCATCCTCGGCGATCCGATTGATCGTGGCCTGCTCGAACTGCATGTGGGTGGTCCGGGAGAACTCCAGCAGGGTCGACGTGATCTGCGCCATGCGGGTCAGGCCGGCGGCCGCCTTTTCGAGGTATTCGGCGGTTTTATGGTCGCCTGATCCGGTTGCCCGTCGGCGGGCGAGATTGGTGTAACGCATGATGCCGTCAAGAGGGTTGTTCAGCTCATGGGCCACACGAGCGGCGAGCTTGCCGACGGCGGCCAGGCGTTCGGACACGGCGAGGCGTTGCTCCATGCTGATGCGCGCGGAGACGTCTTCGGCGAGAATGATGCCGCCGGTCACCCGATCGTCGTCCGGGTCGTACAGCGGGGCGCAGAGGAGGCTGAGGTAGGTCTCGGCATGCCCGACGGCGGGATGGATGACCGCCTCGAAGCGGCGGGTCTTGCGCAACTGCAGGACGGCCTTGAGTTCGGCCGCCCAGTTTCGGCACGCGCCGTCGACAGTCAGTCTGGACAGGGTCTCGCAGATGTCCGTGGCATAGGGAAGAAGTCGCCGAGCGGCCTCATTTTGAAGCACGACTTTCCACGCCGTATCGAAGACGAGCAGGGCGCCGGGAAGGCACTCAAGAACGACGGAGACGTCTCGTGTAACATCCTGTAAGCAAGAATGTTGACCCTGGTTTCCGGACTTGGGATCAGCCGCAGGCACAGGGGAGCCGCTGGGCAGCGATTCGATCGGGCCTGACCTATCCGGCCGGGTCGTCTGGGGCTGACTGGCGGTCATTCGATCCTCGACCGTGCGTTCGGCGTGTTGCTCCAGAACCTCATTTCGGGCGATTCGGCACGCGAGTGAAGCCAGTATCGAGCAATTGATGGGTTCGTCAAGCCTCGCGTGGCGCCATAGCATCATTCCGTCGTGTTGAAACTCACCGATCGGCCCCCGCAGCGTCGGTTCCCCCGCGCCCGGCGGCCGTTACGCTGCCCACGTCGGCCGCGGGGAGCCGACGCTACAGCCGGTCATCGCGCGACAAAACGGACGGGTACCGGAAACGCGTAGGGCGTGGGATGGCCCAGCGTCGAAATATAAGATACCCGGATGGCAAACTCCCCGACGGCCGCCCGGAGGTCCTGTGGGGGGTTCAATCGCTGGCGTGCTTGATATATCCTATTGTGTGGCAGGATATTACAGATATCGCGCGTGAGGGATGGTCGCATCGCACGGTAATACTGGCTGGTGCCGGCGTGCCGGCTAGGCTGCACCAGGAAGGCAGGAGTCGCCCTTATGAAAAGGCTGGTAATCGTACTTGTGATCGCTGCGGTCGTGCTGGGCGGCATTTTCGGGGTGAGCCGAATACGCATGCGGTCGTTCCTGGACGGAGAAATGGAAGACGTCACGCGGGGCGACCTGGTGATTCCCGTGACGGCGTCCGGCACCGTGGAGCCGAGGCAGTTCATCGAGATCAAGACGAAGGCCAGCGGAAAGACGGAGAAGATCAGCGTCGTGGCCGGCCAGATCGTCAAGGAGGGCGACATTCTTCTGAAACTGGACCCGGTGGACGAGTTGCGGAACGTGGAGGCCCGGCAGGCAGACGTGGATCGGGCGCAGTCGGCGCGCGATAAGGCGAGTATCTCCCTCGAGAACATAAAGCTTGATCTTCCGCTCAGAACGAGGTTGGCCGAATCACGGCTGGATGACGCCAAGGCTCGGCTCACTGAGTTGGCGTACCGGTGGGAAAAGATCCAGCAATACCGGCGAGACAACGCGGCCGGATCGGTGGAGGAAGTGTCGGCCCGGGCTGCCTACCTGACGACAAAATCGGCTAAAGAGAGCGCGGAAACCGAACTGACCCGGGCCAAGAACAACGAAAGGACGCTGCTCGCGAGCAGCAAGGAAGACGTCGAGCAGGCGGAGGCGGCGCTTCGGACGACGAAGAAGAACCTCGAGGAATCAAAACTGCGGCTCGACGAGACGACGGTCCGTGCGCCGACCGGGGGCATGATCTACAGCATCATGGTTCGCGAGGGCGAGATGGTTCAGAGCGGCACGCAGTCGCTGACCGGTGGTACGCCGCTGATGATTATGGCCGACACGAGTGCCATGTTTGTCATGGCTCAGGTGGACGAGGCCGACATCGGGATGATCCGGGAGATCGCCCCGGACCACGCCAAGCCGGGCAAGACCCGACCGCTCGAACCGAGCGAGGCGATCGAATATGCCCATCGCGTGATCGACGCGTCGGAGAACGAAGCGATCGTCAAGGGGTCGGAGGAGATTCAAAATCTCAGGGGTCGTCCAGTGGCGGTGACGGTGGAGGCGTATCGGTCGGAGTCCTTTCAAGGCGTGATCGAGCGGATTCTGCCGAAGCCCCAAATGGCGAATAACGTCGTGACGTTCAATGTTCGCATTCGGCTGATCGGGGAAGACCTGGAGAAGCTGTTGGGTCTTCAGGCGGACCTGGAGTTCACCACGGACAAGATCGACGACGTGGTACTGGTAAAGAATGACGCCCTGCACAGCGAAGGCCGCGAATGTTTCGTTTACGTACCGAAGCGGATCGGCGATAACGGCCCTTGGGGCGAGGAGAAGATTCCAGTGACGATCGGCAAGACGGACGGAACATTTACGCAGATCATCTCGGGGCTGGAGGCACAACAAAAGGTGTGGACCAAGCGTCCAAGACTGACCGAGAAGGAAAAGAAGTCGCAGGAAAAAAAGTAGCCCCGTTTCCGGGGAAGCAGGCTTGATCGACGGCGCGGCCTGGGGAGGGCGCCAGGAGTCTGCCGCTCCGCCGCTCCTGCATGTATAACGGCGGATTGGAATACCATTCAGAATATGGCAGTACTGATCCAGGTTGACGGACTGACGAAACACTACCAGATGGGGGATACGGTGGTGCGCGCGCTGGACGGAGTCAACCTGAACATCGAGGCGGGAGAGTTCGTATCGCTGACGGGAGCCTCCGGCAGCGGCAAGAGTACGATGATGCACCTGCTGGGCTGCCTGGATCGCCCGACAAGAGGAGCGTACCACCTCGACGGCGAACTGGTGAGCGCGATGACGGACAAGCAACTCGCGATCGTCCGTAACCAGAAGATCGGATTCGTCTTCCAGACGTTCAACCTGATTCAGCGCACGTCGGCCATCGACAATGTCTCCGTGCCGATGTTCTACGCCCGGAGGACCCACGTCAGCGACGTGGCGCGTCGAGCGCTCGAGCGCGTCGGCCTCGGCGAACGCTGCTCCCACAAGCCCAACGAACTGTCCGGCGGAGAGCGCCAGCGCGTGGCGATCGCGCGGGCCATCGTCAATGAACCCAAGATCATCCTGGCCGACGAACCGACGGGCAACCTGGACACGCGGACCGGCCGGCAGATCATGGAGATTTTCCACGAGTTGAACGACGCGGGGGTGACGATCATTCTGGTGACCCACGAAGCGGATGTCGCGCTGCAGGCGGAACGGATTATTCGCATGAGAGATGGTCATATTTATGAAGACCGCTCGGTGGATCCGTCGGAGCGCCGAGAGATCGCTGAGCGCCAAGAGCCGACGACGACGGATCGCAAGCCGCCGCCGATGGCCCGACCGGTCCAGGTGTAAGGGGATTGCGAAAAGGGGCCGTGGGGGGTATGGGTTGTCCGGGGCTCGAGACGTGTCTCTTCGGGGACCTCTGAATCGATGTTTTTCCTTCGAATCATCCTGATGTCGCTTCGCAGTCTGTGGGTCCACCCGCTGCGAAGCATCCTGGCGACGCTGGGTGTGATCATCGGCGTGGCGGCGGTGGTCGCGGCGATGGCGATCCTGGAGGGCATGAGCGCTCGGTTTGCGAGCGGCTTTCAATCCATGGGATCAAACAAGTTGTTCATCATGCCGGCAGTTCAGCGGCGGGGGCATCGGACGGTGGGAACGTTCGACTCGCTGAAACTGGAGGACGCGGACGCCATCCGCAAGGAGTGTCCCGCCGTTCGAATGGCGGTCCCGCAGGTCAACAGCGGAGGGTTGGTCCGGTATTTTTCGCGGAACACGAACGCTTCCATTCTGGGAACGACGGAGGCCTATCCGAAGATCAACAACCACCGGGTCGCGGACGGAGAGTTCATCACACGCTCGGATGTGCAGGCGAAGCTGAGCGTCGCGGTGGTCGGGTCCAAGGTGAAGAAAGAGCTGTTCGGCGGTCGACCGGCACTCGGCGAGAAGATCAAGATTACGGGCCTGCTGGGATCAAGGACGTTTGTAGTTATTGGTGTCATGGAGGAGAAAGGCAACATCGCGTTCACGGATGTGGATCAGCAGATTATCATTCCGGTCACGACGGCGATGGACAAGCTGTACGGCATGAAGGCTGTAACGGTGATCCTGGCGGAGGCGGCCTCGCCAAACGACGCCGACATCGAGCAGGCGAAGGACGAGATCAAGCGGATGCTTCGCAAGCGCCACAAGATCCGCGCCGGACAACAGGACGACTTCCAGGTTCAGGCGCAAAAGGAGTTTGTCGCGCAGTTCGCGATGTTCCAGAACATCGTCGGAATCGTCCTCTGGTCGATCGCCGGAATCAGCCTCGTGGTCGGCGGCATCGGGATCATGAATATCATGTTGGTGGCCGTGACGGAGCGTACGCGGGAGATCGGCGTTCGCATGGCGATGGGGGCGCAGCGGATCGACGTGTTGCGGCAATTCCTGATCGAGGCGTGCACGGTGTCGTTCCTCGGCGGGGCGCTCGGCGTTCTGATGGGCTGGGGGATGGCAGGCACGATCGAGCGGTTGACGCGCGTCTTCGAGACGGTCACGACCGGCTGGGCGATCGCCATGGCCCTGACCATGGCGACGGTAACCGGCGTGATCAGCGGCCTCTATCCGGCATGGAAGGCGTCCCGCCTGGATCCGGTCGAGGCGCTGCGGTATGAGTGATGAGAGCGAGACGCAACGATCGGTGAGGCGGCCACGGGGCGCCCATTCGCGTCATGCAGGGTAATTCGGAGACGCTCGGTTATGAATCAGCGCCGACCCAGGACCGCGGTGTTTGCCGGGACGTTTGATCCGCCGACGCGCGGTCATCTGAACATCATCGAGCGCAGCCAGCGCCTGTTCGATCGGACGATCGTAGCGGTCGGCCGCAATCCCGAGAAAGAGCCTCTGTTCACGGAGGACGAGCGGGTGGAAATGCTCCGGGAACTGGTGGGCCGCCAGAAAGACGTGGAGGTTGAGGCCTATGCCGGGCTGACGATGGATTACGTGAAGCGAAAGGGGGCGGACGTGATCGTCAAGGGCATCCGCGACGGAGACGACCTCCGCAGTGAACTGCGCCAAGCTAACGTCAATATGATCGCCGGTGATGTGGAGACGGTCTTCCTCTTCACGACCGACCAGACTGCCTTGATCAGCAGCACACTCATCCGGCAAATCTGCGAAATGGGGGGACTCGCGAGCGGGCAGATCGACCGGCTCATTCCGCCGACGGTGGTGACCAAGCTTCGGAGGAAGCTGGGCAAGTGAGGCGCCGGATCGCCGGCACGTTCAAGCCGAGTCAGAATCAGCCGGTCTGACCGGCCGGCAAGGTGAGTGTAAATGCCGCCCCGCGTCCGTAGTCGCTCGTGACCGTGATGCGACCGTTTTGTTCCTCAATGAGGCGCCGGCAGATCGTCAACCCCAGCCCGACCCCTCGGCGATCGGCGACAGGCTCGCTGCGCCGTGTGCTGAAGAATGGTTCAAAGACCTTGTCCAGGTCTTCCGGCCGGATACCCGAACCGTTGTCGACGACGCGGATCTCGATGCCATTGCCGTCGGTCTGCCGTGCAGCGATGGTTAGTCGGCCGGAGCTTCCGCCGCGATCGAGTATGGCCTGTCGGGCGTTGAGGACCAGATTGAACAGAACCTGCCGAATGCTCCCGGCATGGCCGTGAACGTTCAATGCGGGCGAGACATCGAGGGTCAATTCAATGTTGTCCTTCTCGGGACTTCGGCCCAGACACTCAACGGCGTCCTCGATCAGCGGCAGGAGCGCGGTGTCGACCGGACCCATCGTGTCCTCGGCGGCCAGCCCCATGATCCGTCCGCAGAGTGTCGTGAGGCGGCGGGCGTGGGTGAGCGTCTTTTCGACGGCCTTCCGCATCAGGTCGGGATCGTCGCGGTCTGCGGCGTACTGGCAATAGCTTACGATGGGTGTCAGGATGTTGTTGATCTCGTGCGCCAACATCGCGGACATCGTTCCGAGAGCGGCGAGCCGCTGGAGTTGCTGCGCCTGGGTCTGGAGCGATTCGAGATGACGTTCCAGCCCGTCGAGCTGCCGAAGGGGCGATTCGATGTCGTCGGAAGGCGATCGAGTCTGGTCGGATGGAGTGCGGGTCATGTATACTGTTCCGGCAAGGTCGGCGAGGAACCGCCGCGGGTCTTATCGGCATCCGTCGCGGCAGACTTGACAGCGGTCGATCGGAGCGAACGCGATGGATCTGGAGCAGCGTCTCGATAGCCTGGTCGGCCTGGCAGAGGATCTTGGCCTGACGATCCGCCGTGAGCCGCTCGGCGGAGACGGGGGGGGCTACTGCGTTCTGCGCGGCGAGCGTATCCTGTTCGTCGATACGACGGCCGACGTAGCCACGCAGTATGAGCGAACGCTCGCGGCCTTGGCACCGCTGGAGGAGTTGGAAGGACGGTATCTGCGTCCCGGAATTCGCGAAGATCTCGACGCGGTCCGCGCGCAGTAGCCGCTGTGCGGCGAGGTGGACGTTCCGAGCGTCCAGCGTCGAATGATCCGTTCTTCGGAGTCCGGTGATGAGGTTGATACGATGGCATTAATGATGGGCGTATCCGGCACGCGGGGTGTTATCGGCCGCACCATGACACCGACGCTGGCGGCGGAACTCGGCGCCGCATTTGGCACGCACCTCGACGGGGGTACGGTGGTGGTCGGTCGCGATTCGCGGCAAAGCGGCGCGATGGTCGGCTTCGCCACGGTCAGCGGTCTGCTGAGCTGCGGATGCGACGTGATCGACCTCGGCATCGTCACGACGCCCGGAACGGCGATCATGGTGCGCCAGCGCGAGGCCGCCGGCGGCGTCATTATCACGGCCAGCCACAATCCGGCGGTCTGGAACGGGATCAAGTTCCTCTCGTCGGAAGGTTTCGCGCCGCCGCCGGAGACCGCCCGGAGCATCCTGGGCCGGTATCAAGACAAGGATTTCCGCTATGTGGGCGTCGCCGGCCTCGGCCGCGTGACGACCGATGACACCACGCACGAACGGCACGTGGCGCGGGTCTTGGCCATTGTCGATATTGACGCGATTCGGCGGCGCGCTTTCAAGGTCGTTCTGGACAGCGTCAACGGGGCCGGGGGCGCGGGCGGGCGCGAACTGCTCGAGCGGCTTGGCTGCCGCGTGGTACACGTCAACGCCGAACCGACGGGACGCTTTCCCCACGAGCCGGAACCGATCGAGGAGAACCTGACGGACCTGTGTCGCGCGGTCCGCGAGCACGACGCCGACGTGGGATTCGCTCAGGATCCGGACGCCGATCGGTGCGCGGTCGTCGATGACGCGGGAGGATACATCGGAGAGGAATTCACGCTGGCGCTGGCGGCGCGCCACGTGTTCGCCACGCGGGGCGGGCCGGCCGCGACCAATCTCTCGACCTCTCGGATGATCGATGATCTGGCACAGGCCGCCGGCGCCGGACCGGTGTATCGAACGCCGGTCGGCGAGGCGAGCGTGGCCCGGGCGGTGCTCGACCGGGGCTGCACGATCGGCGGCGAGGGCAACGGGGGCGTGATCGAACCGCGGGTGGTGCCGGTCCGCGACAGCTTCGTCTCCATCGCCCTGGTGCTGGACCTGATGGCGGCCGAAGGGCGGCCTCTGTGCGAAGTCGTTTGCGACATGCCGCACTACGTCATGACCAAGCAGAAATTCGAACTCGATCGCGAGCGCGTGGCGCTCTGGCTGGACCGCATTCGGACCATCATCGGCGATGGGCGGCTGA
This sequence comes from uncultured Planctomycetaceae bacterium, assembly GCA_964416295.1. GTDB lineage: Bacteria > Planctomycetota > Phycisphaerae > UBA1845 > UTPLA1 > JAPULF01. The sequence goes on from CAYQDV010000012.1 coordinate 28,633, forward strand.
ATGACGCCGATGGCCTCCGTATCGACTGGCCGGAGGGTTGGGTTCACGTCCGGCCGTCGAACACGGAACCCGTCGCGCGCGTCATTGCCGAAGCCCGCGACAGTGACACCGCCGCGGCACTCGCGGCACGGGTGACCGATCTTCTCTGAAAAGGCTTTTCCAACACCCTTTAATGTGCGACGCGTGTGCCGAGAAGCGGCGCCAGGTCGGCGACCTTCTGATCGACGACTTTCCGCGTGCCGGCCTCGAGATTGAGCCGCAGGAGGGGTTCGGTGTTGCTCTTGCGGACATTGAACCACCAGTCGGGGTACTGAACAGTGATGCCGTCCAGTTCGTCGATTTCCGCGTCGCGGAACCGCTCGGCGATCCTCTGGAGGGCCTCGTCCTTGTCGGCGCACTCGAAGTTGATCTCTCCGGAGCTGCGATAGCGATTCACGGATCGGGCGAGTTCGCTCAGGTCGCGGTCGGTATCGGTGAGGGCGTTGAGTATGTGGACGAACACAAGCAGTCCGGAGTCGCAATAGAAGTTATCGCGGAAGTAGAAGTGGCCGGAGAGTTCGCCGCCGAAGATGGCGTTGTGATCGGCCATGGTCTTTTTCATGAATGCGTGCCCCACCCGTTCGCGGACGGGTACACCGCCGGCGCGACCGATTTCCTCGGCAACGACACGGCTCGAGCGGAGATCGTAGACGACGGCGGCGCCGGGTTCACGCGCGAGGAATGATCGCGCCAGCAGGGCCGTGATGAGGTCACATCCGATCGCAATGGCGCGTTCGTCGAGGAAGATGCAGCGATCGGCGTCGCCGTCGAAGGAGGCGCCGAAGTCGGCCTTGTGCTGTTTGACGGCCTTTCGAAGATCCTTGAGGTTGGCGGCCACGAGGGGGTTCGGGTCGTGGACGAACGTTCCATCGTGCTCGTAATTCATCGGGACGATCGTGAGGTCCTCAATGCCATCGAACACACGGGGGAGCCACCGACCGGCCATTCCGTTGCCGGCGTCGACGACGACCTTGACCGGCTTCGGCAGGCGATCGCCGCCGCGGAGGAACCGCCGGATGAAGTCGCGATACGGTTCGGTCAGGTCGCGGTCGGTCAGTCGGGCCGTGGTGGCGGTCTGGTGGCGAGGGACGCGCGAGGCGATGTCGCGGATGCTGTTGAGGCCGGTGGCCTGTCCGATCGGCACGCCGCGGACGCCGCAGATCTTGAAGCCGTTGTACTCGGCGGGGTTGTGGCTGGCGGTGGGCTGGATGGCGCCCCAGCCGCCCATGTGGGTTACGGCGGAGGAGAGGTGTGGGGGGGCGGGCATGCCCGTGTTTGCGGT
>CAYQDV010000013.1:0-29444 GCA_964416295.1 uncultured Planctomycetaceae bacterium
TGGGCCCAGGTGGCCGTCGGATAGGGCGGATCGTGAGCGAACACGGCGAGCTTCAAGTCGCAGCGGGGTAGCGCCGCCATGCAGTAGGGGCTGGCGAGTCGGACTGGGGCGCCCGGTGGCGGGGCGCGAACAGCGACGTCGGCGCGGAGCACGCCGCCGTCGCGCCAAACGCGCTCGATGTCGACGGCGAACTGATCGGAGCTGCGCCGGCCGAGCGTTACCACGAGCACCATCTCGGTGTCGAAATCGACGTCAATGTCACGCAGTTGCACGCGTGCCCACTCCGGGTCGCTGCGAGCGACAAATTGCGTCGGTTGCATCTCGTGGCAATGCGCTCCGGTGTAATGCCGCAGAATCACAAGCTTCTCGCCGTCGCCCGGCAGGGCGGCGACCACGCCCCGCCGCGCGTCATGACATCCGATGGCAAGCCCCAAGAACACGACCGCCACGCTCGATCGTCGGAACATGGAGCGTGCATGGCCGAGATGCATTCGACTGCCGACCGTCTGACTGCTCATACGGATCATCATAGGGAGGTGGCGCCGGCATCGACAAGGATCTGGATCATCCCGAGCTGAGACGGCGGGCCACAGCCGGCCTGTCCGATGTGCGATACCCTCTCGATGGAAGCCTTGCCCTGGAGCCGCAGCCAATCGCGTTGTACCATTGAATGATGCTGCAGCGGGTGTTGAGCGTGGTGTCGGTGACGGCGTGCATCGTCGGAATCGGCGTCGCACGGGCGGATCTGGTGCATGACGGCCGAGGATCGTACACCGACGTACGGATCCTGGAATTGGTCGAGGATGAACTACGTTTCCTCATGCCGGACGGTCGCACGCTGTCAAAACGCGTGACGACCCTTCAGTGGATCACCGTCTCGCCGGGGCGCGACGAGGCTGCCGACTCCCTGAACCGTGCGGAGCGCGCGTGGGGGCGCGAGCAATACAGCAAGGCGGCGGGGTTGTATCAATCGGTGCGCCGGGGTTCCGGCCTTCGATGGATGCGCGACTTCGCCTTGACGCGGCTGGCGATGGTCCACGATCGAACAGGAGCCTTTGAAAAGGCGTTGCGGGCCTATCTGGCGCTGGCCCCTCGGCGACCCATGCTCGCGCGCGACGTCATTCCGCGGAATCTGCCGGCCCCGGGGACGACCGCGGCGGCCGCGGCTTTGACGGCGATTGCGGCGGCGGAGCGGAAGTCCCAGCCGGCCGACGTCCGGGTGGCGCTCCGGCGGCTGAGAGAGCGGATTCGCCGTGGAGAAGGTGCGAGCGACAAGACGGCGAAACGGAAACGATCCGCTCGGCGCGGTCCCGGCGGCACGAGTCGCCGCTCGACCTCCCGTCCGGCGAGTCCCCGCGCGGCGGTCCGACGCGCGATCGCCGCGGGCGATCTGGCAGAGGCGCGGCGCTTGCTCGCCGCCGGCCGAAAGAAGGCTCGGAAGTCGGAGCAGGCCGCGTGGGAAGTCGTTGCGGCGGAGTTGAGCTTCGCCGGGAAGGACTACGCCCGGGGGGGTCTGGCGGCGATGCGCGTCGTCGTCCTCCATCCGGACAGCCCGCATGTGTCGGCGGCGCTCTACTGGGCCGGCCGTTCGTATGAAGCGATGGGGCGTCCGGCCAAGGCGGCGGAGTTGTACAAGGAATGCATCGAGCAGAAGACGATCGACGCGGTGTTGCGCGAACGGGCGCGGCAGCGCCTCGAAGCCTGCGAAAAGGCGGTAACCGGCGGATGAGTCGACGCGGCACCATGTATCTGGAGACGATGGGCTGCCAGATGAACGCGCTCGACAGCGAGCTGGCGTTCGGCGCCCTGCTCGATGAGGGCTATCAACCCACGGCCGACATGGCGGCGGCCTCGGTCGTCGTCTTGAACACCTGCTCGGTTCGGCAGCACGCGGAGGACAAGGTCTATTCGCGGTTGGGCCAGTTGAAACACAGTCGGCCGGACCATCCCGACCAGATCGTTGCCGTCATTGGCTGTATGGCCGAGCGCGACGGCGACGGCTTGCTGGAAAAGGTGCGACATGTCGACATTCTCTGCGGTCCGAGCGAACTGCACCGGCTGCCGGGGCTGATTTGCGACGTCCGTGAAACCCGGTGTCGGGCCGTGGCGCTCTCGGGGCGGCTGCGCGACCGATCCACCGAGGCCCGCCGGCTCGAGGGACACGCCGATCTGGAATCGCTGGACGCCGGCCGGGCGTTGGGTCCGGCGGTCCACGCCGCGACGCCGCGGTCGCTGGGACGGCATCAGGCCTATGTGCGGATCACTCGGGGTTGCAACAAGTATTGCAGCTTTTGCGTGGTGCCCTACACGCGCGGCCCGGAGCAGCATCGTCCGCCGGGGCAGATCGTTGACGAAGTGCGGCGCCTCGCCACAAACGGGGTCGTCGAGGTGACGCTGCTGGGCCAGACGATCAATCACTATCGCTACAAGGGCGAGGGTCCGGGCGGCGTGACGACGTTTGCCGAACTGCTGCGGCGTGTGCACGATGAGGTTCCACAGTTGCCACGGCTGCGCTTCGTGACCAGCTTTCCGCGTGATTTCACGAACGAGACCCTCGACGTGATGGCGCGGTCGCCGCGGATCTGCCGTTACCTCCACATTCCCGCGCAGAGCGGCAGCGACGCCCAGCTCCGGCGGATGAATCGTGGCTACACCGTTGAGGACTACCGGAAACTGCTCGATCGTGCCCGGACGGCCATGCCCGACCTCTCGCTGGCCGGTGACATGATCGTCGGATTCAGCGGCGAGACGGAGGACGATTTTCGGCAGTCCTGCGAACTGCTGCGTTTCGCGCGGTACAAGAACTGTTATGTGTTCAAGTACTCACCGCGGCCGGGAACCGTCGCGGACGATCGCTGCCCCGATGATGTTCCCGACGAAGTCAAGCGGCGCCGCAACAATGATCTACTCGCGATTCAGGCCGAGATCAACATGGCGCACCACCGGGCGCTGGTCGGTCGGACCGTCGAGGTGCTCGTCGAAGGGCCGAGCAAACATGCTATCCGGGCCCAGGCATCCGAACAGTCGCGCGGCGAGGAAATAGACAGTGCGAAACAGGGAGCGGGTCGGATTCAGCTCGTCGGGCGGACGCGTGGCGATCAGATCGTCGTCTTCGACGGGACGCCTCAGTGGGTCGGCGCGTTCGTCGACGTCGAGATCACCGCCGTGACGCCCTATACGCTGCACGGCCGGTTCGCCTCCGTCGCCGGCGCGGCCTCCGGTGGTGGGGGGACGGTCTCGCTGCCGGTCGTGGAGGTGTAAGTCCTGCACCCGAGTCGAATTGCACGGGTTCTCTTCGAAGGCTATAATGGGCACCAATGTGTTGGGCGCTCGGGCGCGGCGACGCATCGGGCGAGCCTCCCGAGACGTGTTGAATCATGGTAGAACTTCCCCAGCTTCGAGACCGGGACGAGGACTCCCACACCGAGATCGGCAGCGTCTTTGTCGCGAACTATCCGCCCTTTTCGGTCTGGTCGGCCGCGCACCTTCCCCGCGTCGCGGAGGCGCTGGACCGGTCGCCGGACGGCGAGGAGAGCGCCCCCTCGGTGGGGCTGTATCTGCACATTCCCTTCTGTCGCAAGCGGTGTCCGTTTTGCTATTACCGCGTCTACACCGACAAGAACGGCCGTGACGTGGAGGCCTATCTGGAGGCGCTCGCCGGCGAGGTCGCCCTGTATGTACGGCGCCCGCGGCTGAACGGCCGTCATTTCGATTTTGTCTATTTCGGGGGCGGGACGCCGTCCTTTCTCAGCAGCCGCCAGTTGCGGCAGTTTGCCGATCGGATCGCTCCGTATCTGGCCGGAGGGGCCGCGCGCGAGGTGACGTTTGAATGCGAGCCCGGAACGCTGAGCCGCGGCAAGCTCGATACGATCCGCGCCATCGGGGTGACCCGCCTCAGCCTCGGCGTCGAGCACTTTGACGATGATATTCTCCAAGCCAACGGTCGCGCCCACAAGTCACGCGAGACCTTTCGGGCCTACGATTGGGCCCGGGACGTCGGCTTTCCGCAGATCAACATCGATCTGATCGCCGGAATGGTCGGCGAGACCGAGGCCAAGTGGCGAGCGACCGTCGCGAGGACGCTCGAGCTTGATCCGGACAGCGTGACCATCTATCAGATGGAAGTGCCTCACAACAGCCTCCTTTCGCGCGAGGCCCGGGCGGCCGGTGGCGCTGTGCCGGTCGCGGACTGGCAAACCAAACGGGCATGGGTCGATCACGCATTCAGGCTCTTCGAAGCCTCCGGCTATGTTGTCTCCAGTGCCTATACCCTGATCAAGGCCTCGGCCCCGAACGACTTTCTCTATCGCGACGCCTTGTGGCACGGAGCGGAAATGGTCGGGACCGGCGTCGCGTCGTTTGGGCACGTGGCCGGCGTTCACTACCAAAACGTGGACCAGTGGGACGCCTATCTCGACGCACGGCGACGCGGCGAGCTTCCGCTGGCTCGGGCGATGCCCATCACCCGGCACCAGCGCCTCATCCGTGAGATGATTCTTCAAATGAAGCTGGGTCGGCTCGATGCCGCCGCCTTCCGGCGCAGGTTTGACGTCGACATCCTCGATACCTTTTCAGACGCCTTTCGATCACTCGTGGACGAAGGCTTGGCGGAGCTTGACGCCGATCAATTCCGGCTCACGCGAGCGGGGTTGCTTCGTGTGGACGGCCTCCTGCCCCGGTTTTATGAATCGGAGTATCGAGGGATTCGGTACTCATGAGCGATGGGAGCGGCCGGCCAATCAACGATGGCGATCCACATGCGGTCCTGGTGTCCCTGTGTGCGCCTTTTTCGGAAACCGCCGACCTTCCGTCCCGATACGATCTGCTGGCTGGCCGTGATCTGCCGCCGCCGTTCCGCGATCTGCTCGTGCACCACGACCACATGACGACGGTGCTGGCCGCGCATCACGGTCAGGCCGTGACGCTGCGGGTGCTTCGCACCCGGCAGAACGGCGAGATCTACAGCCGAGCGATCGTGTTGGCTACAGCCAAAGGACAGGACATCGTCGAATTCGGAATCGTTCGAATGAATCTTTCGTGTGTCGATGAGCCCGTCCGGTCGGCGATTCTCCAGGCAAAAGTGCCGCTGGGCGAGATTCTCATCCGCCACGAGGTCCTCCGGCGGATCGAGCCGCGCTGTTATCTGCGGCTCCCCGAAGCGTGCGGCCTCCTGAAACAGGCGGATCGGCCTTGTCCATCCGGGGCTTACGGGCGGATCGGGACGATCTACTGTAACCACGAGCCGGCGATCGAACTGTTGGAGGTCGTGCCGGATGCGCATTGCTGAACGAATGTCAACGCTCCGCCCCGCCGGTCTTCACCCTCGCGTGGCTGTTGCACACCGTGGGCAGACACGCTCGGCAATCCGTCTCTTCGGCACACTGGTTTCGCGCCCATGACGACTCGGGACACCTACGACTGCATCATCATCGGCGGCGGACCGGCGGGAGCCGTCGCTGCCACCGTGCTCGCCCAGCAGGGCCGCCGCGTGTTGATTCTCGAGCGGGGGCGCTTCCCCCGACACCACATCGGAGAGTCTCTGATGCCGCAGACGTATTGGACGTTTCAGCGGATCGGCATGCTCGAAAAACTCAAGGCGTCTGACTTCCCTCGAAAGGAGAGCGTGCAATTCGTCTCGGCCTCCGGGCGCGAGTCGCATCCCTATTACTTCACCGATCGCGACCCGCGCGAGTCCTCTGTCACCTGGCAGGTTCGCCGCGATCGCTTCGACCGGATGATGCTCGATAACGCCGCCGAACATGGCGCCGAGGTCCGGGAGGGCGTCGCGGTCCGCAGCATTCTGTTTGACGGCGATCGGGCCGTCGGCGTTCGTGCGCGTGCCGAGGGTCGCGAGACGGACTTGGCCGCCGATGTCGTCGTAGACGCCTCGGGCATGGCAACGCTGCTGTCACGGCAATTGGGCCTCCGTCTGCCGGACGCGCGCTTGCGCAACGCCGCCATTTATGCGTATTACCGCGGTGCCCGGCGCGACGAGGGGCGCAATGCCGGTGCGACCCTGATCGTCAACACGCCCGATCCTCGCGCCTGGTTCTGGCTCATCCCGCTGCCGGATGACATCACGAGCGTCGGTGTTGTCGCGCCGCCGTCGACCCTGTGCTGCGGCCGGGGCGACGATCCGACCTCGACCCTCGACGAGGAAGTCGGCGCCTGCTCGAACGTCCGCGATCGGCTGGCGTCCGCCGAACGCATCAGTTCGGCCTACACGACCAGTGATTTTTCCTACCGCGCCGACCGGGTGGCGGGGCCCGGCTGGGTCCTGATCGGCGATGCCTTCGGCTTCGTTGATCCGGTCTATTCGTCCGGCGTGATGCTCGCCATGAAGAGCGGAGAGATGGCCGCCGACACGATCCATGCCGCGCTGGAAGCCGGCGACGTGTCGGCCGAGCGGCTGGGGCGGTTCGGCCCGCGTCTCGCCGCCGGCATGCACCTGCTGCGCCAACTCGTGTTCGCCTTCTACGATCGCGGCTTCAGCTTCGGAAAGTTTCTTGGCGCGCACCCGGAATACCGCGATCATCTCGTCCGCGTTCTCATCGGCGATGTGTTCAATGACGACGTGGGAGCGATCTTCACCGTGATGCGCGACTGGACGGACCTGCCCGACCCGGTTCCGCTGATCGGCAACGGACGCACGAAATGAAGCGACTCGTATACGCATTCCTCATTCTTGTCGCTATGGCCCATCACGATTTCTGGTGGTGGGACGATTCCGATACGCTCGTTTTCGGGTTCATGCCCGTCGGTCTCGCCTATCATGCGGGCGTGTCGGTTGCGGCGGCTATCGGCTGGGCCTTGGCCGTTCGATACTGCTGGCCCACAGACATCGATGAACCGGACGCCTCCACGAGCGGCACGAACGGCGCGGGCGGGGGCCCTCCATGAGCCCCGGCCAGATCGCCGTCTGTATCATCTCGGCCTACCTCCTGCTGCTGCTCGGTCTCGGGTTGCTGAGCAACCGCGCCTTCCGCGGCACGGCAGCGGACTATTTCCTGGCCTCCCGCGGCATCGGCTCGTTTCTTCTGCTGATGTCGCTCTTCGGCACCACCATGACCGCCTTCGCCCTCGTCGGCAGTTCCGGCGAGGCCTTCAAGTCGGGCGTCGGCGTCTACGGCAAGATGGCCTCGTGGGCGGGCATCGTTCACTCGGCCTGTTTCTTTTTTGTGGGGATCAAGCTCTGGGCCTTCGGTAAGCGCCACGGCTACGTCACGCAGATCCAGTTTTTCCGCGACCGATTCGAGTCCGACCGCCTCGGTCTGCTTCTGTTTCCGATCCTCGTCGGCCTCGTGATTCCGTACCTCCTGATCGGCGTGATCGGGGCCGGCACGGTCATCCTCAAGATCACGCCCGGCGCGTTTCCGCAGCTCTTCCCCGACACCGGCGGGGCGGTGCCGTTCTGGGTCGGCGCCGCCGTGATTTGCCTCGTCGTTCTGATCTACGTCTTCTTCGGCGGCGTCCGCGGAACGGCGTGGGCCAATACGTTTCAGACGATAGTCTTCATCGTGCTCGGGGTCGTCACGTTTTCGGTCGTCGCCAATCGGTTGGGCGGCATCGAGAACGCCACCCGCATGGTTCAGCAGCACAACCCGACCCGGCTCAAGCGCGGCGTGACCGAGCAGGACGAGCAGACCTACCGGGCGGCCGTGGCCGACTACGAACGCGATGAGACCGTCATCAAACCGGCGAAGCCCCGGCCCATCACGCAGTTGGCCTTTTTCTCGTACCTGTTCATTCCGCTCAGCGTGGGCATGTTTCCCCATCTCTTCCAGCACTGGCTGACTGCCCGATCGGCGAGAACCTTCCGCCTGGCGGTCGTGGCCCATCCGCTGCTCATCCTGCTTGTCTGGATTCCCTGTGTGTTGATCGGCGTCTGGGCGACCTCCGCAATCGTCGACGGCCACCCCGTCATCCCGCCCGGCCTCAAGAATCCGAATGCCGTTCTCGCGATCATGGTCAAGAACCTGGCCAGCCCGTTGCTGGGCGGTCTGCTGACGGCCGGCATCCTTGCCGCGATCATGTCCAGCCTTGATTCGCAATTCCTCTGCATCGGGAGCATCTTCACGAATGACATCGCCGCCCACTACGTCGGCCACGACCGACTGAGCGACCGCAGCAAGGTCATCCTCGGCCGGGCCTTCGTGGTCCTCATCGTGCTTGTGACGTATCTCCTCGGCGTCAAGTTTGCCCGGACCCGCAGCGTCTTCACGCTGGGGATCTGGTGTTTCAGCGGGTTTGCCGGTCTGTTTCCGCTCGTCTTCGCCGCAATCTACTGGCGGCGCGTTACCAAGGCAGGGGCCTACGCCTGCGTCCTCGCTACGGCCGCGAGCTGGATATGGCTCTTCGCGCAATCCGACTACGGCGCCCACCGCGAGTTTCTTTTTTTGGGTATGATGCCCGTCGCGACGATCATCGCGACGTCGACGGTGGCGCTGATCGGCGTATCCGCGGCCACGCGGCCGCCGTCACCCGAGACACTGGATAAGTTCTTCTCCGGCCGCGGACGCCGCGCCGGTGCATCGTAGGCTGCGGGGCCGGAGCATGCCGGCCCGTTCGGTCGGCCCGCCCCGGCCTGCGTCATCTATGAGGAGAGTCAGGCGCTGTGGGATCACAAACCATGACGACGAGAGAATTGTTTGCGGCGAGTCTGTGTGGCTGGGTCCTCCTCCTCGCCGGCTGCCTGAAACCAACGGCGGATGTGAACGGCCGTCCGCACCAGCCGCGATCGCCGCTGGTCCTGATTCAGATCCATCCGAGCCCTCGACTTGTCGATGCTGGCTTCCGATCTCGCGTCCTCGCGGCCGTCTGGGGCGACGGCACCATCGTCCGCTCGAGTCCAGAAGGCAAAGAACCCGGATGGTACTCCCGGAGCCGATTGACGACGGAGCAACGGGCCGAACTGCACCGGGCGATCGATGCGTCGGGCATCGAGTCTGTCGCCCCGTCGCGCCACATCGCGCCCGGCGCCGCCCATCTTTCCGTGTCGCTTCACGTCAGAGGAAAGATAAGAACATGGGCATTCTCGCCCGGACTGGACGCGCGGGCGTCGGCGATCCACGAGAAGCTGTTGTCACTCGAGACGCCCAATGCCGAGACCATCGGCGCCGAGGATTTCGAGCGATATGTCAAGCTCTGGCGCGGGCAGGATTGATGGGTTATGAAGCATCCGGACCGGGTTTGCGTTTGCCCGCCCAGGCGGTGACCGTACCGGCGCGGAACCCGGTCGGGGTGGCCGGTCGCGATAGACTCGTGAAAGGGAGGGCGGCGATGCCCGGCAGGAGCAGCCACAATGCCAAGTGAGTTCACCCTGATCCGCCGAGTGCAGTTCGCCGAGACCGACATGGCCGGCGTGATGCATTTCGCCGAGTATCTCCGATGGATGGAGGAGACGGAGCACGCCTTTTTCCGCTCGATGGGCCTGAGTATCATGACACGACACGATGGCCGGGATATCGGCTGGCCCCGAGTCCACGCGAGCTGCGAATACTTTGCGCCGGTCCGGTTCGAGGACGAAGTCGACATCCGCCTGCGACTCATGAGTCTTGGCGAGAAGACCATGACGTATGAAGCGACGTTTCACCATGGCGACCGCAAGGTGGCCCGCGGCCGCGTCAAGGCCGTTTGTTGCGAGGTCACCGGGCACGGATTCGAAGCCATCCCGATCCCCGATCACATTCGTGCGAGCCTTCAGGCCTGACGGTCCCACGGGTTCGCCGGGAACGGTCGAACTCAGACAATGATGGAGTGAGTGCATGAAGATTCATTGGACGGTCTATGTCCTTGGTACGATCGTGTTCTGGGGCGCCTATGTTCCGACCATTCACCTCGGCCAGATGGGCTTTGGCGAACACCGCGGCCCGATTCGGGCGTTTCTGTTCGTCGGTCTGGCCTATTTCCTCGTCGCGGTGCTGGTTCCGGGACTGCTCCTGTTCGTGTGGAAGCAGGAGCCGGCCGTCTTTCCCACGCGCGGCATGGCCATCTCCGCACTGGCCGGCGTGCTGGGGGCCGCCGGCGCCCTCGGTGTGATCCTCGCACTCACGTCCGGCGGCAAGGCTTGGATCGTTCCGCCGCTGGTCTTCGCCGGTGCGCCGATCATGAGCGTCGTTGTCAACATGGTTATCCATAAGCCCGATGTCTGGCCCCGCTGGCCGTTCTATGCCGGAATCGTCATGGCCGCCGCCGGCGCGGCCGTGGTCCTGCGCTACAAACCGGCCTGACGGCGCACAGACGCTGGAGTCTTTGTTATGACGTGCCGTGGGCCGATCGCACAACGGAACGCGCATCGCCGGCGGCACGCTCGTTCGCTCCTAAGCCGCACGATCACGGTTGCAGCGGCCGCGTTCGCGACTCTCGCCGCTCCCGCCGTCGGCGGCACAGATGCCACAACGCAACCCGCCTCGGCACCCACTGTTGACGAGTGGCCGATGTTTCGCGGCGATCCACACCTGACGGGCGTAGCCGCCGGCCGCCTGCCGGCCTCCCTGGCCGTTCGGTGGCGTCATGTCTGCCCCGAGGCGGTGGCCTCCACCGCGGCCATCGTCGGCGAGACCGTCTATGTGGGGTGTGACGACGCCCATCTGTATGCCCTGGACCTCGCGGATGGCCGCGTTCGCTGGACCTACACGGCCAAAGACGCCATCCGGTCTTCGCCAACCGTCCTCCGTCTGCCCGGTCCGACAAGGCGCGCTATCGTCTGTTTCGGAGATGAAGACGGCACGCTCCACGCGGTCGATGCGCGTCGCGGCACAGCCGTCTGGACCTATCGCACCGACGGCCCGGTGATTTCCTCACCCAACGTCGACCGCGGCCGAATCATCGTCGGGTCTTACGACGGCACGCTCTACTGCCTTGAGGCCCGAACCGGCGAACTCGTGTGGAAGTACGAAACCGAGGACCGCATCCACGGTACGCCGTGCGTCGTGGGCGGCGTCGCCCTGACCGCCGGCTGCGACGCCCATCTGCACGTGGTCCGGCTCTCCGACGGCAAGGGGATGCGGACCGTCGACATAGACTCCGTGTCCGGCTCTGCCGCGGCGGTCCGCGGTTCGCGCGTCTTCATCGGAACCTACGGCGGTCGCGTGCTGGGGATCGATTTCGACGTGGGGAAGGTGTCATGGTCGTTCGAAGACACCGCCCGGCAATTCCCTTTCCTGTCGTCGGCCGCCATCACAGAGACCACTGTGTTCATATCCGGACGCGACAAACGGCTGCACGCTCTCGACCTGAAGACCGGCCGGCAGCGATGGGGATTCGCCTCGCGGGGGCGTATGGAGTCGTCGCCGGTGGTTGTGGGCGACCGCGTTTTCATCGCCTCCTACGACGGAAATCTTTACGCCGTCGATATTGCGAGTGGCCGACAGCGATGGCGATTTGAAACCGGCGCGCCCATCACCGCGTCTCCCGCCGTCGCTCATCGCCGCCTCGTCATTGGCACCGAAGACGGCGTCATCTACTGCTTCGGCGCTCCGTGATTCGGCCGGGCCCAGTAGACATCCGGCGTCGCCGTTTCTTACTGTGAAGGCGGAAAACACACGCGGCCCCAGTTTTCCCTCACCCCATGCGCCAGCATGATCTCGATGAATACCGGCAGCAGATCGAGCATGATCCCCGCGGAGCGCTGAAGGGATCGGCGGTTCAGGCGGCTGCCCTTGGTGCTGGCTCCATGAAACACCTGCAGCCGCATGACATACAGGCGTTCAAACAACAACTGAAGGATGGGCAAACGATTCGCCTTCCGGAAAGTGAGCGAGATACGCTTGAATGCCTGCTGCACATGGCGTTCTCCGGCCGGCCCTTGTGTCCAGAACTCCCGGCTCAGGTGTTTCTCGCCGATGAGCTTCAGCACCTGCAGTTCGTGCTTCCCGAGCACGCGTCGCAGCCGTTCCTCCTGGTCGACGCCCCACACGCGGGCGATAAACGCACCGAAGGCCTGCCGGTCGCCCAAGGGCCGGTCGTCGTCATCGAGTTGACCGTACAGGGCGTTGAAGGCGATCCAGCACGAGATGAACCGGCCTTCCAAGTCGGAAGCGTCCATCTCCTCGGCGCGCTCCAGCCACGACAGCGCTCGCCAGACGCGAATCGAGAAATCCTGATGGTCGTCCCGGACGAGTTTGGGGATCTTGCGGAATTGCGATCGAAGGGCGAGGGCGATGGATGCCATAGCGAGAGGGTCTCCGACAAGTCGCGCGGATCTGCACGCAGTTTAGACCGGCGATGCAGTGGAGGCCCTGATGGGTACGCCCGTTGGGCGTCGATCGCCTATTCGAAATGGGCCTTGTGCAGTCCGCCGAGTGCATCCATTGTACGAGTAGGCGGCGGGGCCGTGAAGGGGAGGGGCTGCGATGGCGATCGGCCGCCTTGCGCCAGGCTCAGATCGAGCATGATGGAGGCGGCGTGGAAGGGAGGTCGCCTGCCGGATTGTTCAATCCGTCGTGCTTCCATCCTTCAGTTTCTTGAATCGTTCATACAATCCGGGCTTCGCTTCCGTCAGGGCTTGCTCATCCTCGAACGTCTGAACCAGTTCTTCGCCGGCCTGTCGGATCGTCACACGAATCTGTCCGTCTGTGGTGATTTCAAAGCTCGTCTTCGGCGGGGCGTCCGGCGACGGAGGAGAGCGAAGCGTGCCGGAGCCGGAGCGGAAGCGTTTCTGGAATCGCTTGATTGCCTCTCGCGATTCCCCAAGCTGCTCATTCAGATCCTTCAGAAGACCGCCGTCCACGCCGAGATGAAAACTGTTGTTGAAACCGAAGCCCTTCGGAAGACCCTGTTGTCCGAAGCTGAAGGACATTGCCGGGCCGCCGTTCTTGTACAGCTTGTAGGCTTCCGGATCGCCGCGCTTCAGGTCATCTTCGTCGTCATAGGTCTCGGTCGTCGTTTCCGTTTTTCCGTCTTTCTTCTCGGTCGTCGTAACAGTGAGGTGGCCTTCACTGTCGCGCTCGATCCGGATCGACCGCCCCTGGCTCGTCCCGAAACTGTACATGTGCTGATTGAATCCGTCTCCCAACGCGTCCAGGTCCATCGTGATGTCGAGATCGTCCAGGTTCAGGTCGCCCAGCTCACCGAGATGGAGCTGCAGGGAAGGCAAGTCCTTCCAGTCCAGCTTCCGCCAATTCCAGCGACCCTGATCGTCTTTCTCGAAGAGATGCAGCCGATCGAAGACTTGATTGCGCACCGTGTCCGGCGATTCGACTTCGTACTTGTACTCACCGGGCGTCTCGGGCCGCGTGCCGATCACGACCGTCGCCTCCGCGCGGGCCCCCGCACGGAGATACGTGATCGTATGGGTTTCGCCCGGTGAGAACGCCCGTACGGAATCGAGGAATGCCTCGATGTCCTCCGAGACTTCCTGATCGTCAAACCGAACGATGACGTCAAACTGCTCGAGGCCGGCGGCATCGGCGGGCGACTCCTTGACGACGTTGAGGACCATCTGGCCCGTGCCCTCATCAAGATTCAGGTGACTCGCCAGCGGCCTGGACACCGGTCCGAACTGAATCCCGAGCCAAGGCCCACCGGCCTGGATGTTGCGATCCTCATCGTCGTTGTCTGCCACGCGGGCATCGCCGACGGCGACCGATGCCGAAGCGATTCGCTCCGGCCTCACGACAACGATCCCCGGTGTCAGCGGCGCAACGAATGTGGTCAGCCAAAGGACAAAGTGAATAGGCAGCATGATCCAGTCTCCTTGATCCGTTTCCGTATCCGTGCCGTACCGACGAATTCACGATCGCACCCGGCGGCATGGAAAGATTCGTTCCTGTCGCATACTCGGCAGATCTCGCGCGTTCCCGTCATTGCGGTCTCGCTAAAAATCGCCCGAGACCGGCGTGATCCGATCCGAACGACGGTTTCGTTCCAAGATGTAGATCACGTTGGCGTCCGACTTTCGGTTGCGAATCCCGATGAAATCGCGCCAAGCCCGTCGCTCGCGGCGCTGGGGCCGAAGGTCGGTCTCGCGATAGTCGACAAACTGCGGTGACGGGCCGTGCCGGACCGCCGCAGGCGCCCGCGCGCCCGCCCTTTGCGCCGATGGCGCGGGGCCGTTGTCGAACCCGTGTGGCATGATCGAAAATGCGACGATGGCCGCCGCAGCGAGCACCGCACCCGCCGCCGCAAGCCATAAGCCGCGTCGGTTCCCCGCTCCCACCGCCATCGCATTCTCAACATCGCGCTGCAGGACTCGTGCTGCCAGGGCGTCGTTCGCTGCGTAGTCGTCAAACAGGGCCTGAGCGGTCGGATTGGCTGCGAGCGCGGCATCCAACTCAACCTGCTCCGCGGCTGACAATTCACGATCGAGGCGCCGGCAGATCAGACGCTCAAGGCGTTCGTTCGAAATGGGTGACGTTTCTTCGATTCGACGCATGGTCCTCGTCTCGATCCTTTTCCGGCGATCACTCGCGAAGGGCCTCACGCAACAGCCGCCTGGCGCGTACGAGCCGGGTCTCGACCGTGTCGATTTTCAGCCCGAGTGCCTCGGCGATTCGGGCATAACTCCAGTCCTCCAGGTGTCGCAACACAAACGGCTCGCGGTAGATCGCGGGCAGGCCGTTCACGACACCGAGCACACGCTGGTGTTCCTCGGTCTGCTGTGCCCGCCGCAGCGGTCCGGCGTGACGGCTGACTGCGACCTCATCGTCTGCCAGCGCCACATGGCGGCGGCGACGTCGGGCCGCCTGCTTGCCGACGTCGATGGCGGCGTTGCGGGCCATCCGATACAGCCAACCCCGCCAGCGCGCTCGATCCGCGAGCGAGCCGATCTGCTGCCAGACCCGAGTCCAGACCTGCTGAACGATGTCGTCAACCAGCCGGGGATTCCCGACCGTGGCGTACACCACGCGCCGCACCCACGGGTCATGGCGGCGGACGAGAACGTCCAACGCGCTCCGCTCACCCCGCTGGGCTGCCGCGATCAGATCGTGATCGGCGTCGTCCGCGCTAAAGGCCATCAACAGGTCCACGCTGACTGAATAGACGAATCGGCAGGGCCTGCCCCTGTCAGAAAAAGGACGACGGCGAACGGCCACCGGTTCGGCGACGCCGGGCCGACTGACCCGATAAACGTAATCGAAGGCCCGATAACGAGTTATGGCGATTCCGGTGCGGCGAGATCGACCGCAGATGTCGCCACGCCCCCAGGGTAGCGAAGCTGCGGCAGATACTCTTCGATCCGGTCGCCTCGATAGAGCAATCCCACCGTCAAGACGGTCCAGATGACGGCGGTTGTCAGAAAGGGGCGGTCCCGGATCAAGACGTCCGTAGGCCCTGTCATCTCGCCGCGCTCGATCACCATCGCGTAGCGAAAGATCGCATACACCACCAAGGGAGTCGTGAAGACCATCGACCGTGCCGGCGCGTTCGGATCAAGCGTGTAGAGCAGAAACGTCATGATGGCGATGCCGCCGGTGGTGGCCAGAAGCTGGTTCAACAAATCGGGCGTGTAATACAAGAGGGTCCGCCGGTGCGAGCCGGCCTCTGTCCGATTCCCGATGGCAGCCAGTTCGCACCGCCGTTTGCCAAACCCGAGGAACAGGCAAAGCGTGAACGTGCAAATGACCAGCCAGGCGGACACCTCCACCTCGATCGCCTCGGCACCCGCCAAGGCCCGGATCACGAAGCCGATCGCGATCAGAATCACGTCGAGCAGGACGCGTCCCTTGCCCACCAGTGTATAGAACAGATTCAGCAGCATATACGAAGCGGCCGTCACCACGAACGTGGCCGGCAATCGCGTCGCGGCGAACATGGCTACCGACGCGAGTGCGATCGCCACAACACCGGCGATCGCAGGTGAGACGGCTCCGCTCGGAATGGGGCGATGCCGCTTTGTCGGATGCAGCGCGTCCTCGTGATGATCCAGCAGGTCATTAAAGGCGTAGACCGCTCCGGACATCATGCAGAAGATGGCGAAGGCAGCCAGCGACAGCCGCACGGCTTGCGGATCTCGCAGCTTGTCGCCGAAAACGAGGCCCGCAAAAACAAAGACGTTCTTCACCCACTGGGCGGGCCGAGTCAGCGCGATGGCGCCGCGTATCGTTCCGAACAACGTGTACACCTCCACTTGCAAGGTGGACAGTGTACGTCAAGGCGCCGATGCAGGGAACCGTGATTCCGCACACCATCCTGCAACGGAAGACCAGGACGTGGTCGGTTCTCACCGGCCGGCGGATCAGACAGAGACCGCCTCCGGCTCGCACAGTTTCCGCGGACGAGCGCCGGGAGCAATATCGCGACCTCCTCGGTGTTTCAGCGGCTTGAGGTCCGCGGAGCGCAGGCGGCGCGTGAACTGCAACCCCAGCAGATAACGACTCTCGCCGATCTTCGTGCAGGTTCGAACGCGACACTGCACACGCACATGGCGGCCACCAAGAATGCGATACGCGACGCTGCCCGGCAAGCCCCGCTCAAGAGGCCGGTCAAACACGACGGCCATGCCCGTCGCTGCAATCTCAGACACGGCACATTCGGCGTGGTCGACACGGCCTGACTGGTAGACCGGAGAAAAACACACGACCACATGCTCACAGCATTGGCGGGCAGCAGAACGGCGCCCGCGAACACAGCGATCTGGCCCCGGCTCCGGCACAAGGACACGGCTCGACGCCGGGCCGTCCTCGATCGGTATCGTATCGCTGTCCATCAAACTCCCCCCTCAGCAGAAACCCGGCCCAGACTTCGGATTGGGTTCATTCAAATGTCGAATACGGGCGCCGGATTGTCCAAGCGTGTCACGACCATCGGAGGCGCGTGCATGGCGAAAGGGACGGTCCGGATCGTCAGGGCCTGCATGGCACCCCGGTGGGACAACGGATAAGATGGCAGACGATGAATACGGACTTTGGAAGGGTTCCGCTCGGGCCGCGATGGATGGCGGCGTCGGTGTGTGCCGTGCTGGCCGGCACGCTCGCCACCGTGGCGTCACATGCCGAACAGCGCGCGTTGACCTTATCGGACATCGCGCGCATCCGGACGGTCGGGTCCGCGGCCATCTCGCCGGACGGCCGAAGTATCGCGTATACCCTTGACGTGCCGCGGGCGCCATGGAAGAAGACCGATGGCGGCTATGAGGAGGACGGGCCGGCCTGGCGGGAGCTTCATCTCGTCGACGTCGACGGCCGCGACCGGCCCTACGTTGCCGGCCGGGTCAACGTCGGTGCGGTGCAATGGATCCCCGGTGGCCGCGGAATCTCCTTTCTGGCAAAACGTGGAATAGACAAACATGAGTCGCTCTACGTCATTCCCGTCGATGGCGGAGAGGCGCGGCGGACACTTCAGCACGAGACGGACATCAGCGGATACACATGGAGTCCCGACGGCCGCCGGCTGGCGTTTCTGGCGCAGGCCAAGCCGGACAAGAAAAAGAAGGATCGCAAGGAGCAGGGCTTTACGCAGGAGGTCTATGAAGAGGACTGGAAGCCGACTCGTGTCTGGATAGCGTCTCCGGATGCCCCCGACGACACGCCGGCGGCGCTCGACCTGCCCGGATCCGCTTCGGCGGTTCTGTGGAGTCCGGCCGGGTCTCATCTGGCCGTCGCGCTGGCCCCCACGCCGTCCATCGACGACCGCTATATGAATCGCAAGGTTCACATTGTGGACGTCGACACGCGCGAGATCGTCACCCGGCTCGACGCGCCCGGCAAACTCGGGCAGATCGCCTGGAGTCCGGACGGACGATACCTGGCCGTGATCGCCGGTGTCGACCGGCACGATCCGTCGCCGGGACACCTGATGGTCGCCGCCACTGCGGATGGAAAGCTGCGCGACCTGCTTCCGGACTATCCCGGCCATATCCACTCCATCGCCTGGCAGAGCAACGACATCGTCATGTTCCTCGGCGACGAAGGCGTCTGGACCGCATTCAGCAAGGTCCGACGCAACGGAACGGGGCTGAAGCGCATCCTCGATTCAGACGCGCATGTGCTTCACGGGCTGACACTGTCGCGCGATGGCTTGTCCGGGGCCTTCGTCGGCGACGCCGCCGATCACCCGGCGGAGGTGTTCACGATGCATCATGGTGACGCCGGCCCGCGGCGCCTGACCGACAGCAATCCCTGGCTCGCCGAGATCCGTCTCGCCCGTCAGGAGCCGCTGAGTTACAAGGCCCGTGACGGCCTCGAGCTTCAGGGCATCCTGATCCAGCCGTTGGACGAGCTGCCGAAGCGGCGCTATCCGCTGGTTCTGATCATCCACGGCGGGCCGGAATCTCATGTCTCCAATGGCTGGGTGACGCGCTATTCTCGGCCGGGGCAGGTGCTCGCAGCCCGGGGGTTTGCGGTGTTCTATCCGAACTATCGCGGCAGCACCGGCCGCGGCGTTGCGTTTTCCAAGCTGAGCCAGGCCGACTACGGCGGCAAGGAGTTTGATGACCTCGTGGATGCCGTCGATCATCTGGCGGCGATGGGGCTGGCGGACAAGGATCGCGTGGGCGTGACCGGTGGCTCCTACGGCGGGTTTGCCTCCGCGTGGTGCGCCACCTATTACACCGAGCGGTTCGCGGCGAGCGTCATGTTCGTCGGGATCAGCGATCAGGTCGCCAAGTTCGGCACGACGGACATCCCGAACGAAATGCACCTCGTGCACGCGCTGCGATGGCCGTGGGAAGACTGGGACTGGTTCCGGCAGCGCAGCCCCGTCTACCATGTCGACAAAGCCCGGACACCCATCCTGATCCTCCATGGGAAGAATGACCCGCGCGTTCACCCGAGCCAGTCGCTCGAGATGTACCGCTATCTGAAGACGTTGGGGAAAACGCCGGTGCGCCTCGTTTTGTATCCCGGTGAGGGACACGGCAATCGAAAAGCGGCCGCGCGGTTCGACTACAGCCTGCGGCTCATCCGGTGGATGGAGCACTACCTGAAAGGCCCCGGAGGCGATCCACCTCCGTACGAGCTGGATTGCGCGGAATTGGAAGAGACGGGCGACACGAAACGGTCGAACGAGGATAATGCCGGTCGGGCGCCGTCATCGGGATGACGTGCCTCGTGGATCAGCAGCCCTCGGGTCGAGTGATTCGCAAGCCCCATACAGTCGGGATCGCCCCACGAGTCGAATCGCGGAGCCGACCGACCGGAGATCGGTGTCATGCGCAACTGGACAGGATGCCTCGGACCAGGCGGTTACGTCTTTATGTTGACAGTTGTATGTCTGACAGGGGTCTCCGGACGCCTGCTAGCCGACGGAGAGCCGACCGCGACTCAGCCCCATCCCGCGGCGAAGCAGATCATCGCCGATTACTACGAGGCAACCGGCGGACGAGCGGCTCGCGAGAAACTGCACGACCGCATCACGAAGGGAACCATGACGATTATCACCAAGGACGGCCGGGGGCATCGGGGGCCGTTCACACGATACGACCGCCGGCCGAACGACCTCTACTTCATCTGGGAGCCGAAGGGCGGCGGCGTGTTTGACAACGGCACCAACGGAACGGTTGCATGGGAAATCACGCCCGCCGGCGGCCCCAGGATCATGGCGGGCCTCGAGCAGGCCAGCATGACCCGGCATTCAACCTTCAATTTCGAACTGCATTGGGCGGACCTGTACCCGAAGATCACGTTCGGCGGGATCGAGCTGTTCGAGGGTAAGTCATGCTACAAGCTTGTCATGACGCCGAAGAAAGGCAAACCGGAAGTCCGGTATTTCGACAAGGAGACCAAGCTCCTGGTCGGTGAAAGGCTGGCTCTCAGCACCGGCGATCGCGAATACGAGACGGTGGTCGTCTACGACAAGTACCGGACGGTGGATGGCGTGTTGATGCCGCATCGGATTACGCAACGGTTCAAGACACACGGCCAACTCGTCGAGATCGACAGCATTCGGCACAACACGGACATTCCTGATTCCCGTTTTAGACTGCCGGAGGTGATCAAGGTGCTGCAATCCGAAAAGCAGGCCAAGCCTCCGGAGAAGAAAAAACCGTCCGACAAACAGACCCCATAATGCGGCCTATGGCCCTGCAGGAGGCTGCGGAGGCTCGCCCAGGGCCCACGGCATGTCGGCAATGACATACGCCGTCACCGCCATCGTCGCAACGCACCTGGACAGGTCATCGGGATCGATCTTGTCCAACGTGTCTGCCTGCGAGTGATGATAATTGAAATATTTGGACCCTTCGACCCGCAATCCTAACAGCGCCAGCCCGCGCCGTTTCATCGGGCTGATGTCCGCACCGGATCCACCGTCATGCACCTCGGTGGCGCCGATCGGCTTCAGGAGTGTCAGAATATCCTTGAGTTGCTGGTTCGCCCGGACGCCCTTCGAAGGATTCCGCACGTCGAGAGAGAACCCCAACGGCTGAAAGATCCCTGAGTCCGCCTCGATGGCGGCGATATGCTTGTCGCTGGAATGCGTTTCGGCGTAGGCGTGGCCTCCGGCGAGTCCGTTCTCCTCATTGGTAAACAGGACGACGCGTATTGTCCGCCTCGGGATCAGGTTCAGTTTTCGGAGGACGTGAATCGCCTCCATGGAAATCACGCATCCGCCCCCGTCATCATGGGCGCCCTGACCGACATCCCAGGAATCGAGGTGGCCGCCGATCACGACGATTTCATCCGGCAACTCCGAGCCGCGCAGCTCGCCGATCACGTTCGCCGATGGGGCCTCGCCCTCGCTTCGCGCTGCCATCTTCAGCGTGACGACGACCTCTTTGCCGCGAGCCGACAGCCGAGCGATTATCTCGGCGTCCTCGGTCGAAACAGCGGCGGCGGGGATCTTTCGATCGGTGTCCTCATAGGCGTGCATGGCGCCCGTGTGAGGCGATCGCAGGCTGTGGGCCGTTACGGACCGGACGAGACACGCGACGGCGCCCTTGCCGGCGGCCAGCATCGCTCCGCGGCCTCGAAAGCGAACCGTTCGACCGTAACCGGCCCCCTTGACCGGGTCGTAGGGGGACATGGGGTTGTTGAACAGGACGATGCGGCCCCTGGCACCGTCGCCCAGAGCCTCCAACTCTCGTTCGTCACGAACGACCACGACCGATGCAGTAATTCCCTCCGGCGGAGTGCCGATCGAACCGCCAAGGCCCATCATGGCGATCGGGTGGCGGCGCGGCTTGCTCATGACCAGCGATTCCTCGCCGCGAACCCATCTCGGCACCATGACCTTCTCGGCGTGGACGTTGTCCTGACCGTCCGCCTTGAGCGATTCCACGGCCCACCCGACCGCCTTCTCCAGCGACGCGGAACCACTGAGTCGATTTCCGATGCCGTCGCACAGCTCCTCCATCTTTTTCCAGGCATCGTTGCTCTCAAGCGTCGCGTCGATGATGCGTTTGGCAGCGTCGGCGTAGCCTTCGGACAGCGTCTTCGTGGCGGGTTCTGCGCCTCGCGTCATCGTCCCGCAACCGAAAGTCGTAATCAGACAAGCGAAACAGAATCGTAACGATTGCTTTCCCATGCGAGTTCCTCTCTACGGCGTTGAGCGTCTCCATGTCCGGTCCGTGGTACGAGGGCGGATTCTAGCAAGCGGTGGTGAAGGGCGAAAGACCGACGGAAGCGGCACGGACGCGGTGGTCATCCGCGGTGATGGGGGCATGCCAGCGACAGACGCCTGCCGATGATCACCGTGGAATCCGCAAGTGTGTTCACACCGGAGACGACGAGCGTTCCTTCCGAGGAATGCCACATGCTGCAGTTCGTCACTCGTTGGATTCGGCACGGCGTTCCGGTGCGGACGAAGCCGAGTTTGGCAGGACAGTTGGTGGAAGCTACAACCTGATCAGGGATCGTCCGGCTTCTTGATCTCGATCTGGCTGCTCATCAGAACCGTCGCGTCATTGGTCTCGGGATCGACCGAGACGATCTCGTCGGTTCCCTTGACCTTTCGTTTCTCGATTCTGACCGGGCCTTTCCGTTCTCGCTGAAATCGAACTTCACGATTGCCGATTGTGATCGTGACACCAGGATAGATGTGGGCATGAACGAGGGCAGACGGACCGTCGCCTCCGTCATCGCCTCGCATGTTCTGCTGTTCTTCCCGAAGCGCCGCGATTTCCGCGTCCATTTCGTCGGCCTTGAAAATCAACTCCGTCGCTTGTTCCTTCTGCTTTGGGCTGAGCCGCTTGAGATTCGCCATAAGCGGCTCGACATGGCGCCGAATGTGCGCAGCAGCCTGGGACTTTTTTTCGACGTCCGCCTCGATCTCATGCCACCGCCACAGGTTGTTGTCGGAAATGCCGACCCGGATGGGCGTCGCGACATACGAATCATTGCCCAGCGTGCCGGCTTCGATCCCGCCTCGTGCGTACGTCTGACCCCCGATGATGGCGCCGCAGGTGGAGAGCTTGCCTTCCGCGTGAAGCGTCGAATTGACGCTCTCCCTCACGACGTGGATATCGCCCTCAGAATAGACGTCCGCTTCCTCGCAAAACTTGGCGAACACGCTCCGCTTCGCTCGGACGGTGCCCTTCTGCTTGGAAATGATACCTCCGTGAACGAAGACCGTGTCTTCGGAGCGGACCTCCGCGGCCTCAATCGCGCTGCCCACTGTGATCGATTTCGAGCTGTTCGCCCGAGCACCGTCGCGAATCGTTCCGGACACACAAACGTGCCGATCCCCTTCAAGGTCGTCAGTTTCAGGCGACGCATCGCCATCAATCACCTGTGCCTCGCGCACACTGACCGTGCGGTCTTGATAGACCACCTGTCCGGCCGGCGTCGCGATCACGGTCTTGCCGTCGTCAGCCAGTCGTACGTTGTCGCCCAGCTCGACGGACCGCCCCATGCAGCGCGGGGGGAGTGGATTGCCCCGGACATCCGCACCGGCCACGCCCTTCACAGCCGCTACGATCCGGCCGATGGGCGTGTCCGGCTCGACCAAGCCAGCGGACAGGAACGTACTTCCAGCGTCACCGAACTCGTGGTCTGCCTGCTCGATAGACCCGGTCAGCGTTGAGGATATCTCCAGTCGACCGTCGGTGCCCTCGACGGGCTGCCGAGCCTCGGCGATCAGACACTTCTTTCGCGGCAGCCGGTGCGTCTTGGCGATTTGACTCAGGTAGTCATTGATTCGTTGGACGACCGTGTCATCAACCGCCACTTCCGCGGATTCAAGGGCCATATTGATGACCGACGCGTTGACCTGCAAGACGTCCGTCCCGTCAACGGGAAGCAGCCAGGCGTGCATGCGATCGAAATCGACAGTGACCTTCATACACTGCCGAGATACTGTGTTCATCGCCATAATTCGTGTCGTCCGGGTCCGCGTTCCGAAATCGGTTAGATTCTTGTGAAGTCGCCGCAGCGGAAGATCATCGGTCCGTTGAGGACGACGACTTCCAAGAGGGGACACACCGCTCCGACGCCCGCCGTTTCCGATTCTCGCTCCCGCTACGTTGCTGCGCCGGCAGGCTGCGGCGCAGTTTCGGTCTTCTTCTCCGCGACAAAAGCCACCTCGACGTTGAACGAACCCATCGGTGTTTCACAAGGGATCACCAGGTAGGGGTACGCTTTTGACTGTGAGACATTGTGTCCGGCGCCGGTGATGACGCTCGGCAGTGAGATCGCTGCGTTATAGTCCCCGAAGTCCTTCTTGGCGTTGCCCGCGACCATGTTCGCCAGCTCGCCGATCGCATCCGCGAAATCCGGGTGCTCCATGGTCATCTCCTCTCCGGCGAAGGCACTCGCCAGCTTGCAGGCAACCGGTCCCGGAAAGCTCAGAACCACGCAGCCTTGAACGTCTCCGGAAAGCCCGATCACGCCTGACACGTCCGCCGAGATCATCTCGGCACTCTTCAGGACCGGTTTTCCGATCTTGACTTTCACGTTCACCATGGTCTCAAAGACGTTGGAGATTGCCGCGACAAATGGGTTGATCAGACGTACGTCCATGAAGTCACTCCGATAATACACAGTTTCATCAAAGTCGCCTTGGACTCTCGCTCGCCCGTCGGTGGCCGGTCGGAAGGTGTATCGGTTCCGCCTTGCCCGGACTCAAGGTGCGGCCATGGACTTCCGGTGTGGGACTGATTCGGCATCTGATTGTCGGAACGGCCCCCGTGGGGTCGTGGCCCCCGTGCCCGGCGTTGCCGAAAGATAGGCCGGCTGGCCCGGCCGGGCCGGCCACGGGGGGCCGACGCTATGGGGCCACGGACCCACGGAATTCCGTTTGTGCACGTTCTTATTGCTCATCGCGCGAATCAGCGATAGAATCTGGTGTGTTGCGACCTGCATGAGGGCCGAACCCCGGGGCCGGAGGTTCACGGATGATTGCAGTCTCTGATAGATCGTCCAGGGTCTGCTCGATCTGCCTCGCGGTCGTGGTCTGCACGGTAGCAGGGCTGGCGTCTGCGGGCGAACACCACATGCCCACCTTCGAGAAGACGCGTCCCAAGGGCGAGCACCGATCGACGCCGCCCCTGCCGGACGTCCACCCGTCTGTGCCCGAGGTCCGATTCGGTGATTTTCGCCCGCTCAACTCGATTGACAACTTCATCCTCGCTCGAATCAAGCAACGGAAAGCCCACCCCAAGCCCGTCTGTGGCGATGCCGATTTCGCGCGGCGGGCGAGCCTCGATCTCGTGGGCGTGATCCCGCCCGCGGCCGACATCCGCACATTTCTGCGATGGAAGCCGGCCGAGCGGCGCCGCAAGTGGGTCGACCTGCTCCTGCAGCAGCAGCAGTACGCCGACCACTGGACGACGTTCTGGGGAGACCTGCTCCGAGAGCGTGGGCAGACGCGCGGAACCCCCCGCAATTCACTGAAGAGGTTTATCCACGACCAGTTGCTCCGGAACCGCCCCTACGACGAATGGGTCCGCGCTCTGCTGACGGCGACGGGCAAGGCGGCCGATCGGCCGGCCACCGCGTTTGTCCTTCGCGATCGCGCCGACGCCAACGTCCTCACCGTCACAGTGACACAGACCTTTCTCGGTCTGCAACTCAAGTGCGCCCAGTGCCACAACCACCCGTATGACTGGTGGGAACGCAAGGACTTTCAGGGGATGGCGGGCTTCTGGCAAGGAACCGAGTCCCATGTCTACAAGCGGGATACCGTGTTTCGCCGCGGCCGAAAGATCCAGGTCCCGTACATAGCCGTCCGATCCCGCGACGCCGCCGCCCGCGGGACCTTCCTGACGGGCGCCACGTCGGAAGCGGGCCGTGGCCGGCGCGGCCTCGCCGACCTCGTCACGCGCCGGGACAACCCTTATTTCGCCCGCGTCGCCGTCAACCGGCTCTGGAAGAAGCTGATGGGCGTCGGACTTGTTGACCCGCCCGACAATTTCGGTCCTCGCAATCCGTCCTCCCATCCCAAGCTTCTGGACTGGCTCGCCATCGAGTTCATCGAACACGACTACGACCTCAAGCACATCCTCCGCCTGATCGCCAATTCGCGCACCTATCAGCAGACCACGGTCGAGCGTCTGAGCCGCGCCGGGCGGCGCAGGCCCAAGGCCGTCGCTGACGGAGACGATACCGGCGACGGGGTGCTTTTCGACGGCATGCTGCTGCGACGCATGACCGCCGAGCAGTTCCACGACTCCATCCTCGTCGCCACCGGCCGATATCTCCCCGACGACAACCGCTTCGTGCCCTCCATTCAGGTCACCTATCCCCCGAATCCACGGAGTTTTCTCCGTACCTTCGGCTGTACGGACCGCCAGACGCTGTTGCCGCGCAGCGAGACCGGCAGCATCCAGCAGTCGCTCACGCTCCTGAACGGAGCGCTCATCAACGAAGCAATCAGGCTTCACCCGACCCACCCGATTCGCCAATGGCGAGACGAACAACGGTTTAGCGCGTGGCAGATCGTCGAGGCCCTGTTCGTCCAGTTCCTGACCCGCGAGCCTACCGGCCGCGAACGGGCCGCGGCCCTCAAGTTCGTCGGCGCCGGCCACCGGGACGAACGGTGGGAGGACCTCCAGTGGGCCTTGCTGAACACGCGGGAGTTTCAGTTCATCCGATGACGGCGAACCCGTCGGCGAAGTCCGGACCGCGCAGCGCCACTTGGCCCCAGACCACGACCGAGATCGATTTCCGTTCCTGACCGCCGCCGGTGGCAGCGATGCGAGCCGAAGCGTGGCACGCGGTCCTCTGACGTGGGCCGCTTGCTCGTCAGCGATGGATGCCCAGTTTGGCTATCGCGTCACGGATCTCCGTTTCCTCTTTCTCGCTGTCTCATCCCGGCCAGATTCGGACGACGATGCTTTTCTTGTCGATCAGCAGCGTGTACGGAATGCCGCCGGCGTGACGCGCCTTTGCGGTCCCGCCGCTGGCGTCGTGCAGAATGGTCCACGGCAGTGAGATCTTGCGGAGGAAGCTGCTGAGCGTGCCCCGGTGCCGGTACACACGGATGCCCGCGATCGCCGGTTTCGTACCGGCGTAGTCCTTGTGCAGCCGGCGCAGCATGGGCATTTGCTGCTTGCAGCGTGCACACCACGTGGCCCAGAAGACGAGCAGCACGTTTGACCTCCCTTGGAAGTCCGCCAGGGATACCGTCTCACCACCACGGGTTGGCCGGCGGCAGACCGAGTTCGGCCAGCTTGTCTACGCACCGCCGGAACGGCTGGGCACAACCGACCTCGGCGCCGGGGCTTCACTGTTGCTGAAGACACCAGTCGGTAAACGCCGCCAGGGCCTCGGGCGAAGCGACGGCGGCTCCGTTGCCTCCGGGGGCGAGGGCCTGACCGCCGCCTTGGGCCTGCTGCTCACACTCGTCCGGCACACCGTTGCCGTTGGAGGAGGCCCGTCGCCTGGTGAGCAGATATGTGGCGCATTACAGCACGGTTCGGCTTCACAGTGCGATCGGGTACGTGACGCCGCAGAGCAAACTGGAGGGACGTGAGCCGGCGATCTTCGCCGATCGGGACCGCAAGTTGGAGGCGGCTCGAGCGCGGCGACGCGCGGCACGACAGGTGGTGCGGCAGCGGCGTCACCCCGCGTAGGCGACGATGCATGCCCGAGCGCCGACCCGGGGGCCAAGCCCGGAGGGCGGGCGGCCTGCACGCCGTCCGTCTTTCCCTGCCCTCCGGGATTGGCACGAAAGCGATAAATCCCGGGGCGAAGCCCCGTCCTGGCCTCGGCGCCTGTTCACCCATAGGCGCCGCCAGGAAGCAGAAAGAGCGACCCACACCGGGAGACGGTCTCCCGGATAGGTGTAACTCAGAACGAGCCTTTCTCCATTTCACGCTGAACCAGTACACGCTCTGAGCGTGGCGAGTTGGAGTTCCCGGCAGGCAAGCGCTCCGGCGGCCCGCGCGGTCCTTTCACACAGCGCCGCCGGACTCTATAATGAGGCGAGGGCAATCGATCGAAAGGACAAGCCTGTGACGAAATCCGCGACCTCTGCTTGTGGAAGGGCCGAGCCGGCAGCCGGCGGGGATGCTATGCCGCTGAACGGGATCGACCATGTCGAGTTTTACGTGGGCAACGCCTATCAGGCCGCCCATTTCTACCGAAACATGTTCGGCTTCGACATGGTGGGCTACCGCGGTCTGGAGACCGGCGAGCGGCAGCGGGCCAGCTACGTCATCGAACAGGGCAAAGTCCGGTTCGTGCTCACCACGGCGCTGACACCGGACCACGAGGTGGCCCGGCACTGCCAGCTCCACGGAGACGGCGTCAAGGTCATCGCGTTCGGCGTGGACGACGTGGACGCCTCGATCGAGTCGGCGAAGTCCCGCGGGGCGGCGGTCGTGACAACACCGGCTTCTGTCGAAGATGAACACGGTGTCTACCGCTTCGCGACGATCCGCACATACGGTGAGACGATTCACGCCTTCGTGGACCGATCGAAGTACCACGGCGTGTTTGCGCCCGGATTCGCCGAGTGCCGACATGCCGCGCCGCAGAGCGCCGGCCTCGCCGCGGTCGACCACATCGTCGGCAACGTCGAACTCGGAGCGATGGACTTCTGGGCGAGCTTCTACAAGACCGTGCTCGGCTTTGAGCAGTTGGCCCACTTCACCGAGAAGGACATCAGCACCGACTATAGCGCCCTGATGTCCAAGGTCGTGCAGAACGGCACCGGCAAGATCAAGTTTCCCATCAACGAGCCGGCCGAGGGCCGAAAGAAGAGCCAGATCGAGGAGTATCTCGACTTCTACCGCGGAGCCGGTGTGCAGCACGTCGCCATGGATACGGCGGACATCTGCCAGACGGTGCGAACGCTTCGAGACAACGGCGTCCGCTTCCTTCGCGTGCCCGACACCTACTACGAGGCTCTTGCGGATCGCATCGGCCGGATCAACGAAGACTATGGCGCGCTTCAGGAACTCGGCATCCTGGTGGATCGCGATGAAGACGGCTATCTGCTTCAGGTCTTCACCCAGCCGGTCGAGGACCGGCCGACGCTGTTTTACGAGATCATCGAGCGACACGGCAGCCGTGGATTCGGCGTGGGCAACTTCAAGGCGTTGTTTGTCTCAATCGAGGAAGAGCAGCGGAGACGCGGGACATTGTAGCGTTCCGTTCGCCCATGAATATACGACAAAGCGC
The DNA here is from genome assembly GCA_964416295.1 of uncultured Planctomycetaceae bacterium. Classification (GTDB taxonomy): domain Bacteria; phylum Planctomycetota; class Phycisphaerae; order UBA1845; family UTPLA1; genus JAPULF01. Next base: position 28,440 of record CAYQDV010000013.1, read on the forward strand.
GATTGAGGATTGTTGAGGCTTGGTGCCGTGACAGCCAGACATAGGAAATCGTAGGATGCCAGAGATCAGCAGATTCTTCGGCATCGTGGTTGCGATGTATTATGATGTATTATAATGATCATGAGCCGCCGCACTTTCATGTGCGCTATGGTGGGCGGAAGGCACGGTTCGCGATCGAGGATCTGCGAATGCTCGACGGCGACTTGGCGCCCCGTGCCAGGGGACTCGTGGTGGAATGGGCGAGCCAGCATCATGAGGAATTGCGAAACGAATGGGAGTTGGCTCGGGCGCGACAACCCTTGATCCCAATCGCCCCGCTGGAGTGAACCATGTCCAAAGATGTGATCCATGTGGAGTGTACCGGCGATTATGGCCTCTGCCTGACGTTCGAGGGCGTGGAGCGGCGGGAGGTGGATATGGCGACGTTGGTTCCGTTCGATGGTGTCTTCGCTCCTTTGAAAGACCCCGCCTACTTCCGTCAGGTTCGAGTCGAACCCGATGTCGGAACCATCGTCTGGCCGAACGGGGCCGACGTCTGCCCGGATGTTCTCTATGAAAGAGGTCGGCCGGTGGCGCCGAACGAGCAGGCAGTCTCGATGAAACAGGCCGACACATGAGATTCGGTTGCTCAGGAAATGGAAGAGCTTGCTCGCTTGTGTGGAGCAGAATAAGCGCGCCAGAAAACAGCCGCAGCGTGACGCCATGATCCGATACCTGAAACTGGGTAAGATTCCGCCCACGCCCCATACCGCGTTTTACGACGACGGCAAGCTGCTGATGGAGCAGTGCCACACGCGCGAGGGCTTCAACGGGGCGTTTTCGATTCTCTATTTCCGCATCCCGCCGACCGACGAGAACGCCGTCGAAAAGCTGGCCATCCCCGGCTTCTGCCCGTTTGAACCGCTCGAAGACCAGCCGCTCTATCGCCGGCACCTCCGGACGACCGCGCTCAAGCTCCGCGGCCACTTCCTCGATGCGCGGCGGCCCCTCCGGGTCCATGCCGAC
>CAYQDV010000014.1:0-28692 GCA_964416295.1 uncultured Planctomycetaceae bacterium
GGAGGACCCAAAGGTGATTCTTACGATGAAGACATTGTGCGATTATTGCTATCCAACGAGGACCTCCGGCCGGGTTCTTTCCCGCGACGTGGCCCTCGCGCTGGCCGGCGGTCTGCTGGTGGCGGTATGTGCGAAGATACAGATTCCGACGTTTCCCGTGCCGCTGACCCTGCAGACCTTTGCGGTGTTGCTCGTGGGGGCGGCGCTGGGTGCCCGGCGAGCGGCCGCGGCCATGGCGGCCTACCTGATGGCCGGTGCGGCGGGGCTGCCGGTGTTTGCCGGACCGGTGGCCGGACCGGCTTATCTTGTGGGGCCGACGGCGGGTTTTCTGCTGGCGTTTCCGGTGGCGGCGTTCGTCGTGGGCAGCCTCACGGAGCGGGGATGGGACCGACGCGTCCTCACCGCCGCGCTGGCCCTGACCGTGGGGAACGGCCTCATTCTGGGCATCGGCTTTGCGTGGCTGGCGATGCAACTCGGGCGAACCGCGGCGTGGGCAAGCGCGCTCTCGAAATCGCTTCTGCTCTGGGATGCGCTGAAGATTCTTCTGACGGCGTGTGCCCTGCCAGCGGCCTGGTCGGTGGTCCGACGCCTTGATGGCTCGAACGGCCCGCGCTGACGGGCGGGGCATCGTTCCGTTCACACAAATGAGACTGCGCTACGGCCATCCTGGCATCCTCGCGTCGGCGCGGCGTCCCTTGGGGTCAGGCCTGATCGTTTTGATCGGCGCGTGCCTCGCGGGTGGGTGTGGCCGGATCCAGATCATGGAGGTCGACCTGTCCGGGCGCCAGCCGCGTTTCCTTGTGAATCATCGGGGCTGGCCGCGCCCGTTTCGGATTCCCGGCGTCACCGAGTTTGCCATCGGCGGGGAGGACGATGATTCGGTCTGGTGGCACGTGAAGTCCGTCGCCCCCGAGGGCGAGCCTGCGGACGACCTGGCGTTCGTCTACGGGCAGGTTCCGCCGGGGTTCCGCCAGGTCTATCCAAAGGACGATGCCGCGCCCCAACCGCTGGAGCCGGGGCGGAACTACCTCGTCGCGGCGGGCGGGCGGCACCATCTCTATCGCGTCGTGTTCGCCCTTCCGGTGGCCGTCTCACAGCCCGCGGCCCAAGAAGACACAAGTCTTCCTTAGACGCGCTGCGGACGGCGAAACTTGCCGACGCGGTGCGATCGCTGCGCTCTCGTGAGGTCCGGCCGCGCCGGAGAGGCCACCGACCGGCGCCCGCGTGCCCATCTCTAAGCGATTGTCCTGTCGAGAGTTACCAGTCCATAGCCACGCCGCAAGCGTAGGCGCCACGGGTGTGGCATGGCGTTTGCCATGTTGGGCGTGAGACCCCGCTCGCCGCGCCGCGCGAGCGTGTGTGGAGTGTGCATGAGCGAAGAACGAGGCAGTGCGATCCCGAAGTCGCCCGGTCGACGGGACGCGACGATGACGTTCGTCGATGTTCCGACCCTCGGCCGTCTCATTCGTCGGGCGGCCCTGGTGGCCACATCGCACCATCTGTCTCATTGGATCGAGCGTGAAGCGGAGATGCAGGCGGTGTCGGAGTCACCGCGGATAACAACGGGTGGATGACCCATGGTATACGGACTGTGGCACTCGGCCGCAGGGTTGCAGGCCCAGCAATACCGCCAGGCCGTCATTGCGAACAACCTGGCCAACGCGAGCACGCCGGGCTTCAAGCCGGATCGCATCGCGTTCCAGGAGCGTCTGAGCGCGTCCCGCGCGGGTGTCTCACTCGGCCCGCGTCATCCGACGCTGGACACGCTGACGGGCGGTTTATTTGCCAGCCCTGTCTATACGGATTACACGCCAGCCGGCTCCGTGCCGTCGGCGAATCCCTTCGATGTCTCCATCAACGGGGACGGCTTCCTGTCCGTACGGACGCCCGAGGGCATGCGTTACACACGCGACGGGCGTCTGATCATGGATAAGGACGGGGCGTTGCGGCATGTCGCCAGCGGCGGAGCGATGGTGGATGCGGCGGGCCGGCCCATCGTTCTCGATCCTGCATCTCATGCACCGGTGAAGATTGATGCGAGCGGGCGCGTCCGGCAGGGCGAGAGCATCGTCGGGCAGCTTGCCGTCGTCGATTTTGAGGACCGCGAGGCACTGGAGAAGGAAGGACACAACCTGTCGTCCGGTGACAAGGCTCGATCCATCCCGGCCGACGGGCGGGTCCGACAGTTCTCCACGGAGAATTCGGGCGTTGACCCCGTAACCACGCTGGTCGAGATGATCGCCGCTTCGCGGGCGTACGAGACGAACGCGGCGATGCTCTCGATGCAGAACGACACCCTGGGACGGACCGTGAACGAAGTGGGTCGGTTGGGATAGGACCGTCGGTCTCCGGTCTGCTTCGTGTGTCGGTTGGATCGGAACGGGCGGCAGCGCCCGCCGCGACTAGGCGAGGACGCACGCAAGATCACTGAGGGAAGGTGAATGGCCATACAGGCGCTCCAAACGGCTGCGACCGGCATGAAGGCGATGGACTTCAAGCTCAACGTGATCGCCAACAATCTGGCGAACGTGGAGACCGTCGGATTCAAGCGATCCCGGCCGGAGTTCGCGGACGTCCTCTATCAGACACTGGAAGAGCCCGGTCTGCGCAACGGGCTCGACCAGGCGCTGCCCACGGGCAAGCAGATCGGACTGGGGGTGGATGTCGCGGGGACGCAACTGGATTTCCAACAGGGCGCTCCGCTCATTACGAAGGGGCAGTTTGATCTGCTGATCAACGGCGACGGGTTCTTCCAGGTTCAGGCCTTTATCGACGGCTCCGAGACAACGACCTACACGCGTGCCGGCAACTTCACACAGAATGCAGACGGCGATCTTGTTTTGGATAACGGCATCGGCGCGCGTCTGGAGCCAACGATCACGATCCCGCAGGACGCCATAGAAGTGCAGATCTCGACAACCGGACTGGTCTCGGCTCGCGTCTCAGGCACCACCACGTTCCAGGATGTCGGTCAGCTTGAGTTGGCCCGATTCATCAACCCGGCCGGCCTGAAACAAATCGGCGACAACCTGTTCCGAGACACGCCGGCGTCCGGCGATCCGATCACGGGAAATCCTAAGCAAGACGCGTTCGGATCGATTGAGCAGGGTCAACTCGAGCTGTCGAACGTGGAGCCGGTGACCGAACTGGTCCAACTGATCCGCACGCAACGATCGTTTGAATTGAACTCACAATCGCTCCAGAGCGCCGATCAGACGCTCCAGACATTGGTAAACATGGCGAGGTTCTAGGCTCGGACGAACATAGCAGCGTAGCGACGGCGGAGACGTCATGACGAACAGCGGAGCACAAAGGCAGTGTCTGAAGATCGCAGCCATCTCGACGGCGTTGGGTTGGAACATCGCCGCCGCGTCCGCAGCGCAGATTCGCATCTGGCCGACGGCCGTTGTCACGGGGGACGGCGTCCGCCTCGGCGATGTCGCGGCGCTGACAGGATTTGACGCACAGATTGCCCGCCGGTGGTCGGACGTCATCGTCCACGCAGGTCCGAAGGCCGGACAGGAGCTTCTCGTTCGCCTCGACGACGTTCGGGGGGCGTTGTCAGAGTCCGGAGCGAACCTGGCGACGGTCCACATCATGGGGGCGTCCCGTTGCCGCGTTTCCAGACCACGGCCACCCAGACCGCCCAGGGCGGTCGTATCACGACAGCACGTGCGACACGCGTCGCGGAAGCACCTCCCGAAGCGAAACGCCGCCCCTCCCCGTACGGAATCGAAGGACGTGCCGCCGAGCGACACGCTCGAAACTGCGCTTCGGCGTTACGTCGAGGCCCGAGCGCCGATCGGCGAAGGCCGGATCGAGATTCGCTTCGGCGCCAGCAGCCAGCGGGCGCTGGCATTGCGTGGTTCCGAATACCGATTTGTGATCCGACCCTCGAAGGCAGGCGGACGGGTCCACAGGTTGGGCCTGGTCAGCTATCGCGTCGACGTGCTTCGGAACCATCAAAGACTCAAGACGGTGCCCATCGTCGCAGAGGTCACACTCCTGCGCGACGTGGTTGTCGCTCGGAAGCCGATCAACATCGGACAAACGATCGAAGGCCGGCACCTGCGTCTCGATGAACGGCGCTTTGACGACTTGTCGAAGGTCGGCCTCACGGAATTGGCAGACGCGATCGGCAAGGAGGCCCGGCGGTTCGTCCGCGAGGGCGAGATGCTGACGGCGAAATCAATCACCGCCAAGCCGGTCGTCCGGCGTGGCGATCCGGTCACGATATGGCGTCGCGCCACGGCGCTGATGATCAAGACGTCGGGAAAGGCGTTGGAAAACGGGGCGTTGGGCGCTCGCATTCGCGTCCGCCGCGACGGCACCCGGCGAGCGCAGGACGTGATTGATGCCATCGTGACCGGACCGGGAACGGTGGAACTGGTCGACAATCGCCGTGTTGCACGGAGGTAAACGGACATGAAGGCCATGCGGTTCCAAAGGAGCGTGCTGGCAGCAGTGCTCGTGGCGGTCCCCGCAAGCTGGGCGATAGGACAGAGTTCGTCGCTGTTTCTCAAGTCCCAGGTCAGGAAGGCTGCGGCTGCTTCCGCCAGCACGCATCCTGCGGCCAATGGCGCGCTGCCGGCCAACGCCGGCGCCGTCGTCCCACGGTCCCACGCCGCCAACCCGATGCTGACATCAGTCTCATTGACATCGTTCGCTCCTCCGGAACCTGCGGTGATCAAGGTCAACGACCTGATCGGTGTGATTATCCGGGAACGAATGCGCTACGAGAGTACCAGCACGGCGAAGCAGAAGAGCGAGTGGGATCTGGAGGCGAAGCTTGACGCGTTCTTCCGAATCCACGAAGGCAATCTGATACGGCAACCGTTTCGCGGTGGTATTCCTGAGGTCAAGTTCAAGAACACCAATGACCTGAAAAACAAGGGGGACTTCGACCGCGAGGACATCTTTGAAACGCGGGTCATGGCGAAGGTGATCGACGTCAAGCCCAACGGCAACCTCATTCTCATGGCGCGGGCGCGGATCCGGGTCGAGGATGAGTACAAGTTCATCACGATGACCGGTGAATGCAACAAGGTCGACATCAGCGCCAACCGAACGATCACCAGCGACAAGGTCTTCGACCCGCATCTCACGGTGGAGGCGTCGGGCACGGTCACGGACGGTACCAAGCGCGGATGGCTGAAGAAGCTGACGGACAGGTTCAAACCGTTTTGACGCAGGCAGTGAAGATGGCATCGACGAAGCAGTTTCAGAGTAAACTCCCGACCCACACGGGCCAGGCGTCCCGGCGCTCGTCGTCGCGTGAGTGGCGCGCGCAGAAGTCTCCGTCGATCATCATGGCGGTCGCCTCCCTCGCGACACTGGTGCTCATCTCTCCGCTGGGCGCAACGCGGATCAAGGACATCACACATCTCAAGGGACGACGGGAAAACCGGCTGATCGGCTACGGCCTTGTCGTGGGTCTGAACGGCACGGGCGACGGGTCCAAGTTCGCCGCCACGACCCTGACGCTTCAGCGACTGCTCGACAACATGTCCCTTCCGGTGCAGTCCGCCCTGTTGGCAGATTCGAAGAACGTGGCCATCGTCTGGATCGATGCGACGCTCCCGGACAACGGAGTGCGTGAGGGCGATCGAATCGATGTCCGCGTCAGCGCTCTGGGCACGGCCAAGAGCCTCAAAGGCGGACGGTTGGTGATCACACCGCTGCAGGCATTCGACCGTGGGCAGATTTTCGCGCTGGCCAGCGGCGCGATCAAGCTGCCGAACTCCAAAGACAAGACCTCCGGCGTGATCAAGGGCGGCGCAGTCATGGAGGCGGATGTTGTCCATAACTACATTGACGACCGGAATCGCATCACCCTCGTGCTGGAGGATGACTACGCAAGCTGGTCCTGGGCCGCCGCCATCGCCGACCGCGTGAATGAAGATGCGTCGGAAGTCGGGCGGATCCGCGAACTCGCTCGCGCCCAGGGTCCGAAGAACGTCGTCATCCGAATCCCAGAAGCAGACATCCCGAATCCGGCGAGCTTCATCGCGAATATCGAGCAGATCGAGCTACTGCTGCCGCCGACCGAGGCCCGAGTGGTCATCAACCGGCGGACGGGAACGATCGTCATCAGCGAAGATGTCGAAATCGGTCCGGCCGTGATTTCGCACAACGGGATGTCCATCACGACGGTCCGCCCACCCGTCAAGCCGACGCAGGAGAATCCCGAAGTCCGCGATCTACATGCGGCCGCGATTCAGGCCCCGAGCGCCGGTCGCAGCGGCACGAAACTGAAAGAACTGGTGGACGCGCTGAACGAACTGAACGTACCCGCGAAAGACATCATCGAGATCATCGAGAATCTACACCGAGGCGGCAAGCTGACAGGCAAGCTTGAATTCGCAGAATAGGACGGAAGTGCCATGAATATCGACGCAACGGCAGGATACACGACGGCTCGGGTGGCCCAGTCAGACGCCCGGTTGCAGAGGCTCACGAACGAAGTGGAACGCACTCGGGAGCACCCCGTTCGGGAAAAGGTGGGTGAGTTCGTCGGGCAGTTTTTCTATGGCACGCTGCTGAAGCAGATGCAGCAGTCCAAACTCAAGGGCAAGTACTTCCACGGCGGCCGCGGCGAAGAGGTCTTCCAGATGCAACTCGGCATGGAGTTGGCGATGCGGGCCGGGCGCTCGCCGAACGATCCGGTGGCCGGGCGCATCTACGATGCCTTCGTCGAGCGTCATGCGGACCTGCAGAGTGGCTCGGAGGCCGAAGCGACCCAAAACGACAAGAGGCCGGACGCATGATGAAACAATCGGAACTGATCGAAACTGCAGACACGCTCGCGGGCCTGCTGGAGGAACTCATTCTCCTTCAGGATGCGCTGCACGGGGTCGTCCGACAAAAACTGGAGGCGATGCGGCGTGCGGACGTACCCGCCATGGAGGCGCTGGCCGCGCGGGAAGGCGAACTGGCGGGGCAGGTATCGACGCTGGACGTCGGCCGCCGCGAAGTCGTGGCAATCCTCTGTAGCCTGCTCGACATGCCGCCGGTCCGAGATCCGGGCGGGGTGGCCCTACGGGCGCTGCTCACGCAGATGGAACCCTCTCTGCGAGATCGGCTCTCCACGCTGGCGGACCGTCTGCGTGAGAAGATGCTGAACGTTGCAGAATCGAACCACATTGTCGAAATGGTCAGTCGCGCGATGCTGGATACCTTCAAGGAGCTGTTCTCGATCATGGCGCGTGATGACGAGCAGCCGACAACCTATTCCGAAACGGGGCAGTCGAGCGAATCAGGCGCGGTCCGCGTGCTGGACGCGGTGGTGTAGGGCGAACCATGGGAATCACGGCATCCTTATTCATCGGGCGATCGGCGCTGAGCGCGTACCAATCTGCGATTCAAGTCGTCGGCAACAACCTGGCCAACGTCGCAACGGAAGGCTTCACACGATTGAGCCCGAACCTGTCGGGCATCCCCGGGACGCCGACGACCGGAGGACAGATCGGGCTGGGCGTTCGGCTTGCATCGGTGCGGCGAAACGTGAACGAAGCGTTGCAGGCAAGACTGCGCTCGGCGTCGTCGGACAAGTTTTCGGCGGACAGCGTGCGCACGGGCTTCACCCGCATTGAGGGCCTGCTCGATCCGCTCGGGGACCAGGACATCGGCTCCCTGATGAGCGAGTTCTTCAATTCGGTGGGCGCGCTGCAGAACAATCCGGACAACACCGCGGCCCGGGGGGCGGTCGTCAACACGGCTTCGGCGCTCGGGCAGAAGCTCCGCGAACAACGTCTGGGTTTGATCGGTCTCCGCGACGATCTGAACCGAGAGATTGAAGTCATCGTCGCTGAGGCCGACGACATCGCCACGCAAATCGCGGACTTGAACGTTCAGATCGCCTCCGCGGAGGCCGGTTCGGCCGGACAGGCGGGCGGCCTGCGCGACCAGCGCGATCAGCTCTTGAGCCGCCTGTCGGAGTTCTTCGACATCACGGTCCGTGAACAGCCCGGAGGCGCGGTCAGCGTCTATGTGGGCAACGAGTCGCTTGTGCAGGTCGGGGAGTCGCGTGGGCTGCAGGTTTCAACGGAGATCGACGCGAACGGACTGGCCATCTCCGTACCGCGATTCAAACAGGACAATGGGCCGGTCTCACCGCTAAGCGGGAAAACCGCCGGCTTGATCAGCGCGCGGGACACCCAGATTGACGGACTACTCTCGAAGCTGAACACGCTGGCGTCGGCACTGATCCAGGAAGTGAACAAGATTCATGCCAGCGGGCAGGGATTGACCGGCTTCACGACGCTGACCAGCGTCTCCGGGATCACAGATCCGTCTCTCGCGCTCACGACGGCCAGCAATGGCGTCACCCTGATCCCCAAGACCGGCTCCTTCTTCGTCGATGTGAAGAACAACGCGACGGGCGCGATCGATCGGCATCAGATCAACATCGACTTGGACGGAATCGGCACGGACTCGACGCTGAATTCGGTCGCCGCAGACATCACGGCCAACACGCCGCTCACGGCGACCATAGGCGCCGACGGCCGTCTGACGCTCACTGCTCCGGCCGGATCGACCTTCACGTTCGCGGATGACACGTCCGATTTTCTGGCGTCGATCGGCCTGAACGTGCTGTTTTCAGGCAAGGACGCCGCTGACATCAACGTCAACCCGGCGGTCGTCGCCGATCCGAACCTCCTCGCAGCGGCCCAGTCCGGACTGTCCGGCGACGGGAGCAACGCAACGGCGCTGGAGTTGCTGGAGAACACGGCCGTGACCAGCCTGAACGGGTCTTCGTTGAACGAATTCTATACAGCGATCGTCGGCAACGTCGCCGTTCAGTCGTCGGGGGCTCAGAGCACACTCGATGCCTCGACGATCGTATTCGATTCACTGAGCGTCCAGCGCGAGAGTATTTCCGGCGTGAATGTCGACGAAGAGGCCGTATCCATGATTCGATTCCAGCGGGCGTTTGAGGGAGCGGCCCGCTTCATGGGTGTGGTCGACGGAATGTTGCAGACGTTGTTGAGCCTGATCCGGTAAGCAGGGCACCGATTGCGATTGCATAGGCAGAGTCATTTGAATCGGTTGAGGGTTTAGTCAGATGCCGATCCCGGGCGGTGGAATCACACGTGTTTCGAACAGCCTGCAGGCGTTCAGCCTGTTGTCGCAACTGCGCGGAAACACGCTCCGGGTCTTTCGGGAGCAGCAACGCATCGCCTCCGGCGAGCGACTGCTGTCTGTCAGCGACGACCCGATCGCCGCCGAGAAAATCACGCGATTGTCGAAATCGCTGGAGAGCCAGCAACAGATTCTCCGCAACCTGCGGCACGCCGACAGTCAGCTTGCGGCCGGTGACTCCGCCATCACCGACATCCATGACCTGTTGATCCAGGCCGTCACGATCGCGAGCGATCAGGCGAGCAACCTGCGGAGCGCCGAAGAGCGCGCTTCGGAGGGCGTGATCGTCGACAGCCTCATCGAGCAGCTCAAGACGGTCGGAAACCAGCAGTTCCAGAATCAGTTCCTGTTTGGCGGCCGGCGCGTCGACCAGGCGCCGTTCAACGCCGACGTCGGTCGCGTGACGTACGTGGGTGACACGGGCGCTCGCCAGACGCTGGTCGACCCACAACTCACTCAGTCCTTCAACGTCGTGGCGTCTGACCTATTCAAACTGCGTGAGCCGCTCTCGGGCGGCTATGCCCAGTTTACGGTGCAACTCTCCAGTGCCGCGCGCCTGAGCGAATTGGACGGCGCCCAGGGGGCCGGTCTGCGGTTTGGTCCGATCCAGGTGACCGAGGTCGGGCCGGGGACGACGTTCACCACCGATTTCACCGGCGCCGAGACGGTCGGCGATATCGTTGCGCGATTCAACGCGGACGCCGCGACGGCCGGCACGACGCTGACGATGTCGATCAGCGGAACCGGCCTGCAGATCGTCTCCGGCGGCGGCAACAGCATTCAGGTGGCCGAGGTCGGTAGCGGCACGATGGCGGCGGACCTCGGCATCGCCAAGACGAGCGCCACTCCGCTGGCAGGCAGTGACGTCAACCGTCGCATCACGACGACGACGGCGATCAGCGATCTCGGATCCGGGTTCTCACTACCCAGCGGCGTCGTGATTACGAACGGCGCACGGACCGCAACGGTGACGTTTGCCGGCGCGACCACCGTCGGCAATGTCTTGAACGAGTTGAACAATGCGGGCCTGGCGATTCGCGCCTCGATCAACACAACCGGTACGGCCATCGACATCGAGAATCTCACCGCGGGTACCGACCTGCTGATCGGCGAGAACGGCGGAACCGACGCGGAGAAGCTCGGCATCCGAACGACGAACGACGGCACGCTCTTGTCCGACGTCAGCCGCGGGCGCGGGATTCACCCCGTAAGCGGGAACGATCTCCAGATCACCGATGCGAACGGCATCAGCTTCCAGGTGGACGTCAGCAATTCGACCACAGTCGGCGACGTCATCGCCGCTATCAATGCGGCCTCGACCGCGGCCGGTTCGTCGGTCGTGGCTCAGCGGTCCCCGACCGGGGGCGGCCTTCGCCTGGCGGGCGCTGCTGGGCCGGGAACGATCACGGTCCAGCGGGCCAACCTGTCTCCGGTCGCCAGCGAACTCGGCCTCCTGAAGACCGGCACGGCGACCCAACTGGACGGCGACGATGTGTTCAGTTTCCGACAGAGCGGCCTGTTCAGCGCGTTGTACCGATTGCGCGATGGGCTCTTCGGCAACGACTCGTCCGAGATCACGGAAGCCGGCAGTGACCTGGAGGGAGTCCAGAAGCACGTTGCGAACATTCAGGGGATTGTTGGCGCCCGATCGCAGTCGATGCGTTCGAGGCTTCAACAGACGGAGGACGCAACCACGTCCACGACCCTCCTTCTATCGGAGTTGAAGGACGTGGACCTGACCGAGGCTATTACGAAGTTTCAGCAGGCACAGACTGCGTTGCAGTCGACCATTTTGTCGGGCAATCAGTCGCTGAATGTGTCGCTGTTGGATTTCCTGCGATGAATGGATTCGTCGCGAACAGCGATGGAGCGACCGGAATGAGGTCGGCTTGTGGACATCCGGAAGGCGTGTGCAGACAGCCCCACCTGCCGGAGTGATGCGAGCCGACGAGCAAAGCGGGCCGCGGCAGCGCGGCCGGGAGCATGAGACATGATTATCGAGACTTCGCGGTTCGGAGGTGTCGAGGTCGACGACCAGCGATTTCTGAACTTTCCGAGAGGACTGCTGGGCTTTCCAGACGATCGGGAATTCGCGCTGATCCAAACAGGTGAGAACAGCGCTTTTTACTGGATGCAGGCGGTCCACCGGCCGGAACTGGCGCTCGTCGTCTGTGACCCGCGGCTGTTTGTGCCGGAATACCGCGTGACGATCAAGGCCGACGACCTGTCGCAAATCGGGTTGACCGACCCGCGAGGCTCACAGGTCTTCGTCATCGTCAACAAGATAGACGACGTACTGACGGGCAATCTCCAGGGGCCTCTCGTCATCAATGTGGCGACACGCGTCGGAAAGCAATTGGTGTTGTCCGACAAGCGCCACGCGACCCGACATCCGTTGATGCGCCTGGCGGATACACAGACGGCTGTCAGCAAGACCGCCTGAGCGGGAAAGTATTGGAATCAGGCGGCCGGCGCGGTATCATGAAGGGTTGGCCCGCCGCGCCGGTATGCCGTTCGACCGCAATCGAGACGCGAAGAAACGCGGTCGGGCCGTGACTCCGTATTGGTCGTGCACGGCGACGCCAAACCCTGCACGGAGGCCCGCGGCGGTGTGTTGTGCACATCCACACGGCCTAGCAAGGAGCCGAGGATGTTGGTGCTATCGCGACAACGTGATGAAACAATCATGATCGGTGACGAGATTGAGATCACCATCGTAGACATCCGGGGCGACAAGGTCCGTGTAGGCATCAACGCCCCGACCCACATACCCGTACACCGCAAGGAGGTGTATGAGGCGATCCAACGGGAGAACCGAGCCGCTGCAAGGCTCAAGCCCGAGGATCTGCCACCGACGACGGGCGGCGCGGGCCGTTCGGATGATCCGCCGGGACCGAAAGGACCTCCACGGAGGTAGTTGACTCAGGTCACCCTGGTGCAAACGGCCGTCGCCGCAACGACCGAATCCCGGTCGGCTCCGGGCCGGCGGCGAGACAATCAGGGAGGATTGTGACATGGCGCGAATCAATACAAACGTTCCTGCAATTGTGGCGCGACGCAACTTCATACGCGCCAACGAGCAGTTGCAGGTTTCTCTGGAGCGGCTGTCCAGCGGCCTGCGAATCAACCGGGGGGCGGATGATCCGGCGGGGCTGATCGTTTCACAGAATCTGCGCGCGGAGATCGCGTCGATCCGGCAGGCCGTCACCAACTCTCAGCGCGCGTCGAACGTAATTGCGACGACCGAAGGCGCTTTGGGCGAGGTGGCCGCGCTTCTGAACGACACCAAACAGAAGATCATCGAGGCCGCGAACGTCGGAGCCATTTCGGACGATGAGGTCCGCGCCAATCAGTTGCAGATTGATGATGCGGTTCGGTCCATCACGCGCATCGCCAACACGACGACATTTGGGGGACGGAAGCTCCTGAACGGGACGCTCGACTACACGACGAGTGGCATCAACGCCGCCAATGTCACGGATCTGCGGGTCAACGGAGTGCGGTTCGGCACAGCCAGTTTTATTCCGGTGACGGTCGCCGTGACCCAATCCGCCCAACACGCCCAACTCCGGTTCGAGACCAGCTCGATCACGTCGGATGTCACGCTCGAAATCGCCGGCCAGAACGGCGTCACGACACTACCCCTCCTGTCGGGAACCGCCGCCAGCGCGATCATGGCGGCCGTCAATCTCGTGTCGGACGCTACCGGCGTCAGCGCAAGCCTGATCAATGCCGCCAACGCGGCGAGCGGGATCGCACTCAGCTCGATCGGCTTCGGCAGCGACGCGCTTGTGTCCGTCTCAGAAATCGGTGGCAGCGCAACCGGCAACGTGTTCGACACCAAGAACGCCGCGAGCCAACCGGTTCGATCGGACGCCGGGCGTGACGCCGCCGCAACGATCAACGGAGCGCTTTCACTTGGCCGAGGCCTCGACCTTTCGTTGAACACGGCGTCGTTGAGTCTCGAGGTTCGCCTCCAGGAGAGCTTCAATACCACCGGCACGACGACGTTCGCCATCACCGGCGGCGGTGCACTCTTCCAACTGGGAGGCGGCGTCGATTCCAATCAGCAGGTCAACATCGGCGTGCAATCGACCGTCGCATCACGACTCGGCAATGGCACGACCGGATTCCTGTCGGACATCGTCAGCGGCGGAGACTTCTCGCTCGTGAACGGCAAGTCCGCCAAGGCGGACCAAATCGTGGATGAGGCGATTCGACAGATTTCGGTGCTTCGGGGACGCCTCGGGGCATTCGAGAAGAACACCCTCGATACAAACGTCAACCAACTGCGCATCACAACGGAGAACCTGACGGCGGCCGAATCGGCTATTCGGGACGTCGACTTCGCCGTTGAGGCCAGCAACCTGACGCGGCTCCAGATTCTCTCCCAGGCCGGCACGTCCGTCCTCTCGATCGCCAACCGGACGCCGCAGCAGGTTCTGGCACTGCTGCAATAGACGGCACGCAGAGACCCCGCTCGTCTTGAGACAGAAGACTAAAACCGTGCCCGGCGACGCATGAGAAACGGGATCAGCGCCTGATCAAACGTCATGGACGTGTCGACCTGAACGAATTCGGCGCGTACGGCCGACAAGGCGTCGCGGTAGGTATCCAGGAATCGTCCGAGCGCATTCAGATAGTTCGTCCGGAGTGAGAGGGCGTCACCCGTGACGCTGTCGGACCGCTCGACCGCTTCGAAACGCGTCATGCCGCGATACGGGAATCGGGCTTCGGCCGCATCGAGGACGCAGAATACGATCAGATCGTGGCCACGGAAACGGAGGTGGTGAAGCGCATCGATCACCGCGTGCGATTCCGCGAACATGTCGCTGAACAGGATCATCAATCCCCGTTTACGGACGCGCTGAGCAACTTCGTGCAGCGATTGGCCCAATCCCGTGCCGGTTGTCGGTCTGATTCGGGCCAACTCGGCGATCAGACGCGTCAGGTGCGAGCGTCTGCTTCGCGGCGGCAACGCCGATCGCAGCTTCTGATCGAACGCGAACATCCCCACCGAGTCTTGTTGGCTGATCATCATGTGGCCCAGGGTCGCCGCCAGGCAAATCGCGTAGTCGAGTTTGCTGAGGCGCGGCGCCCCCCCCGGTTCGATATCGTCGGGACTCGGAAAACCCATGCTGGCTGACGTATCCATCAACAGATAGGCGTCGAGCGTCGTTTCGGCCTGGAACTTCTTGATGTACAGCCGGTCCGTCTTGGCATAGACGCTCCAATCGAGCAGGCGCGGATCGTCGCCGCGGACGTACTTTCGGTGTTCGGAAAACTCGACGCTGAAGCCGTGAAAAGGTGAGCTGTGCAGACCGGCAAGGAACCCCTCCATGATGAACCGGGCCCGCAGATCGAGGCGCTCGACCGTGGCGATCAGGTCGGGACGGAGGTACTCGGTGACGTCGGCCATGGGCACCAGTGTCTTCGGTCTGCCGGAAATCGGCAAGATCATGACCGCATCCGTAGCGTGCGTGCCCTGGACTTGCCACGGCCTGCGAAATCGCCGACAACGTTGGACACGGACGGATCGAATGGCACTTGGAATGGACGGAAACCAGGCATGATCGCGGCTATCAAGGACCTGAATCGATACGTCGGCCAGAGCGTCACGCTCCAGGGCTGGCTCTACAACAAGCGGGACTCGGGAAAAATCGCCTTCCTCGTCGTCCGCGACGGGACAGGGCTGTGCCAGTGCGTGGCGGCGAAATCACCTGAAACGGAGGCATTCCTTGAGACCGCCCGGCGCCTGGGTCAGGAGACGTCGCTGCGAGTCACGGGCGTCGTTCGAGCCGACGAGCGGCAGGTCGGTGGACACGAGGTGGATGTCACGGAACTGGAGGTCGTCGGCCCGAGCGAGGATTACCCGATCACGCCCAAGGCCCACGGCATCGAGTTCCTGATGAAGCGCCGCCACCTGCATTTCCGCTCGCAGCGACAATGGCACATTCTCCGAATACGGCACACGCTGATCGACGAAATCCGGGGGTACTTCAACCGAAATGGCTACACGCTGATCGACACGCCCATCTTCGCACCGGCGGCCGGCGAAGGAGCCCAGACCCTGTTCGAGGTCGATTACTTCGGCGAGCCGGTGTACCTGGCCCAGACCGGCCAACTCTACGTCGAGTCGGCGTGCATGGCGTTGGGGAAGGTCTATTGCTTTGGTCCCACGTTTCGGGCGGAAAAGAGCAAGACACGGCGGCACCTGACGGAGTTCTGGATGGTGGAACCCGAGGTCGCATTCTGCGACCTCGATGGGATTCTTGAGATCGCCGAAGATTTCATCTGCTCGATCGTTCAACGGGTGCTGCGGGATCACCGGCCCGACCTGGAATCCCTCGGGCGCGATCTTGCCGGCCTGGAGGCGATCCGGAAGCCATTCCATCGGGTTACCTATTCCGAAGCCGCCGACTTGCTGCATAGCGCAAGAACACGAGATCTTCTCGAGAGCGACCTGAGCATAAAGCAGGCCCGGATCGGCGAGCTGTGCAAGCTGCTCAGCGAGAAAGAGTCACAGGCTTCGGCGCAGGGCGTCAAGCAGTGGAAGCGGGATAAGCTCGCAGCCGACATCATCGAGCACCGCGAAGAGCTCGAAGACCTCGAGGCCGAAGTCCGCAACATCCCGCACCACATTGAACTGGCGAAGAACTTCGCGTGGGGCAAGGACCTCGGCGGCAGCGACGAAACGATCATCAGCCGCCTTCACGAGCGACCGGTGTTCGTGACGCACTATCCCCGCGACGTCAAGGCGTTCTACATGAAGCAAAACGCCGACGACGACCGACTCTGCAACAACTTCGACGTGCTCGCACCGCAGGGCTACGGCGAGATCATCGGCGGATCACAGCGCGAGGACGACCTCGATGTCCTGCTCAGGCGCATGGACCACGAGAAACTCCCCCGCAAGGACTACGAGTGGTATCTCGACCTGCGGCGATATGGCACGGTTCCACACAGCGGATTCGGACTGGGCGTCGAGCGAACCCTGGCGTGGATATGCGGGTTGAAGCACATCCGCGAAACGATCCCATTCCCCAGGATGCTCGGCCGCTTCTATCCGTAGTCGACGAGGCCCGGATATGGCGAAGCTGTTTTATCTCCGCTAGACCAAGCAGGAAGCCGGCTGTCGCGCGGCTCGCCTTGGGATTGATCCGGATGTTCGCGAGAGGCGCACGAAAAAAGTCGGCGGGTGGTGCGCAGCTCGTTCTCCCCGTCCGAACTGCGCAACCACCGCCGCTCGAGTCGCCCCGCACGACTCGAATAGCATTCGCGGCCCGATTCCCACCGGCACGAGCGGCTTGAACCCACTCCACTCCATCCGGCCTCGTGTCCATTCTCGGACCGCTCTGCAAATCGGGGAACTTGTCAGATCCCCGTGAAGCTCACATGCCTCGCGTCGCGACGACGCGGCAACCGACTACCTGTCGTGGCCACGTCGCTTGCTTGGCTCATTGCATCCCGTGTGCCAGCGGCGAGTTTCCGGGGCGCCCGCCCGCCGTTCGACCGGCAAGTCCAGGATTCGCCGAGGATTGACGATGCGTGACGGGCATCCCCTCGCTACGCGCAGCCGGTCACGCCGGCTATATGTGGCCATGTGGCCGGCTGTATAGCCGTCCGATCGGGGGTGTCGGTTCAACAGCAATTCCACGTCGCGGAGGGAGCGTGCAATGATCCATGGCAGCATTGGGATCGACTCTGAGCACCGCCGCATCGGGCCATGGACGATCGGCGGATGGCCTACCTTGCTTAGGCGTCGTGCCTCGATCAGGTCTGCGCGATGGCCAGGATTGGCCAGTTGGCTCGCGATGGCCACTCGTTGACGCGTCGAAGTCACGTCTCTACCGATGCCAAGCCACGGCGTCGTCTTCGTGTGATGAGCTAACCTTGGTCTTGAAGAGAGGTTACAAGATCAGCTTGTCACCGGATCCAGACGCCGCTGCCACGCTGCACGACCTGGAACAATGATTGCTGGGATTCTAGCGTAGAGTCGGCAGCAGCGAGTGCTCGTGTGCGAGAGGGCACGCGATCGACAGGCCGGTGGGATCGGGCAAGATGCGGGTGTCCGGCGAGTGTGCTCCGCTGGCGCCCGCGAGCGCGTTCACCGCGGTGTACTCCGATCGACCGCTGCATGAACGAGATTAACCGAATGGCGACATCGTCAAAACCAGACAGATTATGATCGTCCTTCTCCTCCTGACGGCTGCCCATTGAGGCGGCGTTCGCCCAAGTGGGGCCCGACCAACCGGCAATCGGTGGGGCGGGCCCCACTCTCCTTGCGGATTGAGTTGCGAACGAACGACCACGAGCGGAGAAGTGCCCCGCGTGTCAGCAAGGGCCGCCCGCGATAAGGGCCTGTCCGGTCGTTCTGCGCTGCGCACAGCCGCCGTGGTCGACATCTCCGGCGACGCCAGCAGTGTGGCTGCCCGTACTCGGTCGCCTCATCGCCGCAGCCGCGAGACGCTCGTTGCAGAATGCGACGTGGAAATGCTCTTCGTCCGGCATCGAGGTCTTGTGCCGGGAGGAGCGATGGTATATGATGGAATCGTACGGAATGCAGGTGAGAAGATGGCCATGGACTTCGGGATAAGACGTTGGCTGATCGTCCTGTGGGCCGCGACCGCCTCTGTCGGCGCAGCGCGCGCTCAGGTGCATATCGAGCCGGACGACACAGGCGATGCGGTCATTCGACGCGCAGACCTTGGAGCGGACGGCATCGTTGACGAGGCCGTCCACACCATTCCGGACGTCGCCGGCTATCAGATCGGTCCGTGGCTTCCGAACGATTCGTCTGTGGATCCATTCGCCGGTACTTGGGCCGCCAATGGCGGTTTTTTGAGAATACAGATTGCCTTTCAGGGGTTCGTGAATCCACCGGGACCGCTGGCGTTGACTAGCGGCACGTACGCGCCGTATCTCTATGGACCGCATCCGGTCTTCGGATTCGTCGAGTTCAATGTAGACAACAGTGTCGACACCGGCGGGGAAGTCGATTTCCCCGCTTTTCGATACACGGGCAACGCGGCCCGATTCGGCGGGAAGCCATCCGCCCCGGCGATGGCCGATCGCGTGGCGATTCAAGGCGATGACCTGGATAACATCCTGTCGACCCCCCCATTCGTCGAACGCGGCGGCGAAGAGTGGCACCTCGCCCTGTTTGGCGACCACATCACACAGATCATTGAGGTGACGGGGAACGGCAACGGCATCTTCGAACCGCAGGAAGTGTGGCTGGCGCAAGGTCGGCTGTTGCATCGCGCTCACGCCTTCGAGCCATTCAGCGGGGCCGGCGGCGACGGCGTCTACAAGCCGATGGTCGATGTTCGATTCGAATACGCCGCCAACCTTAATCTGACATTCGTGACCGTCGTCTTCCCGCTGACGAACGCGGCGGCGGCCACCCAACTCGGTGAGGCGGTTCAGCCGCTCGACGGCCTGGATACCAATCAGGCGTCCATCCAAGAGGGTCTTGTCGATCTCGTTGACAGCGTCAGCGCCATTCCGCCGGGAGACCCGCTACGCAACGATCCGCGGTTTGCACTCCTTTCAGGGTGGGAGTATCTGGTTCCCAACGACTATCTCAATCCATCAACATGGGATCTCAATCTCATGGCCGGCATGGCCTACGTTCAGGAGGATCCTTCGGGCGCTCTGCTCGCGTGGACGGACGTCTTGTTCGATCCGGTCGCGGGCGATTTCAATGGCGATGGAATCGTTCAGTCGTCAGATGTGGCGGCGCTGGATTTGTACCTGACCGCCCATGACGGAGCGCCCGGCTGGGACGCGGACGCAACCGTCAATGGCATCGTCCAACTGATCAACTTCGGACCGAACTTCAGCATCTTCGATTTGAACTACGACGGTCAGGTCGGCCCTGCGGACCGGAATCTCATCGTGATGATGGGCGACCTGGACATGGATCTGGACGTCGACCTGGCTGATCTGGCCGTTCTCGTGGACACGCTGCTGCGACCGGGCGGCATCCCGCCGGAATCGTTCGGCGCCCTGATCACGCGGGCCGACTTCAACGAAGACGGCCTGATCAACGGCGCCGACATAGGCGGATTCATCGCGAGCCTCCTCGCCGCCAATGGGAGCGGGGCTAACGAACCCTTGGGGGACTTGGTGGCTCAACCTCACGGTGGATCGGGAGGAGGATAAAGAACCCACGATGGGCATCGTCCGCGTGCAAAGGTTGGTTGTGCCGGAAGGAACAGCCGAGCTTCGGAAGGCGCGTCCGCAGGCGCCGTGCGGCTTCGCGCTATCGTTGAACCAGGCCCGGGCCGCCTTCAGTCTCCTCGAAATGCTCGTGGTGATCTCCATCATCGGCCTCCTGATCGCCGTGATGCTGCCGGCGTTGGCAGCCTGCCGGCGCGCCGGCCGCAACCTGAAATGCGTCAGTCAGATGCGGCAAGTGGCATTCGATTTCCGGATTTTTGCGGACGATTTTGCCGTTCGCACACGTGGTGACAGCGAGCGGTTGGGACCGCGGTTTTTCTTCATCGAGGATTTCCAGGAGAGCATCTATCGGGTCGACGAGTTCTGGGACGCGCCGGAAGCGGTACGGGCAACCTATGACAGCCAACGCCAGGTGATGATGTGTCCGGAAGCCGGTGAGGTTCTCCGGAAACGCGCGAACCGTCCCTGCAGCAACGGGGCGGTCTATCCGTTCGCCAGCGTGAGCATGGGTTTCAACCGGCGTCTGCATCGAGCCGGCCCGCACATGCGGACCCGGGTTCTGAGCAGCAAGATTCTGGAGCATCCCGACGTGCCGCTCGTCATGGACGTGGATGGCGCGGCGGCGGATCTCTCGGGTCGAGTCCCCTACTACATCGCTCCATCTCTGAATATCGGCGACGGCTACGACGATGGCAGCTTCTGGTTTCCTTCGTATCGTCACGGCGGAAGCCTGAACGTGGCGTTTGTCGGCGGTCACGTGGTCTCGGTCAAAAACCCGCTTCAGGCAAACGGGTGGCGCTGGAACTACATTCCGTAGCGGGCCGGGGAGTCACTCCTCTCAATGAGCCTTCGCGCAAAGTGTGCCCTCCTGCTCGTGGCATTTGAACTCACCCTCGCGGCCACATTGATGCTGACGGTCCGCTCCATCAGCTCCTATTTTGAAGACGCTGCACGGGCGTTTGCCGTCTCGCGCGCCGGCATGACGAACGTGAGCCTCCTACGCACACTGGTTCGGAAGGAACTGGCCCACCTCCAGGAGCATTCACCAACTTCGACGGGGACGACCGAGCGCCGGCGACTCGCGCATGAGATCGAGTCGCTGGCGGAGTCGCTCGAACGAGACCGACCCGCTCCGATCGATCTCAACGAATGGGCTGAAATGAGGCGGCTCGTGGCCGCGCGCACAAGCCGGCGCGACACATCCGGCTTCGACCCCGGAACCTACCTCGCGCTGGACGACTATCTGGAAACAATCGAATCGCGGATGCTCACGCATGTTCGCGCCTCCATCGGAAACACGTTCAGCACGCAACAGACTGCTATCCTCATTCTTTCGGCCAACATGGTCGTGGCAGCGGCTCTTGGAATCCTGGGGATGTTTCTCGTCCGGCGTTGGGTGTTGTTGCCGATCCAGGACCTGAAAAATACGACAGACGAATTGGGTAAGGGGCGACTGGACCACCGCGCGCAAATCCGATCCGGCGACGAATTCGGCCGGCTGGCCGCGGCGATTAACAAGATGTCCGCTGATCTGGCTCGAATCGAGCAACAGATGATTCTGCGTGAGCGGGCTGCGGCGATGGGCGAACTCGTTTCGTACATTGCCCACAACATCCGCAACCCGCTGGCCGGCATTCGGAGCCTGGCCGACTCGTGCCGGCGACAGTCCTCGGAGAATCAAGCACTGCGCAACACGCAGGACGGTATCGTCGCGGCTGTCGAGGCTCTGCAACGATGGCTCCGTGAACTGGAGCACACGTGCAGCCCGCTGGACATCCATCCCCAGCCCGTCCATATTCGTGACCTGATTGACAATATCCTGACGGTGTTCCGCCCTATGTCACAACGTCGATCGATCGGTCTTGAGCGATCCATCGCGGACGATTTCGAACGCGTGGACGTGGACGAGAGGCAATTCGAGCAGGCCGTGGCGGCCATCGTTGCGAACGCGATCGAGGCCGTCGGCGACGACGGTCGCGTGATGATCCGGACCGATCGTGACAAAGATGGGATGCAATGGTCTCTCACGATCACCGACACGGGGCCTGGCATCCCCAAGGAGATCCGGCATCGCATTCTGGATCCCGCCTTCAGCACCAAGCGTAGCGGACATGGCCTCGGACTGGCGATGGCTCGAAAGGTGGCGGAATTGCATGGAGGGCAGTTATCATTCGAAAGCCCCGCAGGAGGCGGCACGGTTTTTCGGTTCACGATGCCGACCCGACCGGACGCGAAGATCACCCATGGCTGATATCCTCATTGTCGATGACGAAGAGACCCTCCTGGCGACCATCAGCCTGGAGCTTCAGCGCAGCGGCCACGACTGCGCCACGGTGAGTACGGCCGAGCAGGCCCTCGAAAAACTCGCATCGTACGAGCCACAACTCGCGCTGGTCGACATCCGCTTGCCCGACCTCGACGGCGTGACCCTGATTCAACGCATGCGCCAGGCGGGGCACGACTTTCCCATCCTGGTGATGACGGCCTACGGCTCCGTCGAAGGCGCGGTCGCCGCGATGAAGGTCGGAGCGACGGATTACCTGCAAAAGCCCGTGGGAATCGCCGAGTTGGAACTCGTGATCGACCGGGCTTTGCAGAATCGCCGACTGATCGACCGGCTGGACGTCCTCGAACGCGAGCGGCAGCGACGGGGCGACGAGCGCGCCATCATCGGGCGCAGTCCGGCGATACGAAGCCTGCTCGAATTGGTCGACAAGGTCGCCGCCGTTCCGGCCGACGAGCAGGGCAATCTTCCGACGGTCTTGATCACGGGAGAAAGCGGAACCGGAAAGGACCTGATCGCCCACCGCCTCCATGACCTCGGGCCGAGGCGTGATGCGCCATTCGTGCAGATCAACTGCTCGGCCCTGCCGCCGTCGCTGGTGGAGGCCGAGTTGTTCGGATACGAGCGGGGAGCGTTTACGGACGCCAAGACCAACAAGAAGGGGCTGTTCGAGGCCGCCGGAGAGGGGACAGTGTTTCTGGACGAGATCGGCGACATGCCCTTGGCGCTTCAGGCTCAGCTCCTGCTGGTTCTGGAGCAACGGGTGTTTCGGCGGCTCGGCGGCACACGCGAGCGCCGTGTTCACGCGCGGACACTCGCCGCGACGAACTGTAATCTCACGCGCCTCGTAAGCGATGGACGATTTCGCAAGGACCTGTTGTTTCGACTTCAATCGCTCGCCGTGGAATGTCCGCCCCTGAGGGCACGCGGCGACGATCTTCTTCTGCTGGCGGAACACTTCATCAACCGACAGGCTCGCCGACTTCACCGAGAGCCGCCCGCCTTGTCCGAGACGGCACGTGAGGCTATGCGGAGGTATTCTTGGCCGGGCAATGTCCGCGAACTCGACAATGTGTTGCAACGGGCCGTGCTCCTGAACGAGCACGGGTCGATCAAGCCGGCAGAAGTCAGCCTGAATCAGGAACATCTCACGCCGCAGGCCGTGAACCTCGACAAGCTCATGTTTCCGTTCGGGCGCGAGGCGTTTACGCTGACAGACATCGAGCAACGGGTGATTCTTCAGGCAATCGACTACTGCCAGGGCAACACGTCGGAGGCGGCGCGGCTGCTCGGTATGAGCCGTGGAGCCTTGCGCCATCGGTTGGAGAAGCTGCCGCCCATGTCGGGGACACACGAACCGCGCTCCGATTGATCGGTGCGACGCCCGATCTCTCGCCCGCCAAACACGGACCGGCGACCGACGGGACACCGCGGAACAGTCACCCGCGTTGCCGGCGCCCGGCCGCTTTTCGACGCCGTGAGCGTGTGCGGGCCTTCCCATATCCCAACCCGAGCATTAGCAAGGGCAGTGCCCCGACACCGCCGATGCCGAAGGCACCATTGCCGCAGCCGGGCAACGGCCCCGTGGCCGGGACGCCGGAGCAGGCGTCGCCGATGCCGTCGCCGTTCGAATCCAATTGGTCGGGATTGGGGACGGTGATACAGTTGTCGACACAGTCGGGTACACCATCACCATCCGTGTCGGCAACAGCCCCAGGCAGGACGACGACCGTCGTCATGCACGTATCTGTAAGGCCGGAGCTATTCTTTACGGTGATCGTGACGTCCGTCCGTCCGATGGAGATGAGCGTCCCGGCTGCCGGCGACTGTGTAAGGGTCAGATTCGCATCGCACTTGTCGGTAGCCGTTACGTCGGCGATCAACCTGGGCACTTGGGCCTGGCAGTCAGCATTGCCCGTCAACGATACCTCCGGAGGACATCCCGTAATCACCGGTCCCGATTGACTCGCGACCGTCAGGGTCGCCGAACAGGTCATCGTGTTGCCACATCGATCCGACACCGTAAACGTGACGACGGTCTCTCCGGAACCGAGAGTCGTGCCCGCAACGGGACTCTGAAGGATGTCCAGCGTAGTCGTGCACTGGTCGGTCGCGACGAGGTCGGGGCGGAGATCGGGCATCGTCGCGGTGCAATCCGCCACTGCGGGAATGGACCGATCGCTCGGGCAGGTCGCGATGATTGGCGGCATCGTGTCCTGAACGGTGATCGTCTGGGTGATATCGGTGGCGTTGCCACAGGGGTCGGTCGCGCGGTAGGTGCGCGTCACGGTCTGAGAACAGGCTCCACCGCTCACAACATCTCCCACGTGTACAATGGTGATGTCCGCCGGAGCAGAGCAGTTATCGGTAGCGGTCACCGAGGCCGTGTCGGCAGGGGGCACATCTCCGATGCACTGCACGGCCAGCGCCGAAGGCGAGCCGGTGATAGTCGGCGGTGTGGTATCGACGACTGCGATGCCCTGCGTGACATCGGTCGTGTTTCCACACTCGTCCGTCGCGCGATACGTACGTGTGATGATCCGCGAACACGCGTCGCCGACGGCCACGTCCCCGATATGGGTAATCGCGATGTTTGCCGGCGCCGTGCAGTTGTCCGTCGCGACAATGAGACTTGTGTCGGGAGCCGGCACCTCGCTGACGCATTCCACGATCACCGAGTCCGGTGCGGCCGTAATGGCGGGCGGCGTGTTGTCCAGGACGGTGATCGTCTGGATGACGTCGGTCGTGTGTCCGCACTCGTCGGTCGCCCGATAGGTACGCGTGATGATTCTGGGACACGTGTTGCCACTCAGGGAATCTCCAACGTGGGTGATCGCGGTATTGGCGGGAAGCGAACAGTTATCGGTGGCGGCCACCAGACTGATGTCGGGAGGCGGAATATCCCCTATACAATCGACCGACCGGTCAGCCGGCGATGTCACAATGACCGGCGGCGTGAAATCGACCACGATCTTGAGTGGATTCGACGCGTCGGGTATCATGGTCGGGATCATCCACGCCCCGACATCATCGCTGATCATCGTCGTGGGCAGGATCGCGTGGTCGCGGAACCAGATCGTGAAGATGCCCTCACCCGTCAACAGGAAACGAAGCGTGGCGAGGGCGTTGTCACAGGCAGACTGCGTTCGGAACGGTGAGATTCCGACGGTATAGGAAATCTCACCGGGCGGACCGCCGGTCACCGGATCCTGCTCCGACATTGCAACCAGCTGCTGAAAGGGTGACTGGTCCGTCGTGCCGGGATTGCCCGGCTCACCGGCGTCGACGATGAGGTAAGTGAACGGGGGGACGGCTCCGGTGCAGCTTGAGCTCGTGAATCGCAAAAAGAGTTGAGCTCCGCGTATTCTTCGTTCGCTGCCGCCGCCCGGATCGAGGCCCGTGATGTCGGCTTCAATATCGAACGTGGTGTTCAGACGGGTCGGATCGGTGATGCAGGTCGGACCTCCCAGCCATCGCAGGCTGATCGTCGCGGGTGCCGGCGAGGAATGCATGCACGGCTCCGTGTCGGCGTGCAGGCGGCAAGCGCAGAGCACAACCAGAAGCGCTGCCACACAACACACAAACCCCCGTGTTGGCCGGATCGTGGTCATCATATATCACGGTCCATCGCCGCGCCAGACGTCTGGCAATTCGCTCGGCCTCAACGCGCGACCGGCGCGCCCGCGCCGTGGTTCGTTCGAGAACCAGACGAAGTCGGAGCCGGCGCTCCAGTTGAGGTTGACCGGGATTCCTCCCAGTTGCGAGGCAATGAGTGACCGAGTCCGCGCGACTTGCGGACAGTCTCCCCCTTTATTATATCGTAGGCGCGTCAAGCCTTCGAATCCGGAGTATCCGATAACCCCGGAAGCCCCTCGTCGCCCGGCACTCCGCGCGATGAGGATCTACATCCAGCGCCAACCGCGTGGATAGAATGACCGCCCAGAAGGGCGCAGCCGTTCTCTCCTCGACGACGAGGCATGACCGCGCGGCGATGCCTACGGTCCAGTCAGTCTCGATACGTCATGCGTCGTTCTCGGAACAGATCCCGAAAACGCTCTAACCCCCGAGAAGCAGATTCACAAATACCGGTACATCGACCGGATCAACGACGCCGTCGCCATTCAGATCCGCTTGACCAATGTCGCAATTCGGGAAGGCCGCGTTGTAGGCGACCGGATCCAACAGAGCCTGGATAAACGGTGCGACGTCAGCGCCGTTTGCGAAGCCATCGCAATTCAGGTCGCCGGGAGCACATGGCGGGGTCGCCAGCGGAACGGAAACAGACCCCAACGTCCCCGTAACGGGCACCCCAGGCGTCTCCCCGCTCCATACGACCGTTTGCGTCGGAGGGGAGCCGGCCATGTCCAGGATCGAGATCACAGTTCCGCACGTCGGTGCCATGGCCTTCAACACAAACGTCGTTATCAACAGGCCGGCGGGTGTCGCCACGGGCAGTGTAAAGTTGCCCTGTGCGATATAGAGCAAGTTACCGTCCTGAGGAATGGGCCATTCATTCAGGCCGAAAGGGTCCTGGAACGGGAAACCCGACATCTGCCACTGATAGGGTCCGTTGTTGTCGATGCTGCTCATTTGGAGGAACAGCGGATCCCAAGTGACGATGACGTCCGCTCCGGCGAAGACCTGGTCGACCGCGGAATCCGAGACGGCGTAGAGGCCGACGCGGACAAGCTGCCCGATGGGTGTCGGACCGGTCTGTTCCAACCGCCACTCCAGATTGACATTGGCCCGCGCGATTCGCGGAACCCATGCCCCGAGCAGCGCGAGGAGCGCGATCGTCGTCGCCCTTGAACACCAGTTGCGCATCATCGCATATCCGCTCGAAGTCGCGCCTCAACGGCGTAGGTGGCTTTACGTGGACCACCGTCGCCTCACGATGATCAGGGACCGGGGGCAGCGATCACACTACCTCCGCGAACCGCGCGGCCGCAGATGCACGGGGCGTCGCGGTCGCACACTCGGACGTTCCCCCTCCATCCACAAGCCGATGTCCTGGACATCGAGCCACTCATCCCCATTCAGATCGCCGGTGGCCGCATCGCTGAGCCCGAGATTGTAAAGTTGCTGGACGGAGATCCGGTCGATCGGCCCAGCAAATCGGCCGCCGGGCGCGGTCTGCCCCGGCGCCCCGCCGCAAACGGGGCTGGTCGTCCCTCCGCAGCAGCTCATTTCGCCGAACTGGAATATGTTGAGCTGGATGAAGGTGAAGTCCGCATTATTCACGATGCCGTCGCCGCTGATGTCGGCGTTCAGGCTGAAAGCCGCGCACGGCGTGTTGCCATCCGCCAGCATGTCGCCGTTACTGTCGTACGTCACGTTCCACTGTCCGGCGAGCAGCCCGAAGTCGATGACGTCGATCCAGCAGTCGTCGTTGCAGTTTCCGCCGATCAACTGCTTGCCGGCGACGGTGGTGAAATCGGCCACATATTCGACCGTGTTGTCGGGAAGCGGCTCGATCACCCGGCGAAGCGTGTGGAGTTTGTCACGGACCGTCATGCAGGTGTATTGTCCACACGGAACGGCCAACAACAGACTGCTGACGCCGCTTGTGAACGTCACGTCCTGTTCGACAACAAGTGGGTCGGGCTGGGTACAGGACGATGCCCCCGCTGTGCAGCGGTGCAACTCGAAGGTCAGGCACCGTGTGAGCGTCGCCGGCGGGGAGCCGTTGTCCAGTTCCAACGTTGTCATGATGTTGGTCGTCGCGTCGACCGTTACGCTGAGGGTACAGGGCAAGGCACTGTTGTTGTTCCCGCAGACGTCCGTCCCGACCCAGTCGATAGTCGTGGTGCCGCACGGATAGGGATCGGACACGAGCAGACCATCGCTCCGTGTGCCGGTCAGTGCAGGATTGGCATCGCAGTTGTCGGTCACCGTCACGAGGGGGTTCACGTCGACGACGGCCTCACAGGCGCCGCCGGGGGCCACGGTCACCGCAACCGTCGTGTTGCTACACGTCACCACGGGGGCGATGGTGTCCTGAACGGTAATGACTTGCGTCACGTCGGTCATGTTGCCACAATCGTCCGTAGCGCGGTAAGTGCGCGTGATCGTCTCGGGACAGGTCAGGCCATCGGAGACATCGCCCTCGAACGTGATCGTCACGGCCGCGCAGATGTCGGTCGCGGTGACCAGGGCCGTATCGGCCACGGGAACGTCCCCGATACATTCCACCGTCACGGGGCCCGGTGAGCCCGTGATCGTCGGCGGCGTGAGATCGTTGACCGTGATGAGCTGAGCAACCTGAACAAAGTTTCCACATTCATCCATGATCGTATAGGTTCGCGTCAGACTCGCGGCACACCCGCCACCGCCCAGGGGTCCATCCGTGAATGACACTGACAGGTTGGCCGGTATCGTGCAGTTGTCGGAAGCGGTTCCGGCCTGGAGTTGGAAGTCCGCAAACGTGGTCGCACCGGCCGGGATACCGCTGGCACACTGAACCGCCGGCAGGTCGGGCGGTGCCGTTGCCGATGGGAGCGTCGTGTCGTTGACGGTGATCGTCTGCGTTACTTCGGCGAGGTTCCCGCATTCGTCCGTGGCGCGATAGGTGCGTGTGATCGTCTCGGGGCACGTAAAACCATCAGAGACGTCACTGACAAACGTGATCGCTATGTTCGCGGGGATCGAGCAGTTGTCGGCTGCGGAGACCAGGGCCGTGTCCGGTGCCGGCACATCGATGCTGCACTGCACGCTCGCCGGACCCGGCGAAAGGGTGATCGTCGGTGGTGTGATGTCGTTCACAGTGATGGTCTGGATCGCCGTCGTGAAATTGCCGCACTGGTCGGTGACCGTGTAGGTGCGAGCGAGCGAACTGGGGCACGTCCCGATCAACACACCGTCGGCCGAGGATACGATCAGGTCGATATTGGCGGTACAGTTGTCGAAAGCCGTGGCACCCGCGAGCGCAATGTAGCTCGCATGATCCACAGCCGCCGCCGGAATGTCGCCAACGCACTCGACGGTGATGTCTGTCGGCGCCGTCACCGTCGGGGCGATCGTGTCACTCACCGTGATCGTCTGAGTCGCCGTCGTGGCGTTGCCACACTCATCCGTGACTGTGT
>CAYQDV010000015.1:0-18736 GCA_964416295.1 uncultured Planctomycetaceae bacterium
AATCTTGCGCTCTACGCCTACGTCGTAGCGCAAGGCGACTGGCGATTCTGGTAGCAGCCACCGACCGTTTCCGCCTACCCACTCACACCCCCGTAGCGCCGCCCCTTGTCCTTGTGGGCGACGTGGCGACGCGGTGGACCGCGCAGCGTCAGGATCGCGGCGGGTCAGCGCCGTGACCGTGAGGCAGCAGACGGGCCTTGCTGTGCCGAGAATCCGTTCTCGGCACGTTTGTCAAGAAGATTCCTAATCTCCTGGAGTCTTGCAGCGTGGCGGAACCAACGTGGCCGCATCGCCACGACACGGGGAGCAATTCCCATGACACATGAGACCGGGGAGGGATTCTCGTTCCAGCCCACGCAGGGATCGTTCTTCCGGAGTTGGCATGGGCCATGGATTGGCACGTTGGAGTAGCAGAACAGCGGATTCACGGCGGAATCAAGCATTCTCGCTTGGATAGAGAGGCCTCATGCGGTAAAATGATGATCAGAAGTTTGGCAACTGGACCATCCCGGATCAAGCGAATGCGGGCCGGAATGAGCGGGACTCTACTGAGGAGCGAGAAATGCACAAAACGAACCACGCCTGCCTCGTCACGGTCTTGCTTGCAGCGGCAACGCTCGCCTTGGCGCACACGCCAATCGCGGCGGCCCCGCCCAAGAACGTCATTCTGTTGATCGGAGACGGCATGGGCTTCGAGGAGGTCCGCGCCGCCGGCATGTATGAGAACGGGGCGGCCGGCACCCTGTCGTTCGAAGCCTTGCCCCATCAAGCGGAGGAGACCACCTATTCCGCCAGCGCGGCGATCACCGACTCCGCGGCGGCGGGAACCGCCATCGCCACCGGTGTCAAGGTCAACAACGGCGTCATCAGCATGGCCTATCCCGGCGACGCCAGCGAGCTTTGGACGTTGCTGGAAGACGCCGCGAGCCGGGGCCGGCTCACCGGGCTGGTCACGACGACCTACATCACGCACGCCACGCCCGCGACGTTCGCAGCCCACGAGCCGAGCCGAAACAACCTGTCCCAAATCGCCTCGGACTACCTGAACCAGACGCGGCCCAATGTCCTCTTCGGCGGCGGTTCCAACGGCATGTCCACGGGTGCCGCCGCGGCCGCCGGGTACACGGTCGTGACCTCGCGCGCCGCCATGCAGGCCCTGAACACGAACACCGTGACGATGGTTTCCGGCCAGTTCGGCACGACCCACCTGCCGTATGAGTGGGACTATTTCACGGGGGCCGTCAACGGCTATGACACCTTGCCGCATCTTTCCGAAATGGCGGCCACGGCCCTCGACATCCTTGACAACGACCCGAACGGCTTCTTTCTGATGATTGAGGGCGGGCGGATCGATCACGCCGGCCACAGCAACAATATCCAACGCAACGTCTTTGAGACGATCGAATTCGAGCACGCCGTGAACGTGGCCCTGAACTGGGCAAGCGGCCGAGCCAACACGCTCATCCTCGTGACCGCAGACCACGAAACCGGCGGGCTTTCCGTCTTGCAGAACAACGGGCAGGGCAACTTTCCGACCGTTTCCTGGTCGAGCAACTATCACACCAGCGTCAACGTCCCGGTCTACGCATGGGGCCACAACGCCTCCTTGATCTCCGCCATCCTGGACAACATCGACTTCTTCGACCTGGTCACCGTGTCCGACGCCCCCAATCTGGGCGACATGAACTGCGACGGCCTCGTCGATCCGGGTGACATCGGTCCGTTCGTTCAGGCGCTCATGGATGCGCCCGGCTACAACGCCGCCCACGCACTCTGCGACATCACACTGGCGGACCTCAACGGCGACGGCACCGAGGACGGCGGCGACATCCAACCCTTCCTCGTCCTGCTGATCCCATAGGGGCTGCGTCGCTCATCCATCGATGGCTTCGACAAGCTCCCGTAGCGTGGACCTTGTCCACAACTTCTTCGTTCAGGGCGTCAATCCTCGCGCTGGGCCATGCCCACCCTGCTCGGCTGTGGTGGCGGCCATGCCGCAGCCGGTGGCCCCTCGTTCGCGGATGTCGGGCATCTGGGCCACGACGGTACGGAGGGCGTCCAAGCGATCACACGCCAGGTGCCACTGGCAGCCGTCCAGCCCGTGCCATCCCGAGCGCCCGCCGGTCCAAACGGCCCGATCCGACCGGGCCGACGCCCGCGCCGTTCCGAAAATCGCAACTTTTGCGCTGGCGTTACCACCCCCAAAGGCCATATAATGCCGTAGCAGCCGGCGGGGTCCCCGGGCACGCGGCATCCGCCCTCAACCTGAGGTGAGAGGAACACAGTGGCAGACTCCGATTCAGGCACGCGACGGCAACGCCTCAAGCTTGGCATATCGGTCGTCTTGATTCTCGTGGCGGGCGGGCTGATCTGGCACCAAATCGGCGGCGGATCCAACAAGGCGGTCGCCGCCGCCGGAAGCCGCATGTACATGTGCAGTGACACCGGAAAGACGTTCTCACACACTATTCGAGAAGGCGAAAGAGAACCGATCGAGTGCGAGTTGTGCGGCAAGCAGACCGGCTATCTCGCCGAGCGCTGCTACTGGACCAAGGATGCCACGGGCGAATGGGCCGCCAAGCTCGAGCCGACCTACGTGATTCTGAAAACCCGCCTCGATCCCGACTCCACCGAAAAAACCTACTGCCCCGACTGCGGCCGGGAGGTCAAGCCGCACAATGCGAGTGTAAACGGGCCATCACAGGAACTGATAGCGGCGGCCAAGGCCGCGGCGGGCCAGGAATGAGGGCAAAAACCATGATGTCGAACCGTCTTCCGAACGACCGATCGTCCCGAGGGGGATTCACGCTGATCGAGTTGCTCGTCGTCATCTCAATCATCGCACTGCTCATCTCGATTTTGCTGCCGGCCCTGTCAAGTGCCCGGCGCATCGGTCAACGTGTGACCTGCCTGGCGAATCTGAAGTCATTATCCAGCGGCATGAGCGAGTACGAGGTCGACAACGAGGGTTGGATCGTCGGCGCCCCGGCCGGTTCCGGCGCCTACCTCTTCCAGGAACCGACCGCCTGGGGTCAGTCCGTCCAACGCTGGGACTTCATGGGCCCGTTGGCCAAGCTCTGGAACATGGGCCTCACCCAACCGGATCGCGGTGACCGGGAAGGCGTCGCCCAGCGCTTTGCCCAACTCGTTCAAGAGAAAGTATTCCTCTGCCCGTCCAACAAGTTTCTCGCCACCCACTTCGGCGGACCCGACGCCGGCACCCTTCGCATGGTGAGCTACAACACGACCCGATACGAGCTGTTCCAGAGCGAGCCTCCCTTCCCCGGCGATGCCCACGGCGTGTCGTGGTACGCCAATACACACGATCAGAAGCTCCCCAACAGGTGGAAGCCGTCCGTCGGCCGGATCGGCAACCCGGCCAACAAGGTATTCTGTGCTGACGGAGCCAGGTTCTCCACGGGGTTGATCGCTCCGGACTACGACCTGCGCGTCAATGCCGCCTGGGGCGGAGCCTTCTCTGACGTCGGTCCGTACTCCGATTGGACACGATCCTGGGATCGAAGCTGGGCCCCCGGAAACGATCACGGCGGCACGGTCGATGCCCGGGCCTTCGCTTTTCGGCACTCCACCGCCGATCCGGGCCAAGGCGCCCCGGCAGACGCCTACAAGCTCAATCTAGCCTTTTACGACGGTCACGCCGAAACCATGGGCGACCTCCAAGCGTCCAGCCCACAGCTGTGGCTGCCGGCAAACTCCACGCTCGAGTCGGGCGGAGCACTGATCTATCCCGACACGCAGCGCCGATTCGGTGTCACCGGCACCGTAACCATCGGCCCATAGGAGAGACCTGACCTGACGCCGCCGCAAGAGAATCCCGCCCGCCGCCGAATCCCGGCCGTGTCTGTCACGAGAATCCGACGGGCCTTGACGGACCGAGGGACGACGTCCTATACTGCGACCGTCAGCCTGAGGCAGCCCATAAGGGGCGGGGGGGGGCGACCTGCGTTGAGTCCGCTGAGCTTGATCACAACACGCTCAATACCGTGATGCTTCCACCGTTGCATATCCTGGACTCGCAACGGGCGGGGGCTCCCCGCTCACCGGAGTCGCTGCGCCTCACGCGCCGGCTTCACCGGCGCCGAGTCGATCGGCGACCGAATCAAGACTGGCGTGACCGGCCGATCGTGACGATACCGATATCAAGAACCGGCGGCGCCAGGATGACCGGTTGGACCGACTTGCACACTTCATGATTCGTGTAACGCTTCCCGACGATTCCGTACTCGACATGGAAGACGGCTCGACCGCCGCGGACGTCGCGGCTCGAATCGGTCCCGGTCTGGCGCGGGCCGCTATCGGAGCACAGGCCCGCTATGACGACGGCGAAGTGATGCTCGACCTGGCCACGCCGCTGGCCGGCGATTGCCGCCTCACCCTCTTCACGCCCAAGGATCCCCGCTCGCTGACTATCGTCCGACACAGCACGGCTCACGTTATGGCCGAAGCCGTCTGCACACTCTGGCCCGAAACGAAGCTCGTCTACGGCCCACCCGTCGACGACGGGTTTTACTACGATATCGACCTCGACCACCGCCTCACGCCCGAAGATTTTCCACGCATCGAGGCAGAGATGCAGCGCATCGTCGACGAGAATCGCCCCTTCACCCGCTACGAACTCTGCCGCGCCGACGGGCTGAAAAAGGTCCGCGCCGAAGGCAATCCCTACAAGGTCGAAAACGCCGACCGGGCCAAAGGCGACGTGCTGAGCTTTTATGTGACCGGTCCGGAACCGGGAGCCAACTGGGAAGATCTGTGCATGGGCACGCATGTGCCGAGCACGGGGCGAATCGGTGCCTTCAAGGTTCTCAGCGTCTCCGGCGCATTCCTGCACGGCGACGCATCCAAGAAGCAACTGCAACGGGTCAACGGTACCGCCTTTCACAGTCGAAAGGAACTCAAGGTCTACCTGCACCAGCTCGAGGAAGCGAAAAAACGCGACCACCGTCGAATTGGCCAGGAACTCGGCCTCTTCACGATCGACCCGCTCGTGGGAAGCGGGTTGGTGCTCTGGAAGCCCAAGGGCGCCACGATCCGTCTTCTGCTCGAGCAGCACCTCCGCGACAAACTCTTCGAATACGGCTACCAGCCCGTGTTCACGCCGCAAATCGGTCGCCTCGACCTCTATCGAACCAGCGGCCACTTCCCTTACTACCGGGACTCGCAGTTCACACCGATCTTCGACTCCTTGGGCGCGCGTATCCTCAACGACCTCTGGATCGCAGTAATGGAAGGTGCGGACGACGCTCCGATGTCGGACGAAGCCCGGAGCTGCTTGGAAAAGCTGCAGCGTTTCGATCCGGCCGCGTTCGAGCGAATGGCCGGCCCCGCTTCCGAAAAAGACGAGGCCGGCACGCGACGCCTTTTGCGCGATCTCGGCCACCGCGAACACAACCTGCGCGTCATCCGCGACCAGCTCAAGGAGTCCGACGGCTATTTGCTCCGGCCCATGAATTGTCCCCATCACATCCGCATTTACGCCAGCGAGCCGCGGAGCTACCGCGACCTCCCTGTTCGGCTGGCCGAGTTTGGAACCGTCTATCGCTACGAACAGTCCGGCGAATTGTCCGGGATGACCCGCGTCCGGGGCTTCACTCAGGATGACGCCCATCTTTTCTGCGCGCCGGAACAACTTCAAGGCGAACTGGCCGGCTGTCTCGAACTGACGCGATATGTCCTGGAAATGCTCGGTCTGAACGACTACCGCGTGCGGATCGGCCTGCGCGACCCCGACGATCCGAAGTTTATCGACAATCCCAAGGCCTGGGCAGAGGCTGAGGCCGCCATTCGCACGGCTGCGGCCGCCAGCGGCATGACGGCCACCGAGGAGATCGGCGAAGCGGCGTTCTACGGCCCCAAGATCGATTTCGTCGTCAAGGACTGCATCGGCCGCGAGTGGCAATTGGGAACTGTCCAGGTTGACTACAACCTCCCCGAACGTTTCAAACTCGAGTACGTTGGGCGGGACAACACGCCGCACCGGCCCGTCATGATTCACCGGGCGCCCTTCGGAAGCATGGAGCGATTCGTCGGCATCCTCATCGAGCACTTCGAAGGCGCCTTTCCGACGTGGCTCGCCCCGATTCAGGTCGTCGTGGCTTCGATCAGCGAAAAGAGTGCCGGCTACGCCGCCGAGGTCGCAGCGGGCCTGCGAAAGCTCGGCCTCCGTATCGAGCTGGATGATTCCGCGGAGAAGATCGGCCCCAAGAAACATCGTGCCCGCAAGATGAAGGTCCCCTACACCGCCGTCGTCGGCGAGCAGGAGGCCAACTCTCAATCGGTCAATGTCAGTGACAGAACGGGTCGGCGGCTGGACAATATGTCGCTCGACCTCTTCGCAACGATGCTCCTTCAGGAAGACCGGCCCGGCGGTCGGGCCGATGCACCCGCCGATTCACGGCGGCACGAAGTGTCAAGGGGCTGCACGAAAGGAGAGTGATCGCCTATCAAGAACTTGAGATGTAACGAACAGATTCGTATTTCGCCGGTGCGA
Organism: uncultured Planctomycetaceae bacterium; assembly: GCA_964416295.1. Lineage (GTDB taxonomy): Bacteria > Planctomycetota > Phycisphaerae > UBA1845 > UTPLA1 > JAPULF01. The sequence goes on from CAYQDV010000015.1 coordinate 6,512, forward strand.
CTCATCGACGAAAACGCCGAACAGCGCGGCGTCATGCCCACCGTAGACGCGTTGCAGTTGGCCCGCGATGCAGGCCTCGACCTCGTCGAAGTCTCGCCCACCGAGCGACCTCCCGTCTGCAAGATCATGGACTACGGCAAACACCGGTATCTCCAGTCCAAACGCAGCCGGCAGCGCTCGCAGGAAAACCGAATCAAAGAGGTCCGCCTCCGGCCGAAGACCGATCCCCACGACAAGGACATCAAGATGAAACGCGCCCGGAGCTTCATTGAGGACGGCCATCGCGTGCAGTTCACGATGCGGTTCCGCGGCCGAGAGCGCTTCCATCGTGAAATCGGGATGAACACGCTCTCCGAAATCGCACACGAGTGCGAGGACATCGCCAAGATCGAGCGACCTGCGAGGATGCTCGGACACCGGATGACCATGGTGCTGGTTCCGCTCAAGCCCGCGAGCAAACCTGCGGGCAAGACCCAACCCGCCCGCAAGCCCCCGGTGACCAAGGCGATCCGTCCGCCAACGGAAACGGCGACCCCTCCGCCGGCACCGCCTCTGACGAGCGAACCGGTCGTGCAACCGGTCAATGTCAGCGGAACGATGCCGAAATGAAACCCGCGGGCCGGCGGTCGTCTGTGTGACGTACCAAAAAAAAGGGCTGGCGACCCTTGCCTGAACGGCACAGCCCGGCTACTCTATTGGGTTCGAGGTCGCCGTAAATGGCGGCCCGGGAGTAAAGCCGACATGCCGAAGATGAAACGACACAAGGGACTCGCCAAGCGCGTCAAGATCAGCGCCACCGGAAAGGTCCATCACAACAAGAGTTACGCCGGGCACCTGATGAGCCACAAGGATGGCAGCCGGTGCCGACGCCTGCGAAAACGCAACGTGCTCTCGCGAGCCATCAGCGCCACGATCCGTCGAGCCTTACAGGCGTAACGCACCACCGACAGGCCACCCGCTCCAGAGGGCAGAGAGGCCGGGAGACAGACCCATGCCACGCACCAAGGGCTCGGTTGCCCATCATCGACGCGTCAAGCGAATCCTCAAGGCCGCCAAGGGCTACTATGGCGGCCGCAGCAAGCTGCTGCGCCCTGCCAGAGATACCGTCCTCCGCGCCGGAGTCTACGCCTATCGCGACCGCCGGGCCCGAAAACGAGAGTTTCGCAGCCTGTGGATCACCCGAATCACGGCTTCCTGTCGCGCACGCGGGATCCGTTACAGCCGTTTCATCTTCGGCCTGAAGAAGGCGTGCGTCGATCTGAATCGCAAGATGCTCAGTGAAATAGCGATCGCCGATCCCGAGGCATTCGACGCACTCGTCGAACTCGCGCGAAGCAATGCCCAGGAAGCGGCCTGACCCCATCGCTCCCCTGTGCGGCGTCAGTTTCCAGCCGATGTCGGGCCCCAGCCAGTCCGCACCCGGGTGAGCGCACCAGCACTGGACCGGGCACCCCCCGATCGCGCCGCTCCCCGAATAGAACACCATGAACGACGTGGCTGCCATCGGTGTGATCTTTGATGTGGACGGCGTCCTCGTCGACAGTTATGCCGCCCATCTCGATAGCTGGCGCCGCCTCGCGCTCGAACTGGGGCACTCGATCACCGAGGAGCGATTCGCCGCAACGTTCGGAAGGACCAGCCGGGACATCATCTCCGAACTCTTCGACATCCGGGACGACGACCGAATTCGCCGCCTCGACGACCGAAAAGAGGCCCTCTATCGAGACCGCATTCGCGGCCACGTTCCGGTCATGCCCGGTGCGGCGTCCCTCGTGTCGGCCTGCTACGAGACGCGTTTTCGCGTCGCCGTCGGCTCGTCCGGACCGTCGCAGAACGTTGGCCTCGTCTGTGACGAGATGGGCCTCACGCCGATGCTGTCCGCCATCGTTACGGGCGATGACATCACACGAGGCAAGCCCGACCCGCAGGTATTCCGTTTGGCGGCCGACCGCATGAAGCTGCCGCCCTCCAGATGTCTCGTGATCGAAGACGCACCCGCGGGAATCGAGGCCGCTCGTCGCGCGGCCATGCCCGCAATCGCCCTGACCAGCACCCACGCACCCGACGCACTCCGCTCGGCCGACCTCACGATCGATGGTCTTGATCAGATCACTCCCGACACGATCGCAAGGTTGGTTGAAGACTTCTCGTCCATGGCGGCGCACAGCCCCGAATAATCGCGACTTCGGCAGCGCACTATTGCCCAGACAGCCGAGCCATCCAAGGATCGCGATCCTGATTCCAATGGCAACGGCGGCCCCGCCACCACAGACGCGACACTTTGGAGGCGTGCTGCGGTGCGCAGGGCGAAGCCGAGCTTCTTGAGCAGCGTCCCAACCCACTGTAGCACAACGGCTTACATCCGAACGCACGACCGCCACCTGGCAACGCCGCAACTCGCGCCCACGGCGTGCGTCTGCCGTAGCGGCGTGACACAGGCATGCGACTTGCTAGTTCTTCATGCAGTCCCGTCCGGTCGCGGGGGTCGGAGCGGGTCGCGCGTGCGGGTTTCGAGGGGGCGTTTGACCACGAGCCCGGGTCACGCCTTCCTCAAACCCCGCGCCATTCCGGTAGAATCCCCGCTATGCTCACGCAGTACACCCTGTTCCCATGGCTCACCACCGACCGGCTCCTCATCGCCGTCGTCGTCCTCGCCGGTCTCGTGATCTTGCAGCGGATTCGCCGGACACGACGCCGTCGCCAGCCGGCACGGCTCCATCCCAAGCTGCAGAAATATGGGGGGACGACCCCGGAACAGCAACACGCCGACCTCGAAGCCTCCCGCAGGATCATCGCCACGAGTTCCACCAGCGCCGTGGCGGGATATCGCATTGTTCAACAGATCGAGGCGGTCTTTGTCGACGGCAGTCGCGCACCTGAGGATGCGATCGCGGCCCTGAAGGCCGCCGCTGGCCGTCGGGGCGCCAACGCCATCATCAATCTCTCGCAACAGCGCACCGCCGCCGGCCGCTGCACCGCCCAAGGCGACGCCGTCATCATCCGCCCGACCGCCGAGCCTTGAATCAACCGCCGCTCTGCGCGAGCCTACGCGCACTCAGGCGTCGTGCAAGAACAAGGTGAGGCAGACCCGCCAAACGGCAAAGCCGATCGGCCAGCCAAGCCACGCAATCGATCATGTTAGGCCTGCGCGATTCCTTATCCGAATTCCTCTTCCTCGGCTGCGGCGATGTCTTCCGCGTCCGTTGTCGCCAGCACTTCGAGAATATGGTCCACGTCGTGTCGGAAGAACCACAGAAAGGGCACGTTCGGAATCCGCAGCACTTCATTCTTGTTGGAATCGATCACGATCAGGTCGCCCGCGCCAAGCCCGAGCAGGAACTCCGCCAGATCGCGCCAGTCCCGCTTGATCCGCTTGGCGGCACGTGGCAGCGAATCACTCGTCCGCAGCAGGCGGCGATGCGTGATCTCACGCGTGGTGATTTCGTACCGTCCGTCGAACCACGCCGCGATCATGACGATCACAAGCATGATCAGCGTCACGATGCTGAAGACCCGGGCCGTGCCCGGCTCGAAGCGCACCTCCATCCCGGAGAAGTAGTCGTAGATGTTCGACAGAACCGGAATCCCCATCTTCGCGTTCAACAGCGAGCCGCCCAGCCACAGGATCAGGACCGCGGCCGCCAGCGCGATCAGCTTGTTGCGGTCGACGTCGGCGCCCACGCACAGCGCCACCACGAACACCACCGTGATCCATATCCAGCCCAATAGCGCCGGGCTGGCATCCAGCCACGCCCAGCCGGCGAGCGCGGCGTTGACCCAGCCGATGATCATGATCGGCCAGAGGTAGATCAGCGTCGAGAAACTCGTGAACCGGACCTTTGGGTTGCCCGCTTCCTTCGAAATAGAAAACACCAGCGGACGCAGAATCCACAGCAGGGGGGTCAGCACGATCCGCACCGCCTTGCCGAAGCCCCCGGCCACCGCACGGACGCGACCGGTCTTCGGTTCCGGAGGTCCGGCCACAGTACCGGCCTTCGACGGCCCCGCGCTTTCCGTCTCGGGGGTCGTCACGGGCGCGCTCGCCTCGCCGCGTGCTGCCTGCTCGCCGTCTGGTGTCGGTTCGTCGCTCATATCAAGTTTCTCCAGGAATCACGGCCGTCCGCCGCGGGCGTCGCGGGACCCACGCCGAAATCCTACCCGATCCCGCCACATCCTCGCGAGCGGGTCGCGCCAAGCTCGGCGGTCAGCCAGCCGGCCCGATCCGAACGTCCGTTCTCGGACGCTGGCCAGGAACAGTGCCTGCCGCGGTGCCCCACGCTGCGAGGACACCGGAAAACGCGTCTCAGAAACCGCCCGATCCACGCTTGACCGGACGCGCGTTCGATTTCGGTACGCCGGTCCTCAAGCGGAACCCCGATAAATTGGGGACCAGGCGATCACGTGGTCCCGTCTTGTGCATCGCTCCACGCCGGAAATTGCCAAAAACTAAGGTGTTTGCCTGATTGAATCGCGAACGTGAACCTGTTCTACTAGGGAATGAGGCCAAGCGCCTGATGAAGACGATTACTCCCACTCCGTGGCCGGGTGTCCAGCGCGTGCTGATATCCGGTCATTTTTTGCATCCGCCAACATATATACACACGTCATTTACGGTCTGGCCAACCCCTCGCGGATCGCGAACCGGGCGAGTCCAACGCGATCATGGATGTCGAGCTTGCGCATGAGATTCGTGCAGTGCGTGTCGACGGTCTTGACCGAGATGTGGCTGGCTTCCGCGATGTCTCGCTTGCCTGAGCCTCGCGCGAGGTACTGCAGCACCTCAAGCTCACGCCGAGTCAACGTGGCGATGCGCGCCTTGGGCTCCGTCGCAAGCCGCGGGCCGGACGAATCAACGACAATCCGGTCCTGAACCTCGGGCGAAAAATAGGCCCCGCCGGCACGCACTTCCAGAATGGCCTCGATCAGCGTCTCCGAGGACTCTCGTTTCGTCACATACCCCGCGGCGCGAACTTCCAGCGCCTGCTGAATGTAGCGGTCGTGCGTATAGGCACTCACGAAAATGATCCTGCTTGGCGGCCGAAAAGACGAAATCGTCCGGGCCGCCTCAAAGGAGCTCATCCCCGGCATATCGATGTCCATCAGCACAATGTCGGGGCGGTGTCGACGGACTTGGTCGATCGCCTCCTCGGCATCGGCCGCACTGCCGACCACCCGCAGGCCTGCCTCCCGTTCGAGCCGCTCCGCCAGGGCACCGAGGACCAATTGATGGTCATCCGCAAGCAGAATCGTCACGGGAGGCGTCACGCCGACTCCTCCTTCGCCCGCTCCCGACTCAATATATCGCTACTCATCGCCATCAGGTCAGTCATCTGAAACGGCTTGCGTAGCAGTGAATCGCTGCTGGTTCGGATGTTTTCGAGTTCCGGCGCAGGACGGTTCGTAACGAAGATCACCGGCGCATGACCAGCCGCCTCCCGCCACCCATCGGGGGGACCGTCGCCGGAGGACTCCGGCGAGTCAAGATTGACAATGGCAAGCCGCACGTCCGACGAATCCACACGGCGGGCGGAGTGCTCGATCCCTTCGTTCCCGTCTCGAACAACTTCATAGCCCTGTGCCCGAAGGGCCGACGTCATGATCGACGCGATGTACGACTCCCAGCCCACAACCAAGATGCGTTCATCCTGTCCGGGCTGTGCCGGCACGGCATCGGCATCGGCGTCGCCGCCAGCGGGGCCGTCTGTACATGGCAGCGCGACCGAGACTCGTGTGCCTCCCTCGCCCGCGGACCGGATTTCAACAGTACCCTGATGATCCTTGACGATGCTGTGGACAATCGACAAGCCCAGGCCCGTCCCCCGTCCGACCGGCTTGGTCGAAAAGAACGGATCGAAGACTCGCGCGGCGGTCTCCGCCGACATCCCCGTGCCCGTGTCTTCCACGATCAGTGTGGCGATGCCTTCGGCCGTCGTTCCGTTCGGCGCATTCGACGCCGACCCCGATTGCAGCCGAATGCTCAGCTCGCCGCCGCTGGGCATAGCGTCGCCCCCATTTAACGCGATATTCGTCAGCATCTGCTGCAACTCCGTCTCGTTGCCGAGAACCCACAGAGGATCTTGGCCGTCAAGCGATTCCACGATCCCCACTGAGTTCGGCAACATGCCTCGAATCAATCGAATCTGACGCGCGACCAAGCGCCTGAGATCCAACGGAGTCTTCTCCGACGCGGCGCCGTGGGCGAATGTCAACAGAGCATTCGTCACCCCCTGAGCCTGTCTGGCGGCCTGCTCGACCATTTCGAGCGATCGGACCGCCCGATGACCCTGTTCCAGGGTCGTCTTGGCCAGGGCCGTGTACCCGAATATGGCGGTCAGAAGATTGCTGAATCCATGAGCCACACCGCTGGCGAGCGTGCCGACCGCCTCCATCTTCTGCGCCAGACGCAACTTCGCCTCCAGCGCGGAACGCTCTTCCTCCGCACGCTTCCGCTCCGTAATGTCCACCTCCGTACCCGTCATCCGCAGCGGCCGGCCATCCTCACCCCAGCGGACCACTTTCCCTCGATCCAGCACCCAGATCCACGCGCCCGATTTCGTGCGCATCCGATGTTCCGAACGGTAGTTCGGTCGGCGACGTCCGAAATAGTCATTCAAGCTCCGAAACACCTCAGGCTTGTCATCCGGGTGCAGCGCATCTTCCCACGTGCTGAGATGCGGTTTGATGTCATCCGGCTCATAGCCCAGCATCTCCGCCCAGCGCGCGCTGAAGTAGACCTCGCCCGTTGCGACGTTCCAGTCCCATATCCCGCCATCCAGCGCATCGAGCGCCGACTGCAATCGTTCCTCACTCCTTCGAAGCCGGTCCTCGGCCTGTGTACGCTCGGTCACATCGCGCATGAGCCCACACAGGTACTCCTGCCCCTCGAATTCGAAGTGGGTGACCGTGATCTCCGCTGGAAACGCCCGCCCACCTCTGGCTCGGACATGCGTTTCGATGATGGCCGTCGTCTCATCCCTCAATCGGCGAAAAAGCTCCACAAATCGGTCGGTCGGATATCCCGGATCGATGTCGGGCACTCCCATCCGAAGAAGCTCTTCCCGCGAATAGCCCAACCACCGGCACGCCGCCTCGTTCACATAGAAAAAGCGTCCGTCCGGCCGTATCCAGAATGCCGCCTCCGAGACATGGTCGATCGCGAACTGCGTCAGACGCAGCGCCTCTTCGGTCCGCCGGCGTTCCGTGATATCAAACGCCGTCCCGAGCACCGCCGGCATTCCCTCATACTCGATCATGCCGGCCGTGAAATCGACCCACCGTTCTTCGCCTCGCTTGGTCCGAATCTTGACTTCGTAACGCTCGGGAACAGCCTCACCGCGCTGCCGCGCCAGCCCGCGCTCTCGAACAAGATCGACCGAGTCCGGATGAATCACCTCCCAGAACTTCATCTGCTGGAAGTCCTCTCGGCTGTAGCCGGTGACGGTCTCGGCCGCTGGATTGACGTAGAGAAGCGCGTCGCCCTGAAAAATGAACGTGGCGGCCGCCATCGTCTCCGCCAGGATTCGGAACTTCGCCTCGCTCTCACGTAGCGCCTGTTCGGCCTGCTTTCGCTCAGTCACGTCGCGATTTGCCGAGACCGTGCCGATCCAATCGCCACGCTCGTTACGCAGGGGCACCAGCGTCGCGTCGCACAATCCGTCGGTGCCATCTTTTCGCACGAACGGGATTTCACCAGACCATCGGCCGTCGCGGCTCACCGCCAGCCGAATGGTCGTGGAAAGGCCCGCCGCCACCACCGCCGGTGGATTCAACATCTCGGGGCTTTTGCCGACCACTTCATCTTTCGTGTAGCCGAATGTCCGCTCCGCCGCCGGGTTCCAATCCGTGATCCGCCCGTCCGCGTCCGTCAGAATGACCGCATCGTGCAGATTGCGAAAAACCAGCGCCTGGCGATCGAGCCGGGCCTCGAGCCGCCGCAGGTCCTCGAGCGCACGGTAGTGTCGGCGCAGCAGCACGGCCGCCACGATCGCCAGCAGGCATGACGCGATCGCGAGAATCGTCAGGTGCCGCCACTTTCCCGCGAGATCGACGGAAATCGTCGCCTGTCTCTTACGGACGAGCTTGATCGCCGCATGAACGGCATCGACCCCGCCCTGTCGCGCGACATGGATATCCGTCCGCGCGGCCTCCGTCAGGCCATCGGCCGAAGCGGCAGCCATCATGTCGAGACGGATCGCGTCCATCTGCCTCACCGCTCGCTCCATCGCAGCTATTGGGGGTTTCAGCTCCGGATCCGAAGGGTCGATCTCGTCCAGCGACGCGACCAGCTTGTGATATTGGCGCTGCAGCGGCGGCCAGGCTCGGTCAAGCTGGGATGGCTGGTTTTCACGGACGTGCCCGATGACCGCGCCTTCCATCGCCGCCAGCGTCGCTTCCAACCCGTCCAGCGACCGGAGTCGACCGACGTGCTCCCGGACCCGATGCAGCTGGCGATTCACCGACGTCATCAGCCACCCGGTCGCAACGATGAACACGGCGGCTAGAACGATCGTCGCCCCACTGACGACCTCAACGGGCTTCTTCACGACATGCTGCCCCGACTATATGCCGCCGCCCCGGCCGAAGTCCGGACGCCGCACCCGATGCAGACGGCTGTTCCGCCTCTCATTGTACCGAATCCTCCGCCGGCCGACGACCTTTCATCCGTGGCGGATCGCCACCCATACCAATTCAAATCGTATGATTCGAGACGGTGCACCATCCGCAAGGGAACAAGGGTCCGATTTCGTGAGGAGGCAGCCGGCGTCGGAGCCCATACATGAAATACGCCCAGATGTTGCGCCTGGCCGTTGCCGTGACCGCCTGGCTCGCACCCGCCGCCTCAGCCAATGTCTCATTCTTCATCGAGCGATTCGGCTCCACCGACAACGGCGAAGCGCGGTTCCTCGCCGCCGTGGGAACCGTCCGCACCGAGGGGTTCGAAGACCCGATCAGATTTCCAGCGGGCGCACAAGTCCCGATTTTGCCCGTCGGAAGCATATCCCTCGCGCTGGACAGTGTTTCCTCTGGCGGACCGTTCATACCCGTCGTCTTTTTCTCGGAAGAGTTCGCGTTTCCCGGCCGCTTCTTCAGTAAGGCGCTCGTCAGCGGGACGCACCTCGTCCTGTCTTCCGGCGTCGGAGAAGTGCCGCGGGCCATCGGCCTGTGGATCTTCGACGACAACAATGGCTTGGATTCGGCGTATTCCATCACGGTCGAAGAGTGTGACGGGACGATCGCGACGACGGAGCTGGAAAACCATATCCCCCTCAATCCGTTCGGCCACGAACTGGAAGGATTCGTCGGCGCCGTCTCCGCCGTCGGCATCTTGTCGCTGACGATCACCGCGATCGACCCCGTCACCCGACTCCCGAACGGCGACCTGTTCGAGATCGACGAACTTCGCGTGGCGGCGTTCCCCGCGCCTCGCTTTTGTGTCGACATGAACCCCCAACCTCCGCCCGAAGCCGACGACCCGGCGGACTCGGACGATCCCGAAGATGCAGTGGATGTCGACGATTCGCGCGAGGCGGAGGAATCAGAACACGCGTCTGGCGCGCCCGGGGCGCACGACTCGAACGAGGAGCCCTCCCGCGACAGATCGCGACGAAGACATCGAGTGCCTCGATCGCATCACCGAAGATAGTCACACCGACACGCTTTCTCGATACAACCCTATTCGCCGATCAACTGCACAACGACCTCACGGGATCTTGGACGCGTGTCGAAATCAATCAGAATCACCTGCTGCCATTGCCCCAGCGTCGGGCGGCGATCGACAACCGGAACCGTCAGGCTCGGCCCCAGCAGGCTCGCCCGCACATGCGCGTGACCGTTGTCATCATGCCATGTTTCTTCGTGTTCATACCGCGCATTTTCCGGCGCCATCGCCTCGAAGCACGCCTTCAGGTCGTGATCCGCCAAACCCGGCTCGAACTCGGTCGTCGTCAAACCCGCCGTCGAGCCAACGACAAACAGGGTGGCTGTCCCGCACGTCAGTCCCGCCTCGGACAAGACGGATCGAAGACGCGGCGTCAGATCCAGAACCTGGGCGTTACCGAGTGTGCTGATCTGGATCCGGAACGTCTCTACAGGCATACCGGGTGATGATACCCCGTCACAGCGTGTGTGAGTAGGCGCCCGCTCGGATCATTGCGCTTCTTTTCAAATGATCTCTCCGCATCAACCATCCAGCCAACCTTGAGCTTTCAACTCGCGGATACAGGGCACGGTAAAAACGTTGTTACAGAATGACAGAATGCCCTTAAGAATCCTGCGGTCATGTGCCGATGAACCGACTGGAGCCGGGTGTCGGTAGGGGGGGGCAAGAGACGTGGAGCACGATCCATGCCGGTCACTCAAACGAAAAAACCGCGCAGGCGAACCCGCGAACCGCGAACCGCCGGAAAAAACACTGGGGCGAAATCCCGGAAGCGCCGGACAAAACAGTCCGCGCAGGCGGTAGGGGGGGGGCAGGCCCGAAAGAACGGAAGCGCAGCGGTGGGGGGGCTGTTTCCCCGCCTGGACAAACCCAATGGCCGTTTCGGCGTCGGCGTCCTCCTCGCGATCGGTGAGGGGCAGGGCGATAGGAGTGAAGTCCGCTACTGTCGACTCGAGCGGTTCGCCGCCAGGCCCGGCCGCCGGCCTCGGGCCGGCGTCCTCGACTCCGCAGAGCCTGCGTGCGTGGCCCGGCTGCTGACCGGCCTCGCCCACGCCGACCGCATACGCATCGCCCGAGCCGTCCTGACCGGCGCAGACACCCATGCCGCGCTGAGCGAGTCGGTGGGGCTGAAGGCCGGCCCGCTGTACCATCACCTTCGTGAACTCGAACGGGCAGGCATCCTCACTCGGCTCCCTCGAAACGGTTACGCATTAACCGACATCGGACGAGACCTGTTGCTGATCAGCTCCGGTCTCGGAACGCTCTCGGCCGCCGCGCCGGGAGCGAGCCGTCCCCAATGGCGAACTTCGCGTCGCCGGCGACCCGGCTGATCGCTTCGCGGAAGGTGACAGACGCCGAATCGCGCCAAGAGCCGCGCGAATTCTAACGTCCCATAACGTATCTTATGTTGCATTCACGGTGGGGCACGCCATCCTGCGGCGTCCCGATCAGAAATGGCGCTAACGACCCGGCCGCGGCACGGCGCCACGACCCAATGCCCGCCGCAAGTCGTGGGAGTCCCACAGAATCAGGTGTCCGCGGTTCCAATCATAGCTGTAGACGTTCATCTTCCGCGCCGCCGCGTCGGTCACGTAGATCAACTCGCTGCTGTCCGTGAACTGCCCCGTAACCACGAGGTAGTCGCCGCCGCGGTCTGTCTGGCCGATCGCGACCGCCCGGTCCTGACCGCCGACCGTCACGAGAATGATCCCCACGAGCAGAATTGTGGCCGTGATTGACAATACGCCAATCGTCAGGCTATCTCGGTCCTGCATCACTCTGTGCTCCGCTTCGGTGGCTCGTGTGTCGGTCGTGCAGACGGCTCTCAAGGCGCCCGTCGAAAATCCTGCTCCAGATCGCGGAACCCCCGATAGACGACCCTGCGACGATTCTGATCCACGTTCGGAACGAACACGTGCATTCGCCGGCGCTCGAGATCGAAGGCGTACAGCGCATCTGTCCCGTCGCGGATCTCGCCCGCGACCATCAGATAGTTGGACGCCATCGGCACCGCCTGTGCCTGCGCCGCCGGCAGCCGCCAACTTGCCAGAATCAGCGTCGCCAGCAGAACGAGATTCACGCCGACCAGGAACACGATGATCGCTCGCTTCGACATTAGCCAGATCCTTTTCCAGCCCCAACGCCCGCCATGCGGGCTCAGTCCAGATCCGTCCGCTTGCTGTTCATGAAGCCCAGCGCCAACGCGCCGAGCAAGAAACCGCCCGACAGCACATAGGCCAGAATCGGCCGCTCAGCCTCGATCTTCGCGATGTTGTCCTGCCGAACCGACTCCGCACCATCAATGACGATCTGCCCCTGTGCCGGAACCGCCCAGAACAGCAATACCACGATTACACGGATAACTCTGCGCATCGACCGTCTCGCTCCCGTCAAACCGCCCCACGAGCATACCCGAAGGACGCTCAAAACGCCGCGTCTCATTCTATCCCTAAACATCGTCCTCTTCAAAACCCGGCCATGAGCCAGATTCGCGTGGGCCATCTGCCGGTTTCGGCTTTCAGCTTTCGGCTTCCAGGTCTCCACCTGTTTTGACTTTTTGACGTTTC
>CAYQDV010000015.1:18836-28457 GCA_964416295.1 uncultured Planctomycetaceae bacterium
GACTTTTTGACGTTTCTGCTCAGCACGGCGCCGCCGGCCAACACGTTTCGACGCGGTGCGCGATCGAGCGGAACACCTCGTGTGGAATCGCCACCGTATCCCAGCGTCTCGAAATCTGCCGCTGGTGCCGAGTATATTCCGCCACCCGCACCAGCCAGAAACTGTACGCTCGCCCCGCCAGCGTCATCGCCGCCGCACGGCGCCCCCCCACCGCCACGCCCGATGCATCCACCGCCCCCATCAGCCAATAGGCAAACACGAACACGGCTTCGTAATCGCCACCGAACACCGTCTGCCATTCAGTCAGGCCGACCACATCCGCCCGCGTCACCCAGTTCTTCGGTCGCCAGTCCGCCCCCCCTCTCGGCGGCGCGCCCTTGCGGCCTTTGACGTCCACCAGGTACGGATGCCCCCCGGCCGGGTACACAATATAGTCAAACGACTTTATTCCGGTGCGTCCCTTCACGCCGTGCCGCACGTCCTCGATGGCGACGTACGGCGTCCCCCGCACGTCCAGATACTGCTGAAACGCCGTCTCGTAATGCGTGCGTCGCACCCCCCTACCGGACCCGGGTGACCATGTTTCCATAATGACGTTATTACATATTACGGTATTATGGGATACCGTAAAACCATACGGGTCTACGGCGTGTCGCACACCGCCTCAAACCGGCGCGTCTCGCCCGCCACATCCGCCACCACGAGTTCCGCCGACGTCCGCCCCGTCACGCGAACCTCCTGAGCCTCCGGCTCATACACGACCCGCCACACCCCCTCGGCGTCCGGACCCGCAACGGAGAAACCCGGGCCGGCCGCATCCCGAACACGACGTTCCACATCCATATCGGCGCCATGTATCACCAGCTTGGTCGACGACCAGTCCGGCGCAGCACCCTCCAGATCCACCGCCATCTCGAACCGGCTCTGGTACACGCGGATTGCCGCGACATCCCCCGCCCACGGGAGGTCGTCGATGTCGCCGAAACTCGAACGCCGCACCAGCCGTCCGTCGATCGGCATCGCGTCTCGCTTCCCACCCTTCAGATACGCCTGAACCGACAGACGCAGCGGCGACCCTTCCGCCGTGGCCTTCGAGAACGTCCGCTTCCACTCAAACATCGAACCCACCGGTCCCCCGCAGTCCTCCACCCACCCCGTCCCCGTGTCCCGCGACACGGCGTAGTCGGCCTCTCCGAATCCCACAGTAAACCGCAGCGTCGCCCGCTCGCCCACATGGACCGCATAGACCGGGATACGGGGGAAATGTCCCACCGTTCCGACCGGCTCGCCCGACAGAACCTCCAAGTGCCCGTTGTGCCGCTGACACCCCGTTCCGGCCAGGATCAGACCGACAACGATGGCGAACAGGTTCTCAACTTCGCGCTGTCGCACTGGTTCTCCGCACTGTGCTGTGGCGCCGGTTTTCAGCCGGTGTCCGACTTCGCGCCAACGTCGATACGATCCCGCCTCGCGTCGATGTCGCGCTCCTCGACAAGCCCCCGCGATTCTATCCAGCCCATGGCGCGCCCGTCAAAGCCCGCCCCGCGTCTCCATGCCCTCCGGCTATACTGCGATCATGCGCGTTGTCGCGGGCACATATCGGGGGCGGACTCTGACCACGCCGCCGGGCGCGGGCACACGCCCCATCCTCGACCGCGTCAAGGTCGCACTCTTCGACTGGCTCGGCTCGACCCTCGCCCAGCCCGGGTCTCTGCCGCCGCTCAATGTCCTCGACGTCTTCTGTGGCGGAGGAAGCATCGGAATCGAATGTCTCTCCCGGGGAGCCGCCTTTTGCACGTTCATCGACTGTGATAGACAGGCCCTCATCGCCCTGCGGAAGAACCTCCGCGCCCTCGCGATCAACCGCCTCTGTCGAGTCATCGCCGGCCCCGCCGAATCCGCACCGATCGCCCCCCCCCCGGACGGACGCTATGGCCTGATCTTCCTCGACCCCCCCTACCGCCTGAATGACGCCATCGGCCCGGGTACGGTCATTGGCAGAACCCTGCACCACCTCGCCGCCGCCGTCCCCATCGATCCCGATGCCCTCCTCATCTGGCGTCACGAAACCCACCGCGAATCGCCAGCTTACTTGCCGGGTAAATGGACGTTGGCAGACCGCCGAGGCTGGGGTTCCGTCACCGTCTCCTTGTTTCGCAATCCCCCCGCCGAAAGAACGTTATGACGGCTCGACCCTTGCGTACGACGCCCCTGACCATGCGACAGGCAGCCCTCCGCGTCTTGCGGCGGCTCCGCGACGCCGGCCACGAGGCCCTCCTCGCCGGCGGCTGCGTGCGCGACATGAAAATGAACCGGCGGCCCAAGGACTACGACATCGCCACCGACGCCCGCCCGGATCGAATCGTGGCGCTGTTCCGCCGCACCCGAAAGGTTGGGATGCAGTTCGGCGTCGTCCTCGTCGGCGTCCGCCGGCACTGGATCGAGGTCGCCACCTTCCGCGTCGATGAAGACTATCAAGACGGCCGTCGACCGGACCGCGTTCGCTTTACGACCGCACGCGAGGACGCCCTCCGGCGCGACTTCACGATCAACGGCATGTTCTACGACCCCCTCGCTCGCCGTCTGATCGACTTTGTCGGCGGCGAGGACGACCTGAACGCCGGCCTCATCCGCGCCATCGGTCGGCCCACCCGGCGCTTCGCCGAAGACCACCTGCGGATGCTCCGCGCGATCCGATTCGCCGCCCGCTTCGGATTCAAGATCGAACCGGCCACCTGGCGAGCCATGCGCCGCTGCGCCCCCAGCATTGCGCGGATCAGCTCCGAGCGGATTCAGATGGAGCTTCAGATGATGTTGACGCACCCGCGCCGGGCGAGCGCGTTCAGCGATCTGCACGCCGCCGGCCTGCTCCAGCACCTCTGGCCCGGCGCGGAAGAGTTGCTACCTGCTGTCAAGCCGATCCGTGCCCTGCTCGCCGCTCTGCCGGCCCGCGCCGGCTTCGAGTTGTCGCTGGCCGCGATGCTCCATCGCCTCACCGCCCGGCGCATCCAGACCGTCTGCCGTTCCCTGGCGTGCAGCAATCGGACGACAGCAACGGCCGCCTGGCTCATCGCCCAGCAAGACGCCCTCGCCGAACCGGACGCGCTCTCAACAGCCCGCCTCAAGCGGCTGATGGTCCAGCCCCCCTTCCGCCAACTACTCGACTTGAACGCCGCGAGGCTCCGCGCGGGCGGCAAACCACCGACTCCCCACCGCCGCATCCTCGCGCGAATACGCAGGATTCCCCCCGACCAAGTCGCCCCTCGGCCGTTCGTCACGGGCGACGATCTCAAGGCGCTCGGCCTGCCTGCGGGGCCCCGCTACAAGCAGGTGCTCGATCACCTCTACGACGCCCAACTCAACGGCGACCTCCCCGATCGAGCCGCCGCCCGCCGCCTCGCTCGGCGACTGGCCGACCAGCCCTCAGAGCGTGTGTGAGAAAGCGCTCGTCTGATCAGAGCCGCGGGCGTGAAGGTGAGCATACGTCGACGATCGTCAAGACGCGTCCCCCGTCGCCCGCGATTCCGCCTCAATGCCCGCCGGCGGCGAGGGCGCATCAAACGTCATATGAATCTGCATGCCGTAGAACGGATACTGGATGCGGCACCGAAAGCACCGGAACGCCTCGGGCTTCCATCCGACGCAATCACAGGCGTAGCGAAGCAGCTCGGTATAGCGAGGGATCTCGGCGATCCGGCATCCCCGGATGCCGTGATCGAGTGATTCGATGGTCTCGCGGAGATCGAGTCGATCGCTCTGCCGGGCGGGATCGTTGGCATCGGCGTGGCCGCGCATGATGGTGTCGAAGAGCACCAATTCCGGCGTTCGACCCGGCCAGACCTCGTCGTGGATCAGCATGTCGAATACCAGATTCTTGACCGGCACCTCGACATCCGCCGATCCACCGATCCGCCTGTTGCTTCCGGGAAGCTGGTATCGATTCCGAATCCCCGTCATCACCTCACCGAGAAAAACATCGACGCGCGCTTCCAGCCCGACGAGTCCGTCCCGCAGGAAATGCTGGACGTAGCCATCGTTCTCACGAATGTCGAAGGCGGGAAGCGGCGACGTACTGAACTGCGGAAGCAGGGTGTTCGCCCGCAGCACGTCGACGGCCTTCCCGTCGAGCGTAAAACACGTAACCTCCTGCGCGCCCGGGCCGACCGCTCCGGACGACAGACAAATCGTGGAACCCGGACGCAATCGCCTCAGTCCCACCAGCCCGTACAATCCGATGACGCTGCAGCAGTCGTCCCCTTTTCCCGAAGGGGCGAAAATCCCGGTTTGGACGCCGAAATCGGCCACCACCCCCTTGAGGTTGGACACGCTTCGAAACATCGCCCGCTTGTTGGCCAGCTCAAACTTCTCCCGTGTGCCCGGAAGCCACGCGCTGATGATCGCGTCGAGTTCCGACCGGCCGCCCACAACGCCCCGCAGCAGGTCGTCGAATTGCTGAACGGCATCCTCCACGCCGCCCACGAGCCGTGAATCGACCCGCTTTCGACGCGCGGCCTTCGCCAGCGTGCGCAGGGCCTCCGGCCCCGGCATCAGGTGAGTGGCCGCCAGCGGATCGGCCGTGCTCGCTGCGAGAAGCGCCTTGCCCGCCAGGTCTTGATTGACCCCAAGTGCCCTGGAAAGCTGCACCGGCCGGTTCGGCGCTCCGGGGACGGCCTCCAGCAGTTCGCTGAGCGACCGCTGCAGGCTCCGGCCGACCCGGCCAATCCTCGCCTCGAGTTCGATCTGCTGCTCGCCGGCCGTCGTCGGACCGGCCGTTTCACGTTCGATTCGGCTCATCCCCCCCACTATACGGCTAAATGCCGCTCGTGTCCAGACCTACAAGACGGTTCAGCGGCGAAAAATATTCCGCTGAGCGGAAGATTTTCTATTGAAATATCGGTCCGGATCGGGTACGATAGCGCTTGGATGGTGGGAATCAGAAACGGTGTGTGAGCACGCCGGCCGCGTGGCCTGATTCCCGAGGAGCACCTTGGCAGCCTGAAAGGAGGCGCGAAATGAGCGCAAAACAACGGGAACGAAGGAAGAGCGAGCGGAGGCGGCGGATCCACAGGCGATCGAAACACGCCGTCCAGGCCTTGGCCGCAGCTTCGGTCGTCGCAGCCGGAACACAGGCCTACGCAGTGCCGGTTCGATTCGACAATGCCCCCGTCGGCGACCCGGCCCACTTCACCTGGGGCGGCAATACCTTCGCGGACGCACTCTACATCCAATTGCCGGCGGCTCAGCAGGGCAACACGAATTATCCCAGCTACTATGGCCCGTTACCCGGTCCGCGGTCCTTCCGGGTCACAGCAGAGTTCCCCGGGTATTACAGCATCCCCGCCAGGGTCATCGGCCTGGCTCAGACGGGCATTCAGAGCGATACCGGCTTTTTTGGGCTAGCGCTCGGCCTGTCCGCAGGCCAGACGGTTCCGGACTCGGCCGGGGTGTGGGAGTTCAACTACTACAGCTCTTTCCAGGCCAACGTCCGCGACGTAAACACCGGCGCCTCGCTCATCCCCGAGGGCGTGCCGGCCTACCTGAGCGTGCGGATCGGCGACCTTGCCGGCGGACCGGGCTTCCACTACGGCTGGGTCGGCGTCGTCCGCACCGCTGCTCTTCTTGACGCCTTTGCGTGGGGCTATGAGACGCAGGTGGGTGTCCCCGTGGCGGCCGGTGCGCCTGAGCCGGGCAGCTTGGCCATGCTCGCCTTCGGTGCAGCAGCTCTGGCTGGTGGTCGCAAGCGACGCCGCCGAGCCAACTGAATCAGAGCCGCGATCGTAATGGCGGCTCCGACCCTGAGTGGCCCAGACCCAAATCGCGCCCGTCGTAGAGCGGCTGCGGATCGAGCGCTGGCCGTGCGCGCCTGCGGCAGTGCGTATCGAGATCGTGACCTCCTGTGCGGCGGGGGCTGCCCGCGGAATCCATCGTTTCTTCCGCGGGCCGCCATCGCCCCGCCTCCGTTGCGAGCTGACGATACGCTGGGTCGAAGCCGTCGGAAGCAGTCCCTATGTCGGAACGCCTAGCAAAACGTGTCTTGCTCATCGGTTGGGACGCCGCCGATTGGAAGATGATCGATCCGCTCATCGAGAAGGGGCAAATGCCCCACTTGACGCGGCTCATCAACGAAGGCGTGATGGGCAACGTTGCCAGCCTCACGCCGATGCTCTCACCCATCCTCTGGACCTCCATCGCCACCGGCAAGTGGGGCGACAAGCATCAGATCCTCGGATTCGCGGAACCCGACGGTACGACCGGCAACCTCCGGCCAGTCACCAGCACCTCGCGTAAATGCAAGGCCGTCTGGAAAATCCTGTCAGAGAAGGGTCTCAAGGCGGGCGTCATCAACTGGTTTGCCAGTCACCCCGCCGAGAAGATCAACGGATTCGTCGTCACGGACCGCTTCACCCACGCGACGAACGCCCCGGACCAGCCCTGGCCCAAGATCAAGGGTTCCGTCCACCCCGCCGACCTGCTCGAGCCGCTATGCAAGTTGCGCATTCACCCCGCGGCCACCACACCGATGCAGATCGGCCCCTTCATCCCCAAGATCGGAGAGTTCGACGCGGTGAACGACCCCAAGGTTCACGAACTCCGCGTCCTCCTCGCCGAGTGCGCCACCACTCACGCCGCCGCCACCTGGCTTATGGAGACCCAGGAGTGGGATTTCCTCGGCATCTACTACGACGCCGTCGACCGCATCGGGCACGGCTTCATGGAATACCATCCGCCCAAGGCCGAGCACCTCTCAGACGAGGAGTTTGAGCGATTCAAGGACGTCATGACGGGCTGCTACCGCTTTCACGACATGATGCTGGGGCGGCTTCTGGAACTCGCCGGCGACGACACCACCGTCATCCTCCTCAGCGACCACGGTTTCCACTCCGACCACCTCCGCCCGGAAGGATCGAGCAAGATCGAAGACGGCCAGCCCGTCGCCTGGCATCGACCCTACGGCGTGCTGGCCATCAAGGGACCGAACATCAAGAAAGACCAGCGAGTCTACGGCGCTTCCCTCCTCGACATTACGCCAACCGTCCTGTCCCTTTTTGGTCTGCCGGCCGCACGTGATATGGACGGCAAGCCCCTGCGCCAGATCTTCGAGACCCTCAGTCCGACGGCCGACGAGATCGACACCTACGACGGCGACGGCGACACGACACCCGACGACAACATCGAAGAGGACCCGTGGACGGCCCAGAAGATGCTCGAGCGGCTGGCCGATCTCGGATACCTCGAAAACACCACTCCCGAAGGCGTCTTCATCGACCGCGCCCGAAACCTCGGACAGATATACACCACGACCAACCGGCCCCGACTAGCAATCGAGCAATACGAGGACGTGCTGCGACGCAAACCCGACGACAAGGGTGCGAAGATCGCCATCGCCGGCGCTCGCATCGCCCTCGGTCAGCTCAACGAGGCGGAGACGACCGTGAAGGCGCTCCTCACGGATGAGGACGACGCACCCATGGCGAGCTTCTATATGGGTGTCATCGAGTTTCGTCGTGGCAATGGCGACGAGGCGTTGAAACACCTGACCCGTGCCGAACAGGCGAATCCGGGATGGGTCGAATTGCAGACCCAGATCGGTGCCGTCTATCTTTTCCGCCAGCGATGGAAGGATGCCGAGAAGACGTTCAAGAAGGCCTTGGAGATTGATCCGGACTGCGCCGAAGCGCACGACGGTCTGGGCGTCGCCTACCGGCAGCAGCAGCGACCGGAGGAGGCCGTCCACGAGCACATGCAGTCGATCGCGCTCCAGCACTATCGACCCCAGACCCACATCCATCTCGGTATGGCACTGGCGGAGAGCGGCCAGATCGACTGGGCCATCCGGGCCTTCAACGTAGCGGCCGAGCAGGCTCCCGACCAGCCGTTCCCGCATCAATGCCTGGCCCAACTCTACCGCCGAGCCAAAAAGAACCCCGAACTTGCGGACAAGCACACGGCCGAGGCCCGGCGCCTCGCAGCCGCTCACAAGTCGGGCGCCATAGACACAGCGCCAGGCGAGCCATTGGACGAACCAACGGACGAGGTCATTAAGCCGCGTAGGGTGGGCATTGCCCACCCAGAAGATTGGAGCGGGAACTGAAACGAGGAGTGTGCAATCCCCACCCTGCGGGACCTGTGAGAATGCATTGGTCCGCACAGCGGCTCCTACTCAATTGACCATGGAGAGGAATAACGGAATGTCTACGACATCAAAGACAACAACACTGACCATCCTGGCCGCGGCCGTCCTTCTGGCGGGCACCCCCGCCGCGTGGGCGCAGTCCTTCACGTGTACCGGCGAGCTGCCGGGCGGAGGAATCTCCTCCACGCTACCCAGCGGCATCTCCGCAGACGGTCTCGTGGTCGTCGGCCAGACCGATCAGGCCTTTCGCTGGACGGCCGCCGGCGGGCCGGTGGGTCTGGGCGACCTTCCCGGCGGGGCCTTTGCGAGTTCGGCCGCTGACGTCTCGGCCGACGGCTCGGTGGTCGTGGGCGTGGCCAGCGTCCCCGGCGACGCCGGCGGGTTTGGCAATATGGCCTTCCGGTGGACGGCTGCGGGAGGAATGGTCGCCTTGGGCGACCTTGCTGGTGGGCTTACCGTCAGCTTCGCCAACGCCGTCTCCGATGACGGCTCGGTTGTCGTGGGAGTCGGCAGCAACGCCAGCGGATTCTTGAATAATGAGGCCTTTCGATGGACTGCCGCCGGGGGAATGGTGGGCCTGGGCTTTCCGCCCGGCGCGCAGCGTAGTCGGGCTTTCGATGTCTCTGCCGACGGCTTGACCGTGGTCGGAAGAAGCGTCGGCGGACCCAACAACAGCGAACAGGCCTTTCGCTGGACCACGACAGGCGGCATGGTCGCCCTGGGGTTTCTGCCGGGCGACAACACCAGCCTGGGGATCGCCGTCTCGGCTGATGGATCCGTCGTGGTGGGGACGAGTTACGGGGCGGACAATGTGCTCGAGGCGTTCCGTTGGACGGCGGCCACCGGCATGGTCGGCCTAGGCAGCATCCCCGGTGGATCCCCCTTCCGCAGCCAGGGTCTGGCCGTGTCCGCGGATGGTTCGATCGTGCTCGGTGGCAGCAACGGCCCCAACGGCCCCGACGAAGCGTTCATCTGGGACGCGACCAACGGCATGCGCAGCCTCACCAACGTACTGGTGAATGACTTCGGCCTCAACCTGACGGGCTGGAGCCTCTCCTTCGCAACGGGCATCTCCGATGATGGGCTGGTCCTCACGGGCTGGGGCGGAAATGCACAGGGCTGCAGCGGCTGGGTCGCCGATCTCCGCCCGCCGCCCCTCTGTACGTCGGCGGACATGAACAACGACGGTGTCGTCGACGGGCGTGACATCGCCTCGTTCGTATCCGTGCTTATCAACCAGAACGGCACCCCCCAGCAGGTTTGCGCCGGGGACGTGCAGCCGATGCCGAACGGCTCCGTCGGTCTCGAAGACGTGCCGAGTTTTGTAGCGTGTGTGCTTGCAGGAGGATGTTGAGTACTGGAGGAGCCGCGGGCTTCAGCCCGCGCGGCCTTCGTCGTGCAGAGAGCCGGGTAGCGTGGGCACTGGCCACCACGACGGATGATACCGTAACTCAAACGGCGGGTGGGCGCGGGCCACCCTTGAAAGA
>CAYQDV010000016.1:0-28015 GCA_964416295.1 uncultured Planctomycetaceae bacterium
ACCTGCGCGCTGACCCGGGTCATGCTGAGGGGACCGAAGGAGGTCGTGACCATCAGGCGCTTCGAGTCGATGTCCTCGAGCGTCAAGCGGCCGGAGTTCGTTTCCGCGCGGACATAGCCCGCGTCGATTTCCGCCAGCCGGATGGCTCCAAAGCCGGTCTGCACATCGACGGTGTCACCGTGTACGCGACGCAGTGCGATGCTGCCGGATCGTGTCCGGACGGAGACATCGCCCGCGACGTCCGTCAAATCGATCGTGCCGAATCGCGTGGACAAGTCGGCTGAACCGAACGGCCCGCCGGCCTGAATGCGACCGCTTCTAAGACTGACGTCGAGTTTGGACTTCGCCGGCACGACGGCGTCAAAGTGCACGCGGGGTCTGATCTCAGTCACGCCGAAGGCCGTTCGGTATTTCCGGGGCGTTCCGTCGAGAACGAGACGAACGCCGCGAGCCGTCCGTTCGGTGCGGAGGTGGTACTGATCGAGCAGCGCCTGGGCGTCTTCCTCGGTTCGGGCGTGCGCCTGGAGCGACACCAGGACGTGCGGTTTGGTTGTGTCATCCGCCTGGATGTCGATGTCGCCATAGGAGGACGCGACGATCAAGGCGTCACCGGGCTTCATGTCGAGGGGAAGGTCTTCCTCTCGGGAGGCCTCGGCACGAAAACCCGGCGCGGGACCGCTTATCGAGGAGTAACCCGAAATCACTCAGCCTGCTGGAAGGACCAGCGGAAGGATCAGCAGTTTCGAGATTCGTTGGATGGAGTGTTTGAGGGGCATGATCGGCCTCCATGGACAAATCCGCCGTATCGCACGGTCGCGGCGTCGGCTCGCATGGCTACCAGACCGCGGGATTATGGCCGCGACGTGTGGGAACTGCAAGCGTCAGGTCGCGCCCACGCGGAGGCGGCCCGTGAGTTCGGCAGGGCCGGCGAGGTTGCGGTCGGCGAGGTAGGCGGCGAGGCCGTCGATGATTTGGACGGGCGTCGTGGGGTCGATGAACAGGGCCGTACCGACGGCGACGGCGGTGGCTCCGGCAAGGAGAAACTCGACGGCGTCCTGCCATGTTCGGATGCCGCCCATGCCGATGATCGGGACGGCGGCCTCGCGGGCCACTTCACGATACACGCGGTGAACCAGGTGGATCGCCAATGGGCGAATCGCCGGTCCGCTCAGGCCGCCAGCGCCGTTGGCCAGGACCGGCTCTTGCTTGTCGATATCGATGACCATGCCACGAAAGGTGTTGACCAGCGAGAGGGCGTCGGCGCCGCCGTCGACGGCGGCCCGGGCCGTCTCGCAGATGTCGGTTACGTTGGGCGACAGCTTGACGACCAGGACGCCCCGCGTCACGACCGGGCGAACGGCCTCCATCAACCGGGCCAACAGGGCCGGATCGGTTCCAAAGGTGAGACCGTCGGCGACGTTCGGGCAGGAAACGTTCAGTTCGATGCCGGCGATCTCGGGGATCTCGTCCAAGCGGCGGCAGACGCGGACATAGTCGTCGATCGAATGGCCGGCGACGTTGACAAGGACCGCCGTCCCGAGGGTTGCGATTTCGCTGATCTTTTCCGTGATGAACGCCTCCAGCCCGATGTTGGCCAAGCCAATGGCGTTCACGGTGCCGGCCGGCGTCTCGACGAGCCGCGGAGGCTCGTTTCCACGCCGCGGCTCGACGGTGATGCTCTTGGTGGTAAAAGCGCCGAGCCGGCTGAGATCGACGTAGGCGGCGTATTCCCGCGCGTACCCGCAGGTACCCGACGCGGTCAGGACGGGATTCTTCAAGCGCAGGTGACCGATGCGGACGGAGAGATCGGGCTGCCCCGGGATGGAAGCCGCTGGCACTGGCACGGTGGTGTCTCCTTCCAAAGTGACGATCGGACCATCGAGGCGCTCTGTCAAGGATGCGGCATCCGAACGGCAATGACGTTATACTCCCGTCGGCGTAAATGGGTGCGCCCCGTTCGGGAACCGAGTGATGTCACAGCGGACGATGGAGGCGCACTACCAGCCGAACTGGAACCTCACGCAGGCCCACGGGCTGGCGGCCTACAACTGCGGCTATGCCGAGTCACCGGGCTGCGGGGCGTTCGCGGGGTATCAGAAGGCCTTAGTCTGGCGTCTCCTGAAAAATGCGGCTATCGACGCAGACAGCACCGTGCTCGATGTGGGGTGCGGCATCGGCGGCCCCGTCCGGTGGATCTATGAGCGGTATCATCCGCGCCAGACGATCGGTCTGGAGTATCTCTGGTCCAGCGTGACCGCCGCCCATCGGGACAATGCCCGCGGCGCCGATCGGATGTCGTTTATCCAAGGAGATGCGCACCACCTGCCGCTGGCGGACGCCTCGGTCGACGTGATTCTCAACCTTGAGTCCGCGTTGCACTATGCGGACAAACGGGACTTTCTCGTGGAGTGTCACCGTATCCTGAAGCCGGACGGAACGCTCCATCTGGGCGACATCACGACCCACGCGAAATCCTTCTTCGCGCCGGTGCGGTTGCTGAACGCGCTGCCCAGCCAGTTCAACTGCAACGTGCATCTCTGGTCCGGAAACGATTACGTCGAGGCGTTTTCGGAGACGGGATTCGACGTGGCGTGGCACGAGGAGGCTTCGCAGCCAATCGCGACCTCGCTGGCCGAGGGTAGAGCGGAGATGCGCAAGCTCGGGTGGTGGGCCTCGCGTGGCTTCCGCGGACGGCGTGTGCTGCTGGCCTTGATCGAATCTCAGCTCCGATCGCGGGCGTTGACGTATGACTTGTTCGCCGTGAGGAAGCGGTAAGGATCGCAGATCAAATGACTTCCCGGTTTCGGAACACCTCTGGCCGACCATAGGAGCATCGCTGCCGCGGCCGCCGGGAGGCTATTCTGTCGCTCATCCTAAGCGTCCCGGCAGGAGGGCGGATCGATGCCACGGTTGCTGACGCTCGTCAGTCTATGGAGGGCCGAAGAGCTTGGAAGACACGCCACGTATCCTGCGGGTCGCCCACGGTCGCAGTGCCTCCACCGGCAGGAGTTCGGCCCAACGCCCGGCAAACCGGTCCATCAGGGTAGGGCTGAACAACATGACCGTTGGCTGCTCCAGTTCACAGTGCCTGGCGACCATGCGTAACAGGAGCCGGTCGGTAAATCCTACGCCAAGCTGGCTCAGACACTGAGAGAACAGCCTTAACGCCTTTGCCACGGGTGACCGGCGGACGCCACCGTGGAAATACCGGGCACACCAGATCAGGAAGATGGCGATCGCGAAAGCGACCAGCACGACCGCCAGCGACTTCAGCATCTCTTGAGAATCTCGCCCTTCCCGAGGAAACGCTTGGCGTAGCCCCTTGAGCGACGTCGACCGACCGGTCTGAGCAAGCAGGAGTGCAAACCGGTTCATTTCACAGAGTCCCTCCGGTGGCCGCCGGCCGCTGGGCGGCTTGACTGCGCAGGCGATCGAACGTCTTCAGAACATGGATCGCCGTCCGCGCCACTCGTTCGTCTACGTCGGTATTCGCGATCTCCGCGATGCGGTCCGCCACCGTCGTCAGTTGCAGCCGCTTGGTAATCCACAGCGCCGCGGCGCGATGTCGCGGTCGGGGGTCGTTCAGCATGTAGATCAGGTTGGCTGCTCCGTCCGAACTCCTCATTCGAAGCAGGGCGCGGACCGCGGCAGCCCGAACGCGGGCATCTTCGGCGTTGCACTTTCGCTTGATCAGCTCGTCACGGCGGTCGGCGCCGATTCGATCCAACCCGTGGATGGCAGCCGCCTCGACCGACGGGGTTCCATCGTTCAGTGCCCGCTCCAGGATTCGCCGGCTCGTGGGATCTCCGATTTGACCGAGTGCCGTCATCGTCGCCGTCCGCGTGCTCGGATCGCCGTCCTGCGCCAGACCAAAGATCTCCTTTCGGAACTGTTCCGCAACGCGCAACGTCAAGACGAGCTTCAAGGCCCGGAGACGTTCTTGCGGCTTACGGCCGAGGAGGTGGACGCGGACCTGAGTGGCAAACCCCGGCACAAACGTGAAGGCGTCGAATCCGGCGTCCCTTGCCAAGGCGGGATCGATGCGTTCAAAGTCATCCCAGAGGTCACTGAAGGTCTCCGAGAGCCCTGCGGTGGACAGCAGCTTCCGCCATGCCGCGGGACGTCCTGCGGGCACGTCATTCTTTTGAATGGCGTGTCGCTTGCGGTGGTCCAGTTCATGGTGCACGGCGTTGCGCACTTCGACATCATCGCTTTCCAGCAGCACGTTGAGGGTCCGCGTGCCCGCGGCGGTCCGGATGGCCATCAGCGCCCAAGCCGCGGCGCGATGGGCAGCGGGGTTGTCAAGCAGGAACACGTGATTCAGAATCGACACCTTGAGGTCCGTTGAGATTCCGAGGGAGAGAAGCCACGCCGGAAGGCGGACGGCTACGTCTGACGGCAGGGAGAATACGGCCTCCAATTCATCGGAAAGCCACGACAGCGTGTGGATGCTATGGAGGGCGCGGCCGATGGACGGGCTTCGCGCCAACCACGCATATCGGACGAACTCGGCGAAGAAGGCCGCGTCGCGGCAGTTGGCGAGGCTCGACACAACACGTCCGCGCAGGTCTCTGTATCGAAGCGCGATGTACGCGAACGATGCAAGCCGAGGCGACAGAGATTTCGTGAAAACTTCCTGCATCGCGTGCGTCAACTTGCCGCGCCGCGACGACGGATGGTCGAATAGGGCCTCCTCGAGCTCCTCGGCAAGATACATCGCAGCTTCCACCACCTCGATCTGGTGGTGGCTTTCAAAGGAAGAGAGCGCTTCGCGCAATGCCGTGGCCAGAAACTGCTGCTCTTGTGCAAGATGATCGACTGCTGCGGCCGCCGAGTGACTTGAGGTCTCGCCGCCGTCCGACTGCGTCTGCAGTGTTGCCCGCGTGTTGGTCTGACGAAGGCGGAACATATCCGAAAGCTCCAGAAGTACGGCCGCAGCCGTCATCCGGATTCGCGGCGACGCATCGTGCATCGCATGCGCCGGCAGGTAGGCCAGCCGCGGATTGCGACTCTGCTGCACGATCCGAAGCGTGTTGAATCGGGTCTGTACCTTCCCGCTGCGGATTCCGGCGCGGAGTGCCGCAAAGAGCCGGGAGGTGTGGTCAACGATGATGGCCTGTGCCTGGTCGTCGACGTGGTCGAAGAGCGCAGGCAGGGCGTTGAGCCCCTCATCCCGGCCTCGGCGCAGAAGGATTTCGACGATCTCAGTCTGAAGCTGCGGTTCATCAAGGTAGCGCAGCGCCTCGACAAACGCGCGATCCGCGACCTCGGTCTTCCGATCGCGGAGAACTTCCAGGATTTTCGGTCGATTCTCCGCCATCGGTTTCCTCAGACAGTCCGTCGCAAAGGCGTGTCAAGTCGTCTGACCGTGTCGGCTGGTCCTGCTCGAAACTCGGTGCCACCGCCCCGCTTGAAACGCACTCGGAACGCCCCCTCAGGAATCGGCCACAACGCCCGTCCGGGTTAGTTGCCCGCCGAATCGCTGCGTGTCGGAGGGATCGAACCGTCGCTGTCAAACCTGCGTTATGATGAAGTGTCCGGGTGATTTTCGGGCCTGACGCAGAGGGATCGCCTCGTCGCCCTCTCGGTCGACCCCGTGTCCACATATTCTCGGGAGATGTTCGGATGAGCGCATCATGGAGACGCCTGTTGTTCGCGTTGGTCCTTGCCGCCGTGTCGGGGACCTGGTTGATGGCCACGTCCCGTTCTGACGCGGGACCTCGCGCTTCCGCTGCCGAAAGCCGGTACCAATACGTCGGCGTGCAGCAGAGCATTGCCCGCATCGACCTGCAAAACGGCGGCATCGAAGTGCTGGCGCGGGAAGGTGAGACTCGTGCAAGCCTGCTGATTCCGAGTGGACGAGCGTGGTCGTGGCGGCGCGTCCGGATCGCCCATGCCGGCGACGGACGTTCCATCGCACGGCCGGCACCGCCGGACGAGAAAGCTCCCCTCGAGCCGTAACGGACCATCGACCCGACTGAATCCAACCGACAGCCGTCGCGGTCGGGCTGGCGCTACGGTGCCGGCAAGGAAGAGCACTCTTGACTTGAAGCGGCACCCGAAGCTGCCGCCGTTGCCGCAGACTCCAGCCCCACGGCGACTTCAACAGCCCAGGTCATCAAGTCGCGGATCGTCACGATTCCCAACAACTGGCCTTCGCCGTCGATTACGGGCAGGCAGGACACACGCTCTGTGAGCATCGCCTCCGCTGCTTTTGCCAACGATGCCTCCGGAGCGATAGACACAAGTCGCCGTGTCATGATCTGATGAATGCGCTTCTTGAGCGTCCCGGCGTCCTGGGGCCGCTCCATGAGGGCGTGTCCCGCAAACGGACTGATCGCCTTCAGGACATCGCGATCGGACAGGACGCCGACGGCCTTGCCGTGTTCCAGGATCAGAACATGGTGAAACCGCTCTTTCTGAAACAGTACCTTTGCTGTTCGCACCGAGTCGTCCAGGTGGAGTGTGCACACTCGGGCCACCATGATATCGTGGACCACACGCATCGTCATCCTCCGGCCGGCGGTTGCGCTCGAGGCAAAGGCGATCCGCCAATGCTTTCCATCGGGTATCGTCGCTCGAGCCATCACCGTCGAACCGTACAGCCGGAGCTTCCCCGAGTCAGACCCCTCGCGCCCCGCCCGGAAACGAGGGGACCCTCGTGTGGCGCCGCCGCACGAGGGTCCGGGTTTGCAATCACTCTATTGCGCGTCGCCGGCTAAGCCGCGAGAAAGTCCTCCTGGAGCGCGGTTCGCAATTTCGCGAGCGCCCGATTCTGGATCTGCCGCACGCGT
Organism: uncultured Planctomycetaceae bacterium; assembly: GCA_964416295.1. Classification (GTDB taxonomy): domain Bacteria; phylum Planctomycetota; class Phycisphaerae; order UBA1845; family UTPLA1; genus JAPULF01. The sequence goes on from CAYQDV010000016.1 coordinate 6,795, forward strand.
TCCTTGGTCACACCGATCAACAGGCCGACCTGTTCCAGCGTCCTGGGACCGTCTCCACTCATGCCGGGGATCTCTTCTATGGCGAAGCGGGCCTTGATAACGGTCGCCTCGACCTCATTCAACTCAGCCCGATTCGTGTGCAGGATACCGCGTATCTCCTCGACACATTGAGCCTCGCGTAACGCACGTTGCTCCTCCAGATATTCACTCTTTTCGAGTGACGGATCGAATTCCATGGGAAAGCGGCTGCGATAGCGGCCTGTTCGAAGGGCCACACGGCTGAAGCTTTTCAGGATCGCGCGACAGGCATAGGTGCTGAACTTGAAACCGCGCGCGCAGTCAAACTTGTCCACACTGCGAAGCAGCGCCATGTTGCCTTCACTGATCAATTCGGCGTAGTCGACGTTGCAGAGCCTTGTCCGCTTTGCCATAGCAAGCACGAGCGCCATGTTCGACCGCACGATCACCGTCTTGGCCTCGTCGGCCTGGCACGACCACCAGAGCAATTCCGATGTGGTCCGCGCCGTCAGCGGTTTGCCCCAACGTGCCCGGATCAGCCGGAATATGCGGTAACGAGCATAGTTCAGCCGCAGGAACAGACGCCGCTCTTGATCGATCGTGAGCCTGTCGCCGGGCCGGCGCAGCGTATCGAGCTGCGACCAGTCGATCTCGGCTGCGTTGCACCACGGGCGTGTCGATCGTTCGCCGCGGACCTCTTGGCCGAACAAGTCCCGCGCCGCTCGCGCCTTGGCGAATGATTCGTGACCGATGAACTCGACGGGATTCGAGAGGACGCGGTCCAACTGCATCCGATCTCGTTCGCTCAGCTTGCGAAGGATCGACGGCGACGGCTGCCGCGTCTCAGGGATGACCGACTGCGGACCGAGCAAAGGCTTGGCGTGCGACGTAGCCATGTAAGGACTCCCGTGGCCTCCAAGGGCCACATCGGCGGCGCGTGACCAAAACGCACCGGTGGGGGAGAAGATCGCTCGGCGTCTGGCACCGAACCTGCGACCCACCGTCGGTCTTGCTACCGCGTATCGTTTATAGCTCTTTTCAAGCTCGCCCGATGGCCGCTCTCAGACCATCTTGCGGGCAGGGCAACTCTCGTCGAGAGTCTTGCGGGGGGGAGTCTTTCACTATCCTGCCATGTTCAATATAGCACGGGAACGCAGACAGGCAAATCCAAAAACCGGCAAAAACGGCACAGATCGGCCGGCTGTCGCACGACACGAACGTAACACCCGCTGTAGCAAAGGAATAGAGATCGGCCGGCGACAAAAAAATTTCTAAAGTGGCCGCTCGAGGCACCGATCGACCGATAACGCATCGCCTTTGTTCCCGGTTGCCGCACCATACCGGAAGAGCGATGGGCCTCCATTAGGAAGTTGGCCTCGGGCACAACGAAGACCACAGGCCGCGGCAGTGTCGCCGACCGCACCACCATTCGTCGATCGACGGACCCAAGAACGCGAGTTCGGCCTCGTCGCTATCAGGGGGCGCGACCCGCGTGGGGACGCACTGCCTGATGCGGCCCTCCGCTACTTCCGGGGCAAGTAGAGGGAAATCGCTTCCAGCGTCGCCGGGTCGCCGATCGCCTGCTTGCCGAAACCCGGCTCGCCAGCGGCTTCCACCGACGCCGCTTGGGCGTCCGCAAAGTTGCTGATCATCATGATCGGGATCTCGGAGAGTGCCGGATCCGCCTTGGCGCGTTTCAACAACTCGATGCCTTCGCTCCCGTCTGAGAAGATCAGACGATTGAACAGCACCAGCGCATAGGAGCATTCTCGCATGGATGCCAGCCCCTCATCGACGGACATCACCCGGTCGACCTCGACGTCGAAATGCTGCATCAACATGGACCGGATCATGCTGTGGTCCGGATCGCAGTTTCCGACATCCAGCACGCGCGTCTTCGCCATGAACGGGGTTCTCCTATGGGGGCCGTGAGCCCTCGGATGCGTTGCCGCTGCGCTGGCCGGGCGCTACAGTGTCGGCTTTCGACCGGTCCGCAATGCGACGCGGCCGCCGGGATCGCGGCGACAAGTCAAGCCGCCGGCCCTTGGGTCCGATTATAGCGGTGAACCTCCGGCCCGTCCCGTACGACTCCGGGGCCATCGACGGGGCGATCCCGAATGCGAGGCGACGATGCGGTTGTCACGGCGGGTATCACGGGTAAGGGAATCTGCGACGCTGGCCGTCGCGGCGAAGGCCGCGGCCCTGCGGCGGGCGGGGCATGACATCATCGGATTCGGGGCGGGAGAACCGGATTTCGATACACCGAGCCGCATCAAGGCCGCCTGCAAGAGGGCCATCGATGAGGGCCGGACCGGCTACGCCAAGCCGACCAGCGGCATCCCGGAGGCCCGATCGGCGGTCTGCGAAAAGCTCAAACGCGACAACGGACTCACCTACCAGCCGGAGCAGACGATCATCACGGTCGGCGGGAAGGAGGCGTTATTTCTGGCTTGCACCGCCTTGCTCGACGAGGGTGACGAAGTGCTGCTGCCTGCCCCGTACTGGGTGAGCTTCCCTGAACAGGCCCGTATGTGCGGCGCCGACGTGGTCGTGCTGCACCCGCGAGGTGGCAAGGACCTTCGAATCGCCCCGGAGCAGTTTGCCGAAGCCGTTACGGACAAGACCCGGGTCGTGATATTCAACAGCCCGTCGAATCCCGGCGGGTTCGCCTACAGCCCGGCCGAGGTGCGTGCCATCGCGTCGGTCCTGTCAGGCCGTGATCTGGTCGTGTTCAGCGACGAGATGTACGACCGGCTTCGATACGGCGACCGGCGCGAGCATCTCAGTTTCGCCGCCGTCAGCGACGAGTGGTACGCGAAGACCCTCACGTTCAACGCCGCGAGCAAGTCCTACGCCATGACGGGCTGGCGCGTGGGCTACGCGGCCGGCCCGACGCCGATCATCAAGGCGATGTGCCGCGTCCAGAGCCACACGACGAGCGGCACGCCGACCTTCGTCCAGCACGCCCTCGTCGAGGCCCTCACCGGCGACCAGCATGATGTGGAACGGATGCGCGCTGAGTTCGATCGTCGCGGCCGGCACATGCACGCTCGGCTCAATGCCCTCGCCGGGGTTCGATGCGTCCGCCCGAGCGGGGCGTTTTATGCCTTCCCGGACGTCTCCGGCACCTACGATCGGCTCGGCGTCAGTGATTCGCAGGCGTTCTGCGCCGCCGTGCTCGAACGGGCGCACGTCGCGCTGGTGCCCGGCGCGGCCTTCGGAATGGACGCCCACGTCCGCCTCTCCTTCGCCAACAGCCTGAAACACATCGACGCCGGCCTGGACAGACTGGAGACGCTGCTCGGCACGGATGGATGACAGACGTGCGCGTCGTTGCTCGCGGGCGGTGACGGTGTCGATGAATCCCGCGGCGCCACAAACAACCTAGTGAACCCTATAACAACCGGCCTTAAGACGCCAGTCATCGACCGGCCGGACACGCCTGGCGTCGCCACCGAGCGCAACTCATCGCCCGCCGTGCAGCAACCGATATCGACACAGCCGTCGCACGGTAGATCAGCCAGGAGGACCGGAAAGATGCCGCCCATCGAATCTGACAGCCGTCCCGCCACCCTCATCCCGAAACATCGCGATCGCAACGTGATCTCGGCGATTGTCGGCGTGATCGGGTTCTTTCTCGTTTGGGGTCTGGTGGCGTCAGTCGGCGTCGGCCGCGCGGGAGCGACTTTTCTCAATCTGCCGAGTGCGCTGATGGTGGTGGTCGTACCGATGACGATCCTCATGGCCGTCTACGGCTGGGCGGGCATCATCGACGCCTTTGCCTGGATCGCCCGAAAACCGACGCCGGGCAAGACGGCCGAAGACGCCGTCACGTTCTTCCAACTGGCGGCGGCGTTCTCGCTCGCCACCGGGCTGCTCGGCACGCTGGTGGGTCTGATGATGATGCTGAACAACCTGAGCGATCCCGCAGGGATCGGCCCCGGCATGGCCGTCTCGCTCCTCACTCAACTCTATGGGGTCTTTATCGCGGTCATCTGTATATCGATGGGGGCCTACGTCGCTCGCCGGCACCGGTGTGTCGCGACCGCCAAGGCCGTCGGCTTCCGCGCCGCCAGCGTCGCCGGCATCACCACCATCGCCGGCACACTCGTCGTCCTCGTCACCTTCTGCATCCTCATGCTCAGCCTGGCGCCCGCGCTGTAGGGCGCTGACCGAGCTCCGGCGAATGCTCAATCGCGCACGGCGAACAGTGTCGCGTAAACGGTCGGCCGGGCGCCAAACGTGAAATCTCGCACCCGCCGCAGGCCGACGCGCGTCAATCTTTCAAAGAGCGTTTTATCGATCGACTTCCAGAAGCCGTATCGCGACCCCCGCAGCCGGTGCATCTCGGACCAGTCGACGTAGATAGCGTCATAGCCCTGTTCGCGCAGCCACTCCAGAAGCCGCCGTGGGGACCGTCGAGCCGCGGCATCGGCAAACGGGTTGTTGTTGAACACGACGCAATAATGCGCTCCGGGGCGAAGGTAAAAGCGCCGCGCGTCGCCGACCATCAGCACCTTCCGACCGGATTCCAGGATTTGATTCAGCACGGGCAGATGGGCCTGCCCACTCCATTCGCCGGCCCGGATCATGGACATCGCCGCGTCGGACTGCGAGGCGAGCTCGAACACGTGCGCGTCGCGGCACAGCGACAGCGTCGTTCGCAGGTTCATCGCCACGATGATCAGCAGCACGCCTATCACGAGGAGTCGGACAAGCCTTGTGGTGCACGCTTCCAGCGTGCGCCCCAGAATCACCGCCGCGGGAACGAGCAGCACGACGGCGAATCGCTCGACCAGATGCGTTGCCGTCAGCCATACGACGATCCCCGAAATGAGCATCAGCCCGCAGGCGAGCGGGCCGACATCCGTCCGGCGACCCTCGAACCCGCCGTTCCGGCTCATGTTGTGCCGCCGGTGCGATTTCAACCGTTCTGAGAACACGCCCAACGCGCCGACAACCATCGAAAGCAGGATCGCCGGGCCGAACATCGGCGAGGCAAGGACCTCGCCCCACGATTGGCCGAGCCGGCCGCCAACGTCGCGATCCTTCGGATCAGGCAAGTGACCCTCGTGCCACCGGGCGGCGCCGTCCTCGCTCCAGACGCCGGGCCGTTCGTGAAACACGCTGTGAGCAAGCGGAAAGACCGGGTTGCCGGTGTACACGATGTTCTTGACCAGCCACGGAACGAAGGCGGCCAGGCAGCACAGAGAGAAGACCGCAGATCCGCGCATCCTCGGCTTCGCCATGCGGACGGTCACAAGGGCCAGCGGGAGTGCCACCATAGGTACGGCCGTATACTTGCAGCCGCACGCCAGCCCGGCGGCCAGTCCGGATATCGCGGTCCAACGCAGGGCCGTTCCGCCAGCGGCGCGGGAGGCCCGGATCAACGCCGCCAGCGCGAGGGCCGTGAACAGCAGCATGCCGTTTTCGGCATAAGCGATGCCGGACAGGTAGGTCAGAAACGGACACGATGCGGCGACGGTCGCCGCGATGATGCCACTCCGGGGTCCGTACTCCCGACCCGCAAGCCAGACGGCCGCCACGAACAGAATGCCGAGCGAGAGGTTCAGCAGTTTCGCGCTGAATACGGCCGCGACCGGGTCGCCGCGCAGGACGAACGTCAACAGGTAGAGCATCTCGACATTGAACGGAAAGTTGCTGTAGATGTTGTGGGGAAGGTAGCCGATCCGGCCGGCCTCGAGATACTCCCGCGGCGCGGCGAAGTGATATTCCAGGACGTCGTAGCCGTTGCCCTCCGGTGGCCACAGAATCCCCGGCGGCACCGTCGCGGCCGCGACTGCGAGCGTCGCGAAACCGATCACCGCGAGCCAGAGCCAGCGGAGGCGGCCGGCGTGGGCCTCGTCCGTCGGGGACGTCCCGGTGCGAATCAGCCCACGCACCTGCCATACCCCGCTCAGCGCGGCCGCCGCCAGGAGCGCGACCCACACGCGGCGATCGAGGACGCCCACAGTCCCCAGTCCGAGTACCACGAGCGCCAGACACCCCAGCCCCAGCGTGGTGGCCGCGATGAGTTGCCAGCGGAGTTCTGCCCGATGCAGCCCGAGGCCTCGGACAATCCACAGGCCGGATCCGGCAGCCGCCAGCAGGATCGCCAGGGCGATCAGGCCGTCCGTCGCAGCGATGACAAGAGACGTCGGGGAGGCCCACCCCACGGCGGCGGCGGTGCCGGCGAGGACGATGAGCGCGACCGTTCTCGCGCGCGGCCCGCGACCCGATTCCGGTTCGATGGTGTCGCGGGTCTGTTCGGTCATGGTCCGCCACTATATCGCCGTGGCGGGGCCTCGCCGCGGTGATGTTGGGCGTTTTTGCCGGCCGAGGGAACTCCGCCGCCCGTGCGGGCGTCACATAGGGTGAGCGACAGGGTTATACTGATCGCCGAACCGAGCACCATCACAAGAGAGGATGCCACCATGTGCGATTTGCGAAACCGTCCGATCCGCTGGGCGATGCTGGTCCTCGCGGCCTGCATCGCCGCCGCATGGCCCCTTGCCGCCATCGCCGCGGCCGAGGACGCCGCCGATTCCAAGACGGCTCTCACCATCTACAGCACCGCCCGGCCGGGGGCCATCCCGCCGGAGTTCTACCGTCCCGTCCCGCCGTCGCAGGGTCCGCGGCAGACCTTCTGGGACGCCATCCCGGGCTACGCGGTCGTCAAGCAGGAACGCACCGTCGACCTGTCCGAGGACCGCTCCACGATTCGCTTCACCGACGTGGCGGCCCGGATCGATCCCACCACCGTGAGCTTCGCCTCGCTGACCGACCCCGACACGACGCGCGTGCTCGAACAGAACTATCAGTATGACCTCGTGAGCACCGCCAAACTCATGGAGCGCTACCTCGACAAGCCGATCACCGTCGAGCAGGTCCGCGGCGACAAGGTCAGCACCCTGACCGGCACACTGCTCAGCACTGCCGGCGGTCTGGTGCTCAAGACCGGCAAGGGCATCGAAGTCATCAACGGCTATTCCAACGTCCGGTTTCCCGAACTGCCCGGCGGCCTGATCACCAAGCCCACGCTTGTCTGGGACGTGGTCACGGAGAAGCCCGGCCCGCACCGGACGCGCGTCACCTATCAGACCAAGGCCGTCACGTGGTGGGCGGACTACAACGTGGTGTTCGCCGAAGGCGCCAACGCGAACAAGGGTGTGCTCGACATCGGAGCGTGGGTGAGCATCATCAACCAGTCCGGCGCGAGCTACGCGGACGCGAAACTCAAGCTGATCGCGGGTGACGTGCATCGAGCGCCGCAGCCGCAATGGCAAGGCGATGTGATGCGGCCCCGGGCGGCCCTGGCGATGAAAGCCGGCGTGGCGGGCTTCGAGGAAAAGGCGTTCTTCGAATACCACCTCTACACCCTCGGCCGCCCGACCACGCTGCCCGACCGCTCGACCAAACAGATCGAACTGTTCCCGACCGCGCACGGCGTGCCCTGCGAAAAGGTGCTGGTCTATTACGGTCTGGCGAGAGGATTTCGCGGCTTCTACCCCAATCCGATGACGGATCGCAATTACGGCACACAAGCCAACAAGAAAGTCGACATCTATCTACGATTCAAGAACAGCAGGCAGAATCACATGGGCATGCCGCTGCCGTCGGGGCGGATCCGCGTCAGCAAGCTCGATCCGGCCGATGAGACGCTCGAGTTCATCGGCGAGGACACGATCGACCACACGCCAAAGGACGAGACGGTTCTGATCAAGCTCGGCTCGGCCTTTGACGTCGTCGGCGATCGCAAACAGATCGACTTCAAGTTTGACGGTCGCCGTGACTGGATGGAGGAGACCATCGAGATCAAGCTCCGCAACCACAAGGACGACCCCGTCGACGTCATCGTCAAGGAGAACCTCTACCGCTGGGTGAACTGGCGGATCACGGAAAAGACGCACCCCTACGAGAAGATCGATTCCCGCACGATCCATTTCCCCGTGCGTATCGACAAGGACGGCGAAGTGACGATCCGCTACACCGTCAAGTACACGTGGTAGGATCAGTCGCACCTGCGCGAGGGGTCGAGCCGCGGGCTTCAGCCCGCGCGGCCGCCTGAAACACGGGTTGTCTGCTTCCAGATAAGGTGAGTTCGGCAGCCGCGCGGCGGCTCCGGCTCACTCGCCTGTCAGCAGCATCGGCCCGACGGGGACCACGGGGATGACGTAGACGTCGTCGAGCGCGTCCGCAGAAACGACCGGTCTCACGATCACATCGTAGACCAGCCGGTTCTTCGGATTGACTTCAAACCGATCGACACGACCGATGACCATGGGGACCGGAACACCCAACTGAGCCGGCGCCGTGTAGACGAAGTCGCTCGGACGGATCCGCCGGCCCGTCGCGCCCCGCTCCGAGGCGTCCTCGGTGTGCAGCGCGGCGTAGGGCACATCGGCAATGACCATCTCCCCCGCGCCGCGGCCGTGCAGGCTGCACACATAGTCCACCGTTTCCAACTTGTCTTCGGCGAGGTTGCCGATGCGAACCTCGATGGGGCGGGCGTCCACGTCGGAGAAAAGCTGCACGCGCGACATGTAGGGACTGACCAACTCCACACGCCCGACCAGCGTCTCCCGGGCGAGCACGGCCTGGCCGACGCTCAGACCGCTCGTCCGACCGTGGTCGACGAAGAACCGGGACGCGACCCAGTCCTGGCGGCCGACACGACGGGTCGAGCCGCGGCTGAGCAAAACGACGTCGCGCAATGCCACGATGTCGCGCGCGACGACGTTGGCGTGGAGCAACGGCGTGCTCCGCGGAATATAGTTGTCATGGCGCAGGGCGCTGAGTTTGCGCAGGTCGGTCCGTAGTTGGTCGATCAGGGCATCCTGGGAGATGCGGGCGTCGATCAGGGCCTGCTTCTCACGCTCGAGGCGCCGGACTGCGGGGCTGTCATCCAGATCGGCGACGGATGCCGACGCCTGCCGAGCCAGATGATCCACCGCGTGCTGCGCTGGCACCAGGAGTTGGACCACGTGTTTCAACGGATCGGTCCAAGTCGGTGGTAGCAGCAACGCCGCCGCAGACGCGACCATCAAGACCGCGAAGACCGCGCGTCGGTTGGGACGATACCGGTTCCAAGTCATATGTGGCATCCTAGCACAATTCGCCGCTGCTGCTCCGCTCCGCGCCCGCGCGGCTCTGTCGGACAGCGAACAGCTCGCTAGAATCATCGCTCATGAAGCGGCGCAGGCAATGGGTGGACTATCTTCAGTATCTCGGCCTACGGACGATCGCCGTCGTGCTGTCGATGTTCTCCGTCGAGTCCAATCGGCTCATGATGCGGCGGCTTGGCACCGTGTGGTTTCACCTTCCCCACGCGCTGCCGGACGTCCGCGTGCCTGCGGCGGTGACGCGGCTGCCGAGTCTCCGCTGGACGATTCGCGCCGCCGCCGGCGCGAACAAGTTGCTCGGGAAATTCAGGGAACATCGCAACCGCGCCGAGCGCAACATTCGTCTGGCATTTCCCGACTGGGACGAAGCCCGCGTCTCCGCCACGGCGCTCGGATCCATGCAACATCTGGCCATGATGGCGGTGGAGGCCCTGCGGACGCCGCAACTGATCAGCGTCTGGACCTCGCCGCGGCATATCCAGCTCACCCACCTTGATGAGGCCATCCGCGCGCTGCTCCGGGGCCGTGGGTGCATCATGCTGACCGGGCACTATGGAAGCTGGGAGCTGCTCGGGTTCACGCTGGCCACGCTGGGGTTTGACATCGTCGCCGTCATGCGACCTCTGGACAACGAATACCTGAATCGCTATCTGCTTGATGTCCGCGAGCGGAGCGGGCTGCGCCTGCTCTACAAAAAGGGAGCGACGGCTTCGGCGGATGACGTGATCGAATCCGGCGGGGCGCTTTGTTTCATCGCCGACCAGAACGCCGGGCGGAAGGGGCTGTTCGTCGACTTCTTCGGGCGGAAGGCGTCGACCTACAAGTCGATCGGCCTGTTGGCGATGCACCACGACGTGCCCATCCTCGTGGGCTGTGCCCGGCGGATCAGCCCGCGCTTTGAATACGAAATCTGCGTAAACCGCATCATCTATCCGCATGAGTGGGAGGATCGGCCCGATCCGTTGATGTGGATTACGCAGGAATACTCCCGGGCGATGGAGGCGTTCATCCGCGTCGCGCCCGAGCAATACCTGTGGATTCATCGCAGGTGGAAGACGCGCCCGAAGGAGGAGCGGGCTGCGGCGACGGCGGGCCGGTGACCGCGGTGGCGCTCTCCCGGTGATTCGGGGCATCGCCGCTGTCAGCAGGGATCGCCCGCTTGGGTGCCCGGCAGGTTCGTCGCCCGAGGCGGCCGTGTAGCGAATCCGAACAGAACCGCGCCCGCAAGAAAGCGGCCCGGACAGCCACCTCCGCACGGCACCCGCGCTCCTCAGTTCCGATCCGGCGAGCATCCGATGCTCGAAGCCACTGGCTCCAAGGAGTATCTTCGCTCCGGACTCGGTCGGCCGGGCGTGACATCCGCTGCCGAATGTTGGACAATGTACCAAGTTGTGTTCGGAGGCATCGGCTTTGCAACCGGACAGGTGGCGTGACGCGTGTCGCGCCGCTCGCTCTGAAGTTCGAAGAGCGATCGATGAAGGACCACAGCCTGCCGTCATACGGCGACACGAGGTAACCATGTCCGATGAGGTCACGATCGAAGCGATCAACCAGCTTCGCGCCGTAGTGGAAAAAGACCCCAATAACGAATCCGCCCAGTTTGAACTGGGCGGGGCTTTGATGGCGGCGGCGCAGTATCCGGACGCGGCCCAGGCGTTTCAGCGGGTTCTCGCCCTGAACGGCCAGCGGCTGAAGGCCCACGAGTTGCTCGGCGCGGCCCAGAAGGAATGCGGCGACACGGAACTGGCGATTCAAACGCTGCGCAGCGGGTGCATCGCCGCACGAAAGCTTGGCAATGCTCGAGCGATGAAGACTATGGGCGATATGCTCACCGACCTGGGGGCGACGGCGCCCGGAACGGTCGAAAAGACCCAGGCGGGCGGCGACGCCGGCTGGTCCTGCTGTCGCTGCAGCGGTTCCGGTCAGCGGTTGGAGCAACCTCCGTTCAAGGGCGAGCTGGGCCAGAAGGTTTTCGCGCACGTCTGTTCGACCTGTTGGGCGGAATGGGTCCAGATGGGGACCCGGGTCATCAACGAATTGCGGCTGCCGATGTACGATCCGGCCGCCCAGAAAATGTACGACGAACACATGGTCGAGTTTCTGTCGCTAAAATAGACACGGATGCCTGGGTCGGTCCACGTTCGCCCGGGTGGGTGTACGAAACCGACGCGATCCTCAGGTAGAAACGACCTCTGGGGGCGACGGCAGGTCCGCGTCGCCGTTTCCGAAGACGTACATGAAGGCCCGCGACGCCCAGCCGAGCGGCACCGTCCGGCCCCACGCCGCGCCGTAGGTCCGGCTGGCCCGGCACATTTCGCACGCCCGGCCGAACCGGTGCTCGCGGAACGCGGCCCGGCCGGCGACATAGCAGGCGCGGGCAAGCCGGCGCGTCGCCAGGGCCGGATCCAGATGCCCGTTGGTGCGCTTCGATTCATAGAACCGCCGCAGCACCTCGGCCTTTACCGTGAGATTGTGGCTCATGTCGGTCTTGCTCAGGCGGTCGGCGTGGAGCCTCCGCCGCGCCAGAGGCTCATCCAGAAGGCCGAACGGCTCATCGACGCTCAGGCGGAGCCACAGGTCGTAGTCCTCGCAAACCGGCAGCGCTTCGTCGAACCCCCCCATGCGCATCAAGAGCGATTTCCGGCAGACCACTGTCGGCACATGAACGAAGCTGCTGCAAAAGAGCTTCTCGGTGATTTGCCCGCGGTGGCAGGGCTTGGTGCGGCCTGGTACCACTCGCCCTCGAAAGTCCACCGGTTGCATCGGACCGTAAAAAATCCGCGGACCTTGGTCTGACGCGAGGGCATTCACAAAACGTTCGAGCTTGTTCGCCAACCAGAGATCATCGCTGTCCAGAAACGCCACCGTATCGGCGACCGCCTCGCGGATACCGCGGTTCCGAGCGGCAGCCGGGCCGCGCCGACTGGGCTGTCGAAAAACCCTCGGCTTCGTCGCGTGGTCGGAGATCCGCGGTTCGATTGGCGAATCCGAACCGTCATCCACCACGATCACCTCGTAATCGCGAAAGGTCTGGGCCTGCACCGAATCGAGGGCCTCTCGCAACAACGGGACTCGATTGTGCGTCGGAATGATGACGGAAACCGCCGGTCCGGCCATGTCCGTGGTCCTGATTCAGAAGTCCGCGTTCTGGATGCGAATTGAACCGCCAGTCGCGCCAACACCGACGGCTCAAACGGCTCGCTCCGACATACCGGCCGGAGGGTTGATCTCCCGGGTCTCCGACAAGCCCGCGTTCGTCCTGCGAGCCGGACGACGCATAGTCTTAGGCCGCTACCGGAGATCGGTCAAGTGCATAAATCGCTGTTTCCGGAGGTCTCGCCCTCCACGTTGCGAAACGGAGCGGATCGCTTTCACGGCGGTGGCGCCGGGGGTTGGCTGAAGACCGTTCGCGCGGATATCATGACCAACTCGCCGTCGGCGCCCCCGGCCGAGGCGGCGGACGCTGAGGCGATGCCGCGAACAATCGGATGCCATCCGCACGGCATGTGTAAAGCAGGGAGTTGAGTCGATGAGTTTGCCCCCGCTGGAAACGGGCCATCGTGTGCGGGTTGTTCAACACATCACCACACGCGACGGCGACTGGAGCACCCCCGTCGAGGGCCGCGTCGTGTGGTGCGAGGCCCACCCGACAGGCAGTTGGTACGCCCACGGCAAGGACAAGCGATTGTGGCTCAGACGCCTGCGCCTGGAAAAGGATGACGGGGAGCTGGTCGATCTGACGCTAGACGACTGTTCCCGCGCCACGGTCATCGAGCCGACACCCGCAACCGATTGACTCTGCTCCGCGCACGGTGCCGGGTTGGCGAACCCATGATGCGTTTCGTATCGAGACTGACCTGTGTAGTGTGCGGCGGCGAAACGGAGGCCCCGCATTCGGCGGGGACCTGCCCGGCGTGCGGCGACCCGTTTGCCGTGCTGGAGATCGAATTCGATCTCGCCAAGGTCGCCCGCAGCATGACCGCCGAAGCGTTGGAGCATCGCCCTCGGACGCATTGGCGCTACCACGAACTGCTGCCGATCGAGCCGGACGAAGAGGCGTTCGGCTGGCCGGTCGGCTGGACGCCGATCATCGAGGCCCAGCGGCTCGCCGAATGGGCCGGCTGCGGCCGGCTGCGGCTCAAGGACGACGGACGCAACCCGACATCGAGCTTCAAGGATCGGGCATCGAGCATCGGCGTGCTGGACGCCCGGCGAAAGGGCGCCGAGCGAATCGCCTGTGCCTCGACCGGCAACGCCGCCAGCAGCTTGGCCGGCTACGCGGCGATGGCGGGCCTGCCGGCGACCATCTTCGTCCCGGAGCGGGCGCCGGAACCGAAGGTCGCGCAATTGCTGATCTACGGCGCGGAGGTCCGCCGTGTCCACGGCACCTATGCCCAGGCGTATGACCTGTGCACCGCCGAGTGCGACCGCAACGGGTGGTACAATCGCAACTGCGCGATCAATCCGTACCTGGTCGAGGGCAAGAAGACCTGCGGCCTGGAGATCGCCGAGCAGACCGCCGGCCGCGAGCCGGACTGGGTGGCCGTCAGCGTCGGCGACGGCTGCACGGTCGCCGGCATCGCCAAGGGGCTTATCGAGATGCACAAGCTGGGCTTCATCGCAAAGGTCCCGCGCGTATTAGGCGTGCAGGCCACCGGAGTCGATCCCATCGCGCGGGCCTTCGAGACCGGCGAGCTGCCGCCGCACTTTACCGGCTCGACGCTGGCCGACAGCATCGACGTGCCCGTGCCGCGCAACTGGCGCAAGGCCGTCAAGGGCGTCCGCGCCACCGATGGCGTCTTTGTCCGCGTCACCGACGACGACATCACCGAGGCCATGAAGACCACGGCCCGACTCGGCGGCGTTTTCGCCGAACCGGCCGCTGCGGCTTCGGTGGCCGGCATCAGACGGGCGGTCGTCGACGGCGTGATCGACAGCCGCGCGGACGTCCTCGCCGTCATCACCGGCAACGGCCTGAAGGACATCAAGACGGCGATGGAAATATCTGGGAGTGCGATAGACGTCGACCCAGCCGGTACACGTTGCGATGCGGATGCTGAGTGAGAACGAGTGCGACTTTCCCTACGAGAGGACATACTCCTGATGCAAGTCAACGAAGGGTCGCTAAACAAAGCCGTCGCCTGCTGTCGCAAGCGCGGCATCCTGATCCCGACGTTTGCCCAACTGCGTGATCCGTCGTCGATTCCCGATGGCATCAAGGCCCGGCTCAAGACCGTCGGCCTTCAGGACGTCGATCCGCTCAATCTGTTCCGCATCACCTGGAAGAACGAGCCGGTCGAGACCGGTGGGCTGTTCAACCGCGGCAACTGGATCGAGTTTCCACGAGCCCTGACCGGCGTCGAGGCCCGGATCATCGGCATCGTCGGAAAGTGGTTTCCCACCGGCGCCCACAAGGTTGGGGCGGGCTTCGGCTGTCTCGTGCCGCGGCTGGTCAGCGGGCAGTTTGATCCGACCACACAGAAAGCCGTCTGGCCGTCCACGGGCAACTTCTGTCGCGGCGGGGCGTTTGACTGCGCCCTGCTGGGGTGCCACGCCATCGGCATCCTGCCCGAAGAAATGAGCCGCGAGCGTTTCGACTGGCTCCGGGCCATCGGCGCCGAGGTCATCGCCACGCCCGGCTGCGAGTCCAATGTCAAGGAAATATACGACAAGTGCTGGGAAATCCGCCGCACGCGGCCGGATTGCGTCATCTTCAACCAGTTCGAGGAGTTCGGCAACGCCGTCTGGCACTACCACACCACCGGCGGCGTCATCCAGGAAATATACGATCGTATTTCAAAGGAGGCGCCGCGCGGGCTGAAGCCCGCGGCTCATCGACTTCGCCTGGCCGCCTACGTCTCGGCCACCGGTTCCGCCGGCACCATCGCCGCGGGCGATTTTCTCCGGACGCAACACCCGGGCATCCGCGTCGTCGCCACCGAGGCCCTCCAGTGTCCGACGCTGCTCCGCTTCGGCTTCGGCGGCCACCGCATCGAGGGGATCGGCGACAAGCACGTGCCCTGGATTCACAACGTCCGCAACACCGATGTCGTCTGCGCCGTGGACGACGAACAATGCCTGGCGCTGTTGCGGCTCTTCAACGAACCGGCGGGGCACGAGTGCCTCGCGACCATGGGCGTGCCCGAAGACACGGTCCGCCAACTGCCCCTGCTGGGCATCTCGGGGATATGCAACCTGATCTCGGCGATCAAGACGGCGGACCTATTCGACCTGGACGGCCGCGACGTCATCTTCACCTGCCTGACCGATTCGACCGATCTTTATCAGAGCCGTTTGGCCGAATTGAGCCGGCAGTGCGGACCCTACGACGCGTCGACGGCGGCGCGGCACCTTGGCCGCTACCTCGAAGGCGTCGGCTCCGACCACATGCGGGAACTGACCTTTGCCGACCGCAAGGCGTTGCACAATTTCAAGTATTTTACCTGGGTCGAACAGCAGCAGCGAAGCATCGACGACCTGCGGAAACTGTGGGACCCGGATTTCTGGGCGGAAATGTTCGCCCAGGTGGACGAATGGGACCGATTGATTGAGCAGTTCAACGAGCAGACGGGCCTGAACGCCGGCTGAGCGGCTCCCGTCTTCCACCGGTCGTTTGCGATGCGGTCGGCCCATCACACGCGAGGTCAATGCAACACGATGCAAGTACGATTTACCTGTCCGGCCTGCCGCCAGTCACACGTGCTCGACATGCCCGAAACGACGATCCACATGACGTGTTCGCGAACGGGAAAGCACCTGGAATTGCGTCTCGCCGGCGGCGGCGAAGTCAAGGCCCGTATCGTCGGCGCGGAAGAAGAGGCGGCGGGAGAGGGTGCCGCGTCGTAGTGTTCTGTCACGTCTCATTGCGCGGGGACCATCGAACACGCTTCAGACGGCGATCTTCCGCATCAGTCGGCTGACGTGTTTCAGCCCCTTGGGGCCGACCTTCACGAGGAGGTCGACCATCGAGCCGACGGACAGCAGGAAATCGTTCATATCCTCCAGCCGCCTGAGATAGGTCTCGGTGTCCTTGCGGTCTCCGCCGCCGGTCGCCACACGATCACACCGGGCCATCTCCCGGCAACGATCGATTGTGTCGAGAATAGGCTCGATCTCCCGCCGGCGTCGCTGCCGGACGATCGTCTCGAACATCCGCCACACGTCGGTCAGCGCGGTGAAATACTCCTTCCGGTCGCCGCGACGGTGGACCCGGTCGATCAGTCCCCAGTCGACCAGCGAGCGGAGGTTGATGGAGGCGTTGCCGCGGCTGATCTGAAGCAGACACATCACATCGTCAGTGCAGACCGGCTCGGTCGACACGAACAGCAGCGCATGAATCTCCGCCATCGTCCGGCTGATACCCCAGTAGCTCGCCAACTCCCCCCAGCGGCGAATGAACAGCGCCCGCGATCCATCCAGCGTCCTTTCGGCCATGGCGATATCCCCTTGAGCAATCGCTACGTCGGAAGTTTCAGTATAATCTGAAACAATCATCCATACGCAATCGACCGTTGTCAAGGGATACCCCCGGTGCGGCAGACAGATTCCCCGAGCGGAAACGGGGTCAGGCTACTTTGTTGACTTCTCTGGCGCCCTGCCCGTCGGGCGGAGCGTGGCGCGGAGGCGCGCGGCCAGTCGCACGGCCACGCGAGCGTGGCCGTGGCACGCGCCCGTCGTGGCGGCATCACCGGTCATGTGGGACACTGGCGGACAAGCCGCCAGTGGCACCCGGCCTCTTCAGACACCGGCGGGACGCCGGCGCTCCCCACCCGAGGAAGCGTGACGGTGCACGGACTGAAAACTGAAAACTGACATAGCCTATCGTCGCGCGCCGGGGTGCTCGGCGCGGGCCATTTCGCGTCTGTCTTCGCGGGCGCGGACGTCCTGTCGGCGATCGCGGTGGGACTTGCCGCGGGCGAGGGCCAGTTCGACCTTGGCGCGGCCGGCGTCGTTGAAATACACGCTGAGGGCGACGAGGGTCTGGCCGCGAATCTGGATTTTCGACGCGAGTTTGCGGATTTCGCGTCGGTGCAGAAGCAGGTCCTTGACCCGTTTGGGGTCGTGATTGAAGCGATTGCCCTGTTTATAGGGCTGAATCTGAAAGTTGTGAAGCGTCGCCCGCTCTCCGTCGATACGGGCATAGGCCTCCGCCAAGCTGGCGTCGCCGGCACGTAAGCTCTTGACCTCAGTGCCTTTAAGGACGATGCCGGCCTCGACTTTTTCGAGGATTTCGAAGTTGAACCGGGCCTTCTTGTTGGTGATGCGCGGCGCCTGACCGGCGGTCTTGCGGTGTGTATCTCTTGCCATGGCAGGATATTAGGCCCGTAAAAGAATTCTCGCAATTGGCCGGAAAACCCGCGACCGCCAGCCGAACGGTAAGTATAATGGGAGTGAGAAACCAATGGACGGACGGGAGACCGGAATCGGACGGTCGGTCGCGCTCGAAGAGCGACGGCTGATTGAGGCGGCCCAGTGTGGGTGCGCGGAGAGCGCGCGCACCTTGATTGAGGCCCATCAAGAACGGTTGCACGCATTCATCTGGCGGATGGTCCGAAATCGACACGATGCCGAGGACATCTGTCAGGAGGCGTTCCTCCGGGCCTTCAAGGCCCTGGACACGTTCAACTTTTCCTACCGGTTCAGCACATGGCTGTTCACCATCGGTTATCGGCTTTGCCTGAACGCGATGCGCCGCAAGCGCGACTACACCGGCGACGTGGACTTCGGAACGCTCGCGTCGACCGGCCCCGACGGCGAGCCGAATGCATCGGTCTGCGAAGAAGTGGCCAGCAGCGAAGAGGCGACTCGGCTGAAAAGCGTGATCTGGCAGGCGGTGGATCAATTGTCACCGCCGCAGCGAGCGACGGTCCTGTTGTTCTATCGCGAAACGCTGAACTGTCAGGACATCGGTGAGATACTGAAGATGCCTGCTTCGACCGTCAAGAGTCACCTGCACCGTGCCCGCGGGCGCCTGCGGAAGCTGCTCGGGCAGGAGCTGGTCGAAGACTGGTCCGTGGTTCGGCAGAGCAGTGGCATTGGCGCGGCCTAGTGCGCCGGAGGAAGTGGAAGCGGTGTCGCGTGTTGGATGTGCCCCGCGACCGACAGCAGTAGAGGAGTCTGAAACATGTCGCTGACATGTCGCAACGTTCGGCAGCTTCACGACGCATGGTTGGATGGAGAACTCTCCGCCAACATGAACGCCGAGGTCCACGCCCATTTGTTGCAATGCCCCGAGTGCCAGCAGCAGGTGGAGATGATTCGCGCCAGCGGTGACGTGATCACCCAGGACCGCTCCGAACCCGCCGTCGACGCCGAGTTCACCTCGCGAGTGCTGGCGGCCCTGCCGGAGCAGCGGCCGGTCGCCGCGACCCTGCCGTTCGATTCCATCGAGACACGCCGCAGCCGTCGACGGCGACGGATCCGCCTGCTCCTAGGCGGCAGCCTGCCGGCAGCGGCCTCCATCGCGTTTTTCTGCGGTGTGATCTGGCCGTCCGACCGCGCCGCCGCTCCGCGAAAGGTCGTAGCCCCGGCCGTCGTCGAGTTGGCCGTTCCCGACATGGTGGACCCCACGGTCCACGCCGTGAAGGACGCGGCGGAGAGCTGGGCACAAATCAACCGTCTGTTGGCGGATGAAGCGAGCGACCGCCTGTCGCTCCGCCTTCGCAACGCCCGAAACGCGGAACAGGCCAATTCGTCCGACGAGCCGTCGGTCCTCGACTTCCTCCTGCCGTCGTTCGGGGAGATGATCACCCCGGCACGGCCCGATCCTGCTCCTGACACCGCCGATTCGGAGGTGGTTCGATTCTGACGCGCCCCACGCCGCAGCCTCGACACAACGCCGTGCCACCCGTTCCAAGCGACCGTCGCCGCTGGTAGGATGACGCGATGCACAAGCAGCCTTTTCGATGCGCCGTCGCGGCGGCGCTGGCGCTGAGTCTTTATTCCACGGTCGTCACAGCGGCCGACAACGACGGTCCGACCGCGGACTGGCTGCGAATCGTCCCCGGTGACGCCCGGCTCTATGTCGAGCTTCGCAACCTGGACGCCATTCGGGCGCAGTTCCGTCACCTCGGAATCTGGGGTGTCGTACGCGAGCTCAGCAAGCCCGACGAGTCCAGCGTCACAACGCAACCCTGGCATCGCCGCGCCGAGTCCTCGCTCGACTTGGATCCCGAGGCGGCGATCAGCCAGGTCCTCGGACGCCGCGCCGCGCTCATCGCCGCGCGCCCCCGAGATTGGCAGGCCGGTGTCCTGCTGGCCGAGTTGCCGGAGCAGACACAGCTCCGTACATTGCTGCGCCGCTGGAACGCCCGGGCGGCGTCCGGCGCGGCTGCCGTCCAGCGTTACACACTCCGCGGCGGGATCGCCCTCGCCGTGCGCGGCCGGACTCTCGTGTTCGGCCCGGCGGCAGACGCGAGCGGCGTGTGGGCACGAACCGTTCGCCTGCTCGAGGGTCGGCGCGGGCCGAGCCTCGCCGATCAATCGGAGTTTGCCGGACTCAAGTCGCGTCTCTCCATCGATCAAACCGGAATCGCGTTTGTTTCATGGTCGGGCGAGTCGGGAGCACAACCCGCCGGTGCGGTCCGGTCCAATCGCCTGCTCGTCGGCTTCTCGATCACGCCCACGGGGATCGAGTGCGAATTGCACGGGCAGGCGGCCGGTTCGCCGGCGCTCGCCTCGACCGAACCGTGCCTCGACCTATCAAGACTTCCGGCCACCACCTTGGCGTGCTGGTCCGGATCGTTCGATCCATCCCGATTCAACCGGCAATTGGGCGTGCATCGCGCCGCATCCGACATCTCGCTCGTCGAGTTGTTCCTCGGTTTTCTCTCATCGCCGAGTCCGAAGTCATCGGACCTCGCCGCAGAGCTTGGGCCGAGGTTCACCCTCGTGGCGGACTCGGATCGCCGTCGGTCGGAGAAGCGTTACGAGTTGCCGCGGCTCAGCCTGATCCTGGAGTCCCGGGACGCCGCCGCGATCAACGCGCGCCTCCAGCCCGTTGTGCAGTTATTCCTGAGCCTCCTGTCGGCGCCCGGCCCGGAGGACGCGCCGCCCGCTACGCCCGCGCCGATTCGCTCGGAAATGTGCGAAGACGTCGAGGTGCGTTCGATCGCCCTGGGGGAACTACTGGCGAAACGGCCGGCCCTCTCGTTTCTGTCCGGCATCGAACTGTGCTGGGGAAATCTTGACGGGCGTCTGATCCTGTCCTCGTCGCGAAGACACGTCCAATCGATCGTGCTGGCGGCGCGGGGCAAGGCCCCGGTGTTGGCTGGAAGGCAGGGGTTCGCCGAGTTGGGCCGGCCCGTCGAAGGCTCCGAACCGGTCGTCGAGTGGCTCCACGTCCGTGGATCGGCCTTGTCGCGTATGCTGACGAGTCTGCTCATCTTCACCATGCGGGAGCATCCGACCGCGCTGAGCGGCCGTTGGTGGCGATCGTGGGCGTCGCAGCGATTGCGACAGAAGACGCGTCTCGGCGTCGGATTGAAGCCGGACGCGGCTGATGATCATCGGGCCGTGGTCGCCGAGATCAGCCCGGTGTCTCCGGCGCGAGGCCGACTCCGGATCGGCGACATCATCGTCGCGGTCGCGGGCGCCCCGCTGGCCACGACGCGTCCGGCGACGGAGGTGGCCAAGCGCTACGGCCAGCGTGGCGAAGCCCGCGCGTTTTCGCTGACGGTCCTCCGCGACGGCGAGATGTTGGATATCGACATCCCGGTCGCGCCCGGACAGCCGCTCGACCTCAGCCGGTTCGATCCGCCCCGGGCGATCCGCTACCTTGCCGCGCTGCTTCGGCGGATCCGCGTGCTCTCCGTCCGCCGCCTCGCGGGCGGCCCCGCGGAACTCAGCGCCCGCGCGATCATCCGCTGGGACCAGCCCAAGCCTCGCCGGCGATGATCGACGCGCGACCGCCCGCGCCGAGGCACGGTCCGTGACAGTTCAGGCGGACTCGCCGGGGGGGCTGTAGCGTCGGCCCCCCGTGGCCGACGTAGCCGGGGCGGTGGCTCTCCGGCCTCCGAGAATCGGCCCGCACGGCGTGTTCGAGGGGCTTGACTGGCCTGCGGGAATCGCATATTATAGGAA
>CAYQDV010000017.1:0-10116 GCA_964416295.1 uncultured Planctomycetaceae bacterium
TCGTGACGCGCTTCATCAACGCCCAGCGAAGCCCGCTCGATGAGCTCGAAAGGCCGCCGGCATGACCGTCTCCCAACGCACCCTGCTCTCCTTCGCGCTGGTGGCCGCGATGTCATACCCCGTCCCGGCGAAAACCGGCCCCATGCGGGTCGGCTCCAAGTCCTTTACGGAGTCGGTCATCCTCGGTGAGATCGCCGCGCACCTGGCCCGGCACGCGGGTCTGAGGGTGGAATATGTCAAGGGTCTCGGCGGAACGCGCTTGCTGTGGGAGGCCCTGCTCGCCGGGCAGATCGACGTCTACGCCGAATACACGGGGACGCTCACGGAAGAGATATTCGCCGGTCGGAACATCCATGGTGAAGCGGCGATCCGGGGCGCGCTGGAGTCAGCGGGGCTGGCGATGACCCGGCCCCTGGGTTTCAACAACACGTATGCGATAGGGATGAAGGAGACGCTCGCCGCCCAACTGGGCATCCACACGATCAGCGACCTCCGCGACCACCCCGAACTGGTCATCCGATACAGCAACGAGTTCATGCAACGCGGCGACGGTTGGCCGAGCCTGGCCCGGCGCTATCGATTGCCTCAACAGGACGTCCGCGGACTGGAGCACGCCCTGGCCTACGAAGCGATTGGCAAGGGGGTGATCGACGTGACAGACCTGTACGCCACCGATGCGAAGATTCGCGTGCTGGACCTCCGTGTTCTCGAAGACGACCTCGCGCACTTTCCGAGATACGAAGCCGTCTTTGTGTATCGTGCGGACCTGGCCGAGCGTGCCCCGGATTTCGTGGCCGCGTTGCGCGCCCTCGAAGGGCGGATCGACGATCGGACGATGATCGACATGAACGCCCGCGTGGAGATCGAGGGCGTCGGCGAGTCTCGCGTAGCGGCCGGGTTCCTGGCAGATGCCCTGTCGATGAACGTATCGGTGCGCGACGAGAGCGTGGCGCAGGCCCTGATTCAGCACACACGCGAACACCTGTGGATGGTCTTCGTGTCGCTCGGGGCGGCCATCCTGGTGGCGATCCCGCTGGGCGTGTTCGCGGCCAACAGCGCCCGCTTTGCGCAACCCGTCCTCGCCGCCGTGGGTATCATTCAGACCATCCCGGCGATTGCGCTGCTCGTGATGCTGATTCGACCGGTCAGCTATTTCTCGGACGCAATCGGCTTTCCACAGGCCGTGGTCGCGCTGTTTCTGTACAGCCTTCTGCCGATTGTTCGGAATACCTGCGTCGGCCTGCACAGCATTCCCGCGGCTCTGAAGGAATCCGCCATCGCGCTGGGCCTGCCCCGCGCCGTGCGATTGTGGCGGGTCGAGATGCCGCTGGCGTCGCGGACGATCCTGGCGGGTGTGAAGACGGCCGCCGTATTCAACGTCGGATTTGCCACCCTGGGAGGCTTTATTGGCGCGGGCGGCTATGGCGAACCGATCTTTACAGGGATCCGGCTCAATGACTATGCCACAATCCTGCAGGGGGCGCTGCCGGCCGCCGGCCTGGCCCTGCTCGCGCAAGGGATGTTTGAGTTGGCGGAGCGTTATCTCGTGCCCCGGGGGCTTCGCCTGAAGAGCCACGGATAAGCGCCGTGCGGGCCGGCCGGGAAGAATCAGCCTCCTTGCGTCCCGAGCCGATGCGGCGTAGCATGGTGTCGTGAGTTCGTTCGCAGCGGAGGCGTAATGTCGCGGCTTCGGTGCGATCTTCAGTATCTGTTCGAGGCCCATCCGTCGGCGGCGGTGGGCGGGATTCCCCTCAACTTGCGACGGCGCGAAGCCATGTCCCCTTCTCCACATCGTGATGCACGCGCGTCGAACGGCAAGACGTCGGCGACCCTCGAGGCGACGCCATCGGCCGACGCGTTGCCGATCATTCGCGATCGATACGAGGCTGTCCGACGCACGACCGAGGCATTGTGCGATCCGCTGACCGTCGAGGACCATGTGGTCCAGACGATGTATGACGTCAGTCCGACCAAGTGGCACCTGGCGCACACGAGCTGGTTTTTTGAGACGTTCGTCTTGTATGAGTACATGTCGGCTTACCGTCCGTTGAATTCCCGCTACCGAGAGCTGTTCAACTCGTATTACAAGGCCGTCGGGCCGGCACACAGCCGGGGCCGGCGCGGGATTCTGTCGCGTCCGACGCTGGAGGAGGTTCATCGGTATCGCCGCCACATCGACGCGCACATGATGCGGTTCATGGAGCGTGAAGGGGACGCGATTTCAGAAGACCCCGTCGCGCTGATCACGCTCGGCCTGCACCACGAGCAGCAGCACCAGGAGCTGATCCTGACCGACATCAAGCACGTCTTTGCGTGCAATCCGCTTCGTCCGGCCTACCGCACGCCGGCGGCGCCCCCGGCGGACGCGCCTCCGCCGCTGACCTGGCAGACGTTTGCCGCCGGTGTGCGGGAGATAGGTCACGATGGTGACGGCTTTGCATTCGACTGTGAAACCCCCACACATGGCGTGTACCTGAGGGCGTTTCGTCTCGCAACACGTCCGGTCACCAACGGCGAGTTCGTCGCCTTCATCGAGGACGGCGGCTATGGACGGCCATCGCTGTGGTTGTCTGATGGGTGGGATGTGGTGCAGTCCGAGGGGTGGAGCGCGCCGCTCTATTGGGAGCGACGCGACGAGCGGTGGTGGACGATGACCCTCGGCGGCATGCAGCCGCTGAATGAGGCGGAGCCGGTCTGTCACGTCAGCTATTTCGAGGCCGACGCCTATGCCCGCTGGTTTGGCGCGCGGCTGCCAGGCGAGGCCGAATGGGAAGTCGTTGCCCGAACCACACCGATGGAGGGCAATTTCCTCGAAACCGACCATTTGCACCCGGTGCCCGGCCGTCTGGACGCGGGTGACGCCGGGCCGGCGAAGCTGTTCGGCGACGTGTGGGAATGGACCGCGAGTTCCTTTGCAGCCTATCCCGGCTACCGTCCGCCGGCGGGCGCCTTGGGCGAATACAACAGCAAGTTCATGTGCAACCAGATGGTCTTGCGCGGCGGCTCCTGTCTGACCCCAAGGTCCCACATGCGGCCAACCTATCGTAACTTTTTCCCACCGCAGGCACGCTGGCAGGTCACAGGTCTGCGTTTGGCACAGGAGATTTGATGCAGAAAGCGACAAGAAATCTTACGATGCGCGATTGTCGACCCGCGGCGGACCGACTCCGCGACGAGGTCCTGCGCGGCCTCCGGAGTGATCCCAAACAGATTCCGCCGAAGTTTTTCTATGACGAGCGGGGGTCGCGCCTCTTCGACCGGATTTGTGAGCTGGAGGAGTATTATCCGACTCGAACGGAGCTCGGCATCATGCGCGATCGGATCGGCGACATCGCGCCGATGCTGGGTCCTGCATGCCTGTTGATCGAGTTCGGCAGTGGCAGCAGCGTCAAGACCCGGATCCTGCTGGACCATCTCGACAAGCCGGCGGCCTACGTGCCGCTCGACATCTCGAAGGAGCATCTGCGAGCCACCGCGGAGTCGCTCAGCGCGGCCTATCCGGACTTGGACATCCTGCCCCTTTGCGCCGATTTCACACAGGCGTTCGACGTGCCCGACTGTGAATCACCGGTGTCGAAGCGGGTTGTTTATTTTCCGGGTTCGACCATCGGAAATCTTGCGCCGGATCGGGCCGCTGCGCTTTTGAAAAGGACGCGCGAGATCGTGGGGGCCGAAGGCGGGCTGCTGATCGGTGTGGACCTGAAGAAGGACCGCGCGATTCTGGAGCGGGCCTACGACGACGCCGAGGGCGTCACGGCGCAGTTCAACAAGAATGTCCTCCGGCGTCTGAACCGGGAGCTCGGGGCGAATTTTGAGTTGGATCATTTCCGGCACCGGGTGGTGTACAACGAGGCGGCGGGCCGGATCGAAATGCACCTGGTCAGCGAACGGCCCCAGACCGTTCGTTTCAACGGCGATGAGATCCGCTTCGCAGCGGGTGAGACGATCCATACGGAAAGCTCGCACAAGTTCACGCCGGCAGAGTTCGCGGCCCTGGCCGCGACGGCGGGGTTCACGGTGAAGCGGGTCTGGACGGACGAAAAACGACTCTTCAGCGTTCAGTATCTGACCGTGGCGACTCCGTAGGCGGAACGAAACTCAAATCGAACCGATGACCCAGAGGCTGCCGCCCACCGCGGCAGCCTCTGTCTTGTCTCGGGGGGCAGATTTTCCTGACAGATCCCTTGACTTGGATGTGTGTTCGGTATATGTTAGGTATATCCGAGCGGGACCTCCACGCGGTCGGGAAAGGTGATTGAGTGATGGCGGCGGTTGGAATGCCGGCGCGGGCGACCGGTCCGCGCCCGGAAACGAAATGGCACGGCATCGTAAGACCGCCGGTGGCCTCGGCGGAAACGGACGCCAAAACACCGGGAACCGCCGCCGCGCGGCGGGCGGTGGCGCAGCGATTGCTGGTCGAACGGGAAGCGAGGGCGGGAAATGTTCGGAAATACCACTGTATACCAACGGGCCTGGCAGCGCTGGACGAGGCGTTGGATGGAGGGCTGCCACAGGGGACGCTGTGCGAGGTTGCGGCAGCGGAAGGCGTCGGGGCGCTGTCGCTGGCCTTGATGGCGGCTCGGGCAACAGCGGCCGGCGGCCGGCACGTTTTTCTGATCGATCGGCGAAGCGAGTTTTATCCGCCGGCAGCGGTATGGATGGGGGTGGACGTGTCGCAACTGGTGATCGTGCGGCCGCAACGATGGAGCGAGGCGGTCTGGGCGATGGCACAGGCCCTGCGGTGCGGCTCGGTAGGCGCCGTGGTGGGCCTGCTGGATTCGGTTAATCCGCGGGCGGCACGACAGTTGCAGTTGGCCGTGGAGGCCGGCGGAGGCGTCGGGTTTCTGGTCGAACGCGGCACTCGCAAAGCCACAACGAAGTTCGCGGCAATCCGAATGGTGGTGGAAGCGGAGGAAAACGAAGCCATGAAACCGCTGGCGCCATCGGTGGGTCGAAGTCGACACCGGATTCGAGTCCGGTTGGTCAAGGCACGGTTGGGAATGTCGATCGAACCGTTTGTGATGGAGCTGGACGATGCCGCGAGTGATGTGTGTGTGTCTGTCGTTTCCGGCAACGGACCCGAAACCGCAAGACCACAGAACCCCAAAAACTCGCCCCATCGACGGGCAGTCGGCTGAAGCAGGGGCGGTGCCAGGCGACTCGGAGGCCGTCCATCCGCGCGAACGCACCACATGCAAAACACAAGCCGCCGCCACCCTGGAGCATCTGGCCGTGTGGGCACAGCGATTCAGCCCGGTGGTCGAGTGTGCCACACCGGACGCGTTGTTGCTGGACGTGACCGGGTGTGCCCGATTGTTTCGCGGAGAACGGAACATCGTCCGGCAAGCGGTGGCCGAACTGGCGGAGCAGCGGATTCCGGCACGGGCGGCGATTGCCGACACGGTCGGAGCGGCCTGGGCGCTGGCGCATGGCGCGGTGGAGCCGACCGTGATCGCTCCGCCGGGCCGGACCGTGCCGCATCTGGTCGGACTACCACCATCGATGTTGCGGTTGGAGGAACGGACCGCGACCCGGCTCGACGCGATCGGCATCCGCACGATCGGCGATTTGCTGATGTTGCCTCGGGCGACGCTGCCGTCCCGGTTTGGTCAGGCCCTGATCCTCCGATTGCGGCAGGCCCTGGGCGAGGCTTCGGAGTGGGTCAGCGCCCCGCGCCCGCAACGCGTCTATTCGGTCCGGATGGCCTTCGGACCGACGGATCGGCGCGACGCGGTCATGGCGGCCCTGGAATGGGTCACGACCACCTTGTGCGATCAACTGGTCGCCGGCGGTGTGGCGGCGCGGAGTTTATTTCTTGTCGTCTCTTTTGAGACCCGTACGGCGTCGTCGTCCCGGGTCAGTCTGTCGCGCCCGAGTCGCCATGCAAGACACCTGTTCGGGCTGCTGGCGGCCCATGTCGAGCGTGTCGACCTCTCAGCGGGCACGACCGGTCTGAGGGTGACGGCCGCCGAAGTCGCGTTGTGGCGACCAGCCCAGGGCGATTTGTTCGAGAACCCCGACCGGCCGGACGACGAAGCCGTCGGAACCCTCATCGATCGGCTCGCAAACCGGCTCGGTAACGCGGCCGTCGTCCGAGCCGAGACGGTGGACGACCACCAGCCGGAGCGGGCGGTGCGCTATGTTTCATGGGTTGGGAAAAACGCGCCGGCCAAGACATCGAAACAATCACGGCCTCGGGCGGAACCCCGGGGCCTGTGGGATCGCACCCACGACCTTTCCGTCGCTCCCCCGGGCCGGCGGCCTCTCATGCTGTTCGCCCGCCCCCAGCCGATTCGCGTGATGGCGCTCGTCCCCGATGGTCCGCCGATATGGATGCGATATGGCGGGCGGGAATACACCGTGTCCGATGCGGCGGGGCCGGAGCGGCTGGAGACCGGCTGGTGGCGAAATAACGACATACGCCGTGATTACTTTCGCCTCCGCACCGACCTCGGCCAGCGGTTCTGGGTCTTTCGCGACCTGAAGACGGGCGGCTGGTTTCTGCACGGCACCTACGACTAGACCATGCCCGACCGACCGAACACCAAGCTCCACCTTCATCCCTTCAAGGCCGCCCGTGGCGGCCGGAGGGCCGATCCACCGGCCCGCCGAGCCGGCATTTGCTCCGCCTATGCGGAACTGCATTGCAAGACCCACTTTTCCTTCCTGCGGGGGGCTTCGCATCCGGAGGAACTCGCCGAGACGGCCGCCGCGCTGGGCTATCACGCCCTGGCCGTGACGGATCGGAACTCGCTGGCCGGCGTGGTGCGGATACACCTGGCCGCAAAGAGCTGCGGACTGAAACTGATTGTCGGCGCCGAGATCGTACCGGTCGACGCCCCGCCGGTTCTTTTGCTTGCGCCCGACCGGATCGCCTATGGACGGTTGTCGCGATTGATGACGACGGGCCGACGGCGTTCCGCAAAGGGAGATTGCCGGATCACGTTCGAGGATGTGACGGCCCACGCCCAAGGACTGATGGCCGTGTGCCTGCCGTGGATCGAAGGTGCACAGACAAGAGACAACGCAGGAACAAAGAGCCGCGGGCTTCAGCCCGCGCGGCCGCCTCAAAGGAATAGCGCCGACTCGCATCCCCATGCCTGCCGCCAGAACATCGCGCCCCCGTCCCGCCTGGCGAGATGGCTCCATCGCTATCGCGAGGTCTTCGGGGATCGGACCTACCTGGCGGCGGAGTTGTGTTACGGCGGCGACGACGCGGCGCAACTGGAATGGCTGCACGCCCTGTCGCGCGAAACCCGCCTGCCGCTCGTGGCGGCGAACGACGTCCGCTACCACGCCGCCGACCGGCGGTCGCTGCACGATATCCTCACCTGCGTCCGACACCGATGCACGATCCATGAGGCGGGGCGGCGGCTGCTGCCCAATGCCCGACGACACCTGCTGGAGCCGGAGGAGATGCGCCGGCGATTTGCAGACTGTCCGGAGGCCGTCGAGCGAACGGTGTCCATTGCCGACCAATGTCAGTTTACACTGGATGAGCTGCGTTACGAGTATCCGAAGGAATTGTGCCCGCCCGGAAAGTCCTCAGCAGACTACCTTTCCGAATTGACCTGGGCGGGAGCCGACCGGCGGTATGAGGGGCGGATTCCCGAAAACGTCCGCCGCCTGTTGAAGCACGAATTGGCGCTGATCCGCGAACTGCGCTACGAACCCTATTTCTTGACGGTCCACGACATCGTGCGTTTCGCCCGGCAACGCGGCATCCTCTGTCAGGGGCGAGGCTCGGCGGCGAACTCGGCCGTCTGCTACTGTCTGGGGATCACCGCGGTCGATCCGGTCAGGATCGACCTGCTCTTTGAGCGTTTCGTCAGCCGAGAACGGAACGAACCGCCGGATATAGACGTCGATTTCGAGCACGAGCGTCGCGAAGAGGTCTTCCAGTATATTTACGACAAATACGGCCGGGACCGGGCGGCGATCGCGGCGGAGGTGATCACCTACCGCCCGAGATCAGCCGTCCGCGACGTCGGAAAGGCCCTCGGGATGTCGCCGGACGCCGTCGATCGCCTCGCCAAGCGGCTGGACTGGTGGAACCGATCGCCGCTGGAACCGGCGCGGGTGCGTGAGACCGGCATGGACCCGCAGCACCCCGTGACGCAAACCCTGTTGCGGCTGGTCCATGAGCTGATCGGTTTCCCAAGACATTTGTCTCAACATGTCGGCGGGTTCGTCATCACGCGGAGTCCCCTGTGCGAGACCGTCCCGATCCTGAACGCCGCCATGCCGGACCGCACGTTCATCGAGTGGGACAAGGACGACCTGGACGCGATGGGCATGTTGAAGGTGGATTGTCTGGCACTGGGAATGTTGACGTGTGTAAGGAAATGTTTCGATTTGATCGGCGGACGCGGTTCGAGCCTTCCGGCCTCCGTGCCTGCGCGTCTCGCCCTGCACACCGTTCCCCCGGAAGACCCTGCCGTGTATGACATGATCGGCTCCGCCGACACCGTCGGCGTCTTTCAGATCGAAAGCCGTGCCCAGATGAGCATGCTGCCGCGTCTCCGTCCGCGCAACTTCTACGACCTCGTCATTGAGGTGGCCATCGTCCGGCCGGGGCCGATCCAGGGAGGCATGGTCCATCCCTATCTGCGGCGGCGAAACGGCGAAGAGCCGGTGGCCTATCCCGGTGAGGCGGTCCGCGAGGTGCTCGGAAAAACCCTCGGGGTGCCGATCTTCCAGGAGCAGGCCATGCGGCTGGCCATCGTGGCGGCCGGGTTCTCGCCGGATGAGGCGGACGAGTTGCGGCGGGCGATGGCCGCGTGGCGGCGACACGGAAGCATCGAACGGTTCCGCGACCGGTTCATCACCGGAATGAAGACACGTGGATATTGCGTGACCTTTGCCGAGCAATGCTTCAGGCAGATACGCGGGTTCGGAGAGTACGGATTTCCCGAGAGCCACGCGGCGTCGTTTGCCCTGTTGGTCTATGTGTCGGCATGGCTCAAGCGATACCACCCGGCGGCCTTCGCCGCGGCCCTGCTCAATTCGCAACCCATGGGGTTTTACGCCCCGGCGCAGATCGTTCGCGATGCGAGCGACCACGGTGTGTGCGTGCGCGGACCGGATATCAATTCGAGCAAGTATGATTGCTTGCTCGAAGCGGCGGAGCCGCAAAGAGCCGCGGGCTTCAGCCCGCGCGGCCGTTCGGAAGCAACCACACCACGGCCCATCGAAACGCCAAGACGCCAAAGCACCAAGCCATCAAAACAACCCTGTGCAGCCGCGACCCAAAGGGGAGCGCGCCCGCCGAAACATTCGGACAACGGCGCGAACGGACCGGCCATTCGCCTGGGATTCCGGCTGATTCGCGGGATTTCACGGGCAAAGGTGGAAGGCATCGCAACGGCACGACGCGACGGCCCCTATCGCAGTGTCGCGGAGGTGGCCCGTCGCTCCGGTGCGTCTCGCGATACGCTGGCCCGGCTTGCCGCGGCTGATGCCTTCCGATCCATCGGATGGGATCGGCGCGAAGCCCTGTGGCAGGTGCTGGCGTTGAACGATACCCCGGGCCTGTTTGCCGGGCTGGAACCGGAAGAACCGCCGGTCAGGCTGCCTCCGATCGAACTGGAAGAGCAGGTCCTGCAGGACTACGACACGATCGGCCTGTCCTTGACCGCCCACCCCGTGTCGCTGGTGCGTAGAGAGTTGGAAGGGTTGGGCGTCCGTCCGAACGAGCGGCTGAAACATTGTCGACAGAGAGAGCGGATCATTGTCGCCGGACTGGTCCTGGTCCGCCAGCGACCGGGTACGGCCGGAGGCGTCGTGTTCATGACGCTGGAAGATGAGACGGGCGTAGCGAATCTGATTGTTCGCCCCAGGGTGTGGGAGCGATACCGCAACGTTGCTCGAACGAGCGTTGCCCTCATGGCACACGGCACCGTCGAGCGCCAGGGAGCCGTTGTGCACGTCCTGGTCCATCGAGTCGAAGACCTGTCCCAAGCCCTGGTCACCCTGAAAAGACAGTCACGAGATTTTCACTGACGTCGCAAGCGAATCATGGTTCCCCGTCGCGTGCTGGACCGAGATTTCTGCTCGGTTCCAACCGGGGGAACGAGAAAGGATTCTCGTTCCAGCGGGGGATTCTCGTTCCAGCGG
>CAYQDV010000017.1:10216-17038 GCA_964416295.1 uncultured Planctomycetaceae bacterium
GGATTCTCGTTCCAGCGGGGGATTCTCGTTCCAGCGGTGAGCGGGCGGCTCATCCGGCGACCACAAAATGAGTCAGGAACCGTCGCAGGATCTGACCGGCTTCCGGGGTGGGCGTCGGTGAATCTTGAAGGGCCTCAAATGCCTGATCATCCGGCATGTAGATCTGTCTGTATATATCCAGCCGCTCGACCAGACGCCGGGAGTCCAGTTCGCAATGAAACTGTGTTCCGTAGATCGGTTTGCCGGCGACGCGAAAGGCCTGATGGGGACATCGCGTCGACCGCGCCAACACGATCGTACCCGGCGGCATTCTTGCGACATGGTCGTGGTGCCCCATGTGGGCTGCGAAGCGATCCGGCATGCTCGTGAACAGGGGATCGGTACGCCCTTGTGACGTCAACAGCACCTCGTGCGTTCCGGCTTCCGCGCTGTCCGCATCCGTCACGACGCTGCCACCCAACGTCTGGGCGATAAACTGGTGTCCCCAGCACACGCCGAAGGTCGGTTTTCCGGTGTCGCACAACCGAAGGACCACGTCTCTCAGCGCCGGGGTGCAGGCGTGTTCCTGTGTAACCGAATACACCCCCGAGCCGCCGATCACCACGGCTTCCGCCGCCCCAATGCGCGTCGGCGACGGAATCGGATCCCGGTCCAGATTCACGGCATCCAGTTGATCGGGGCGGATCCCCAGTCGTTCGGTGAAGCAAAGTCGCTCCTGTTGCTCGACGTCAGGACGTTCCCTGACCTGAATCAAGAGCACTCGAACACTTGAAGGCGGGGCGGACATGTGACCTACGGCTATCGGCAGCAGCCACACGCCAGGTGTGACGAAGTGCAAGGGTTCTTCAACGCGTGACTCCGCTGCGCTTCGGCCGGCGCGACCGCGCAGCGTGTGTCGGAGCCATACGGCGATTCTGCGACAGCGTTCGCGTCTTGATGCCCTGCTCATCAGATGGTCGCGTTGCGGTCACCTGGACGACCGCTCTGCCGCGGAACGTCTGGTTGTTTCTTGTGATGACGAGAACGGAAATGCGGTGAAGGCCGGGAATGTCAAGAATCTTCACGCCGCCCGGCTCATCGCCGATCCACACCCCGTTGTCCATCCACAGGATGTCCGCACCCTGCGTGACGGAGCGCGGGAGGTCCACCGCATATTCCAGGTAAAAGGGCACCGGACCCATCGCCGCACCGGGGATCAGGATTTGCACGGGTTTCTCGGGAGACCGCGTCGGTCCCGAGGCCAACGGCCGCGCCGCCACTTTCGCGTGGGCAAGATCCTTCGCACGAGACGCCCCCCGAGACGAACCCCGGGTTCGTCTGGACGCGAGCGAGCCACGTTGGTTCGGCGCACCGTCTGCCTTGCCCGACGTCCGTCCGACGCGGTCGCGCAGCCGACCACCTTGCGGTGCTGCCGCGACCGCGCTGTGATCGGCCAGACTTCGCCGGGAGTGGCGGACATCCGGCCGGAGCGTGGTGGCATCCCGTCGACGAGAATTACGAGCCGTGCGGGACGGATCTCGTGTCGGTCCGAGCCAGTTAGCCGGCTCGCGGCGGCCGGCGATCCGGGCGGAT
The DNA here is from genome assembly GCA_964416295.1 of uncultured Planctomycetaceae bacterium. Classification (GTDB taxonomy): domain Bacteria; phylum Planctomycetota; class Phycisphaerae; order UBA1845; family UTPLA1; genus JAPULF01. The sequence continues at coordinate 11,789 of CAYQDV010000017.1, forward strand.
CCTGCGCCGGAGGCGGGCGTCGTTGCCGCAGGGTTGTCCGATTTGGAACCACGACGCGAAGACCGGGCGTCACGCTCGGGGTTCGTGCCGAAGGGGTAGTTTCGGCCGGCATCGACCACGCGGAAGTTGGCGGAGCGTCGCTTCGCGGAAGGCGTCGCGGAGGGGGATCGACCGCGACGCGCGACGCCGCGCGGAGTGCGGGATGGCAGCGGGGGAGGCACACCGACCACGCGTATCGGCGGAGCGAAGCTCGCGACCAGTTTCGCCGGCGGATCGTAGTCTGTCATTGCGACCTTCGCGACGGAGTCCGCCGCCTCGGCGGGTCGCAACGGTTTGATCTTGAGTTGTTCAGCAAAGAAGGCGGCTGCGGTCTGCGGGATGCGCTTGTGGCCCATGTCATCGATCATTTTGGCGTGCACGTGTGTGAATCGATGGGCCTTGTACCACGCGACGGCCTTCTCCGACTCGCTCTTGCACGCGGGAAAATCTCCGTCGCCGATGAAAATGGCAACGGGCATGTCACGGTATTCCCGCACCTTGGACTCGTCCATCAACTCCGGCGAAAAATTCGACAAGCGCGTCGCCAGACACGAGAAACGCTCAGGGTACCGATTCACGAAGTAGTGTGCCAGGTATCCTCCGCAAGACCAGCTCGTGGCCAGGACGGCATGAGAGTCGGCCCGGGTTGTGGCCATGATGTGATCCATGATGGCGATCACGTTCCTTCTGTCCTGAAGAACGTAATTGTGTTCCCGGGTCAGCGGGTACTCCATGAACGAGTCGGACGTCTTCAATTCCGGAGCGCAGACGATGTAGCCGTAGATGTCGGCCTCTTTCTCCCATTCTCGCTCCTGCGGACGGGCGTTGTCGTAGGGCTTCATCCCGTGAAGGGTCAGGACCAGAGGCCATCGACGCGACGGACCCTCTTTCCTGACGCCGTTGTTCCGGACGTAATCCACCGGCAGATAGAGGTGATACCACGCCTTCGTGGTCGGCTCCTGCACGTGCCGGTACAGGCCCTCGCCGCGAGGCTGCGGAACCACGCAGCCTGCCGTCAGGGCGACCCCTGCGGCGGCGAGCGTCAGTCCGGAAAAGCCTCGGTTTCGTCGCATCCATGTCCCGATCACAGACCGTCGAGATACCGGCCGGCTGCTGCCGATGCCCGTCGATCCTTGGGTGTATCGACCAGCTCGTCCCATCCTCTTACAATCATACGAAATCGCCGATGCAACTCGGCACAAGGCGGGTAATTCCGGTCCACCCGGACCAGCGTGCGGATACCATTATTATACTCCCGTTTGCCGCGTTTTGCTTCCGATCAGCGCGGAGATCGGGATGCGTCCGGTTTTTTGCGGCGTTCTGAGACCGCCTCATCGGGTGGCTTAATATCTGTTGTCCCATAACTGTTGTTGCCACAAAGTGTTACGCCGATTATCGGGCGAAGGTTTGGGCGACGCCCGGTCGCTTGCCACCATGGTCAGCACATGCCCCGAGGGACCAGAAGGCACATTGGACCACGTCACGTCGAGTCACGCGAATACCGTTGAGATCGATCGAGCTTGAGTCGGCTGCGTCGGCGTTTTTCGGAAAGGCGGCGTTCCTTCGCGGCCCGGGTGGGCGACGTCCGCCGTCGCGGCCGTTGGATTCGCAGTGCGTCGGCCAGCAAATCCGAAAACCGCTCAATGGCCGCCCGGCGGTTGGCCGCCTGGGTCCGATGACGGCTCGCGACGACACGGAGGATGCCGGCCCGGCTTATTCGCGTCGCGAGCTGTTCAACGATCCGCGCCCGCTGCGGCTCGGTCAGGGCGGGGCTGTGCGCGACATCCCACCGCAGGGTGACTCTCGTCGCGACCTTGTTGACATTCTGTCCGCCGGGACCTGGACTGCGGCTGTAGGCGAAAGAAACCTCGGACACACCGATGCCAAGCTCGTCATTGATCCATATCATGGAAGCACGGCACCATGAGAGCGAGAACCCGCAACCGGGCCTCATTGTGGTTTCGCGCCGACCCGAATGCAACACCGGGCTGCGCGCGACAGACAGGTCGCCGGCTTTTGTCCGTCGTCTCGCCCAAGGCAGGAGAGCACGCTGCGCGCCATGAAGCCTGAGATCCACACCGCCGCCCGACTGAGCGACCTTCTCGATCCGGACATGCTCCAGGGAATCGGAAGCGCTTTTGCCCGGCTCACCGGCCTGGCGATGAGCCTTCGCGACGATGACGGACGGTTGATCGCAGAGCAGGCGGGAGAGTCAGCGTTCTGCCGAATGACGATGTCGAGTTCGTCCGGCCGTGCGGCCTGTGACCGCAGCCACCGCGAGGCCGTGGAGTTTGCGTGTATGACGAGCGCTCCGTGTACCCACCACTGCCATGCCGGGCTGGCCCAGGTCGCCGTGCCGATTGTTCTGGAGGACCGGGTTGTCGGCGCCGTTTTCGTCGGAGATCGTCCGATCGAGGCGCCCGCGCCGGCGAGGATTCGCGACTTGGCGCAGCGTCATACGATCGACGCGAAAGCGCTGATAGGCGCGGCGCGTTCGCTGGCGCTCTGGCCCGAGGGTGAGATTGCGGCGGCGACGGCTTTTGCGGGGCGGCTCGCCGAGCTGATCAGTCTGGCGTGTTTCGAGTCGCTGCAACTCCGGCGCCGCGTTGATGAGCTGGCCGCGATTCACGATGTTGCGTCGATGCTGGCCGGCCGGTCGGAATTGCGCGAGGTTCTCGACATCTCAGCGGACAGGCTTCGTGAGGTTATGGGGGTGCGGGCCACGGGAATTCGACTTCTCAAGAAGGACACGGACGAACTGCGAATCGCCGCCGTCGCCAACCTCTCGCCGACGTACCTGAACAAGGGACCCCTTCGTGTTTCACAAAACCCGATCGATGCTGAGGCGTTGGCCGGGCACACGGTCCATATCAGCGACATCCAGAATGACCCGCGAACGGTTTACAAAGAGGATGCACGCCGTGAGGGGCTCGTCAGCGGATTGGTCGCACCCCTCTCCTGCCGCGGCCAGGCGATCGGTGTCATCCGAGCCTATACCGAACGGCCACATCGGTTCGGCCCGTTCGATGTGGCCTTGATGCAGGCGATGGCATCGCAGATCGCCGCCGCCATTGTTAATGCCCGTCTGTACCGCGAAACGCGAGAGGCGGAGCGTCTGGAGCGACAGGTCAAGCTGGCCGGCGAGGTTCAGCGGCGGATGATCCCCGCCACGGTGCCTGACGCGCCGCGCTATGCCTTCGGCTGCGTCTACGAGCCGAACTCAAATCTGTGCGGTGACTTCTATGACTTTTTGTCATTTCCCAATGGCGACATTGGTGTGGTCATTGCGGATGTCGTTGGCAAGGGGATTCCCGCGTCGCTGATGATGGCCAGCGCACGGGCTACCCTTCGCTCGCTGGCCCGGAAACTGAACGGTGTTCACGAAGTCATGGCGGCCGTCAACCGCCGCATTTGTCACGACACGCTCGAAAGCGAGTTTGTCACAGCCTTCTATGGCGTGCTCAGTGCCGACGGATCGCGACTGACCTACTGCAACGCCGGTCATGAGCCGCTCCTGTTCCTACGGAACGGAAACCTCCGATCGCTCGATGTCGGCGGAATGTTGCTTGGCGTCGATGAGGACGCCCGTTTCGAACCATCTGTTCAGGAAATCATGCCCGGCGATGTGCTTGTCCTCATCACGGATGGGTTGATCGACGCCCTGAACTACGACGATGAGTCCTATGGCCGCCGGCGACTCCGGGAATCGGTTCGCCGACAGGGCCATCTGCCCGCCGACCTGCTCGCGAAACAACTCTTGTGGGACGTTCGTCGGTTCTCCGGTCTGGCGCCGCTGCCGGACGACATCACGCTTGTCGTGACGTGCGTCCGAGAGCCTCCTGATTGAGGTACAATCCAATTGACGATCCAGCCCGAGCCGGCGGGCGCAGGCGTCGGTTCCCGTCTGTCCGGAACCGCGGGCTGAGAAACGCTCCAAGAGAACGACGCCGATCTGCACGATCGCCGTTGCCGCCATGGGAGTCAGTTGTCTGTTTCTTGCCGCTGCCGCGGCGTCTGTGTCACGATTATCGGCCAAGCGGCATCTACACCCGAGGTCGGCCATCCTGCGGAGATCGTCGATGCCGACCGCCGGTCTTGACCGCCTCGGCGCGATCCGGCTATAATAAGGATCGTGTGGGGCAGGTCGGAGTGGCTGCCGCGTGCTGCATGAGGGTTACACGACGCTGTAGGGTGGCGGTCTGTTTTCATCGTCAACCCGTCAGCCGGTGTTGCCGTATCTGAAGGCAACCTACACGCGACGGATCGGGTCAGACTCAGCGGTGCGATGATTCCTCGGAGGAGGCACAACCGGTCCGGGCGGAGGGCCTGCGGAAATGAAGCTGTTTCCGATTCAAACCCTCGTGACACTCCTGTGTCTGGCGGCAGGCCCGGTGTCCGCCGACATTCCCATACTTGGTCACAACGGAACCGCGACGTCGACGCCTGCCGGGACGGACATGGTCAACGTGGAGACGACGGAGACGCTCCGGGGTGTACCGCAGAGTTTCGGTGTCACACGGCTCTTCTTTGAGAACGCTGCCCACCAGCTTTTCTACAACTATCTCGGCCCGCCGATCGAGCCACCCGTTCTGGCGCTGCGGGATCAGGCGGAGAACGACACGGCCACGCCCTGGACCAGCCTGCGAACCGAACTCGTGGGTGGCGACGACTTCGTCGGAATCTCGAGCGGGCTGTTCATCGGCGGTGTTCCCGGCCTGAGCACCCAGACGAACGGCAGCGTGACAGTCGATTACGCCCTCGTCACCCGTTCGTTCGCACCCGGAGGGGGACTCGACCGAGTCGCCGTCACGATGTTCTTCGCGGATCCCGTCGATACCGGAGAGTGGTTTCGCCTGGCATACGCCATCGACGGACCCCTTCCGGGTTTCGATCTGCGCAAGACTCCCAACGCGGTTTTCACCAGCCCGACGATCACCAGCCAACCGGCCAGCCAGTGTGTCTGTATTGGCAGCACGGCCGCCTTCAGCGTCCTGGCAAACGGGAGCGGCACGCCGGGGTACCAGTGGCAGGTTTTCAATGCCGCCACCGGCGTCTGGGCCAATCTCGTCGGACAGACCGGCGGTTCGCTCACACTCAACCCCGTGGACGTCGCCGACGCCGGCGACTATCGCGTTCTCGTTACCGACGATTCCGGTGTCGCGGCCAGCGCGACCGCCACGCTGACGATAGACTCGACCGCGCCGCAGTTGA
>CAYQDV010000017.1:17138-27961 GCA_964416295.1 uncultured Planctomycetaceae bacterium
GTCGCGGCCAGCGCGACCGCCACGCTGACGATAGACTCGACCGCGCCGCAGTTGACCGCCCCGAGCAGTACGATTGTGGATGTCACGGTCCCGCCCGGTGGTGGGTGTGAGGCCGTCGTCGATCTGAATCCCCTGGTTCAAGTCAGCGATGACTGCGATCCCGCTCCGGCGCTCGTCGGCACGCGCTCCGATGGCCTGCTTCCGACCGATCCCTTTCCTTGCGGCACGACCGTGATCGACTGGACCGCCACCGACGCCTGCGGCCATGTGAGCCAGGGGTCTCAGTCCGTCACGATCAACGCCTGGACGAATGTCATGGCGACGATCGAATTACAGGGGGGGTCGCCGCCGCCGACACTCGACCGGTGTATCGCGTTTGAACTGCATCGCTGCAATCCGGCCACATCGTCCTGCGCACAGAGCGATCCTTACGTCGTCGACCAGACCTTGACCTTCACCAACGGCGTGGCCAGCACCCTGTTCCAGGTGCCTTGCGGGCAGTACGAGTGCATCACGATCCGTGATCGTCTGCATGTGTTACCGCGTACGATCTCTCCGCTGCCCGACAACGGATCGGACTATGTGGCCGACGTTACGACGACCGGGGTCGGGCCGTTGATCGGCGGAAACCTCAACGACGACTGCTGGATCGACGTGCTGGACTTCGGGCTCCTCGCGAGCCAATGGCAACAGGCCTATGACGCCGATGGCGACATGATTCCGGATGGCACGACGCCCTGTGGCGCGTTTGCCGTCCATGCCGATTTCGACGGCGACGGAATGACGTTTACCGCCGATTTTACCTTCATCCAACTCAACATCTGGAAATCTGGAGAACCGCCGTGTTGCGGTTCCGGTCCGTTATGTGCGGCCGGGCAGCAGGCACCGCGCGGCCCGCGCGAAGGACCGGTCAGGCGAATCTCTCTGCAGGACCTGCGTCGACTCGGGCTGTCTGAGGCTGCGGCCGGCGACGTGAACAGAGATGGCTGGCTCGACGTGCGGGACATGGAACTCTGGTCCCGGGGACGCCGTCCGCGACCTCGACGCCCCGTGCGCCCTCCACCGCCCCGCTCCCGCCGCCGCTGAGTCGGCCGATGCGGATCGTCGCGGGGCGAACGGAGCGGACCGTCTCAGTTTGTGGGTCGCCGGGCGGCACCCGTTGCAACCCCGCGCTGCTCAACGGCTGCGGTACCACGCCACAAACCGTCTCAGTCCCGCGTCGATCGTCGTGGTCGGCTCATAGCCCAGGTCCCGCTGCGCCAGGGTCACGTCGGCATACGTGCGGTCGACATCGCCGGGTTGCAGGGGAAGGCGGTCGATGATCGCCTTCTTGGTCAGGGCCTTTTCGATCTCGCAGATCAGGTCTCGCAACCGCACCGGGCGGGATTCTCCGAGATTGTAGAGATGGAAGCCGTCGCAGCGATCGAGCGAGGCTATGACGCCGGCGATAATATCGTCGATGTACGTGAAGTCACGCATCATGCCGCCGTCGCCGAATACGGGGATCGGTTGGCCCGATTCGATGAGGCGCGTGAACTTGTGGATCGCCAGGTCCGGTCGCTGGCGCGGACCGTAGACCGTGAAGAACCGCAGGCAGGTGACGTGAATGCCAAAGAGGTGGTGATAGGTATGGCAAAGCAACTCGCCGGCCTTCTTGGTTGCGGCGTAGGGAGAAATCGGAAAGTCCACCCGGTCCGATTCGGAGAAAGGAATCTTTTGGTTGTTGCCATAGACGCTTGAGCTGCTGGCGAAGACGAAACGCTCGATGTGGTGCTGCCGCGCAGCCTCCAATAACACGGCCGTGCCGCGCACGTTGACGTCCTGATACAACAGCGGATTCTCGATCGAAGGCCGCACGCCGGCTCGGGCCGCCAAGTGGACGACGGCGTCGATGTCGCGCGCTCCGAGCACGTCGTCGACGAAACCCGCGTCTCGAATGTCGCCCTCGGCGAGCGCGAATCGTTCGTCACGCAGGCAGGCCGCGACGTTGGCACGCTTGACCTGCGGGTCATAGAAGTCGTCGAAACTGTCGATGGCGACGACCTGTCGGCCCGTGGCCAGCAGCGCCTCACACAGGTGCGAGCCGATGAAACCCGCCCCACCGGTTACCACGATAGTTGACATTAGGTCCGCTATTCTAACATGTTCGGGCGGTTCGTTCGAGCGGTCGCAGGAGATCACCACAGGCTTATTGTGGTGGCGGCCCGACAACGGTTATCGGGCATACGGAATCGCTGGCGGATCGAGGGGGCTAACGGCCAGTCGACTTTTGGTCGAAAGCAAGGACATATCGTATAAATAGCATGGAAGCGGTCGCGCTGGGGGGGCATCCTGCCTGTGGTCAGTCCTGCGAATAGACGAATGGATACCGATGGGCCTGCGCGCTGGCCACGGATGTTGGGAGTGCTGTTGGCCTTCTGTATCGCCGGATGCCAGCAGGATGTCGTTCCGGGCGCCGGCGGTGTCGGCACGCCGGACGAGACCGATGCCTCCACTGAGATCGCGGAATCCGCCATCGAGGTGACTGTCGAACCGGGCGCGACGATCCTGTCTCAGTTCGACCACGACCCCAACCACCTGCTGGTCCAGGTGATCCCCGGCTCACTCGCGGATGCCGACGAGATCGCGACCCGTGTCGGCGCCGGGGTGCAGTCCTTCAACGCCGCCACGCGAACGGCGACACTTCTGGTTGCGCCGGAGAAACTGAACGCGACGGCGGCGCGGCTGGTCACGCTGCCCGAGGTCGAGCAGGTCGAGAAGGACTACCTGCTGCCCGTCGCCGCCGTCCCGTCGGATGCGGATTTCTTCCGACAGTGGCACCTGTCCGGGATCGAGGCGGAGGCGGCGTGGGACATCAGCTCCGGCGACCCCAATGTGATCGTTGCCATTGTTGATACCGGCGTCGATGTGAATCACCCCGACCTGCGGGCGCGCGTGTCGGCCGGATACAACTTCGTCACGAGCACGCCGGACGCCAATGACTGCTGCGGCCACGGCACGGAGGTCGCCGGCACGGTGAGCGCGATCGGAAACAACGGGCTGGGCGTGGCGGGGGTCACGTGGCAAGGCACGATACTGCCGGTGCGCGTCGCCGCCAATATCGACGGCAGGCAGGCTGCCAGGCTGAGCGACATCGCTCGGGGGATTATCTGGGCCACCGATCACGGCGCCGCCGTCATCAACACCAGCTTCACCGGCCTGTTTCACAGCACGACCGTTCGCAACGCCGCCCAATACGCCCTCCTGAGTGGAAGCCTCGTCGTTGCCTCGATGGGCAACACGGGCCAACGCGACGGTTCCGCGGGCTGTCCGTGGATCATCGGCGTGTCCGCCGCGGACGAATCCGACAATCTGGCGGGGTTCTCGACCTTCGGACCGGGCGTCGATCTCGCGGCGCCGGGTGTCGACATTTACACCACCGAGCGGTTCGGCGGCTATGGCTTCGCAAGCGGGACGTCCTTCTCCAGTCCGATCGTCGCCGGCGTCATCGCCCTGATGCGGTCGGTTCGTCCGGACGCCACGCCGTCACAAATCACGGACCTGCTGTTTGCCTCCGCCGATGACGTGGGACCGCCCGGCGCCGATGAGCTGTTCGGCCACGGCCGCGTGAACGCCCGAGCCGCAGTCACGGCCGCCCGTGACGCTGCCCTTCCGCCGGACGCCACGCCGCCCCAGGTCGCGGTCACGGCACCCGTGGATGGAGCCGGCCTGACCGGAAAGACACGATTTGAAATCGATGCCCGTGATGATGCGCTGGTGCGCGAGGTCGTCCTGTCGGTCGATGGTGTGGAACTAGCGCGTGACCCGAGCTTTCCCTACGCCTTTCTGATCGATTCGCAGGCCGCTCCGCCGGGCAACCACCGCGTGACGGCGACGGCCACGGATGTCGCCGGCAACCGATCCGGCGAAGCGAGCATCACCGTCTCGTTCAATCCCGGTACCGATACGACTCCGCCGGATGTCGCCCTCCTTTCGCCATCTTCCGGCGACAGGCTGCACGGACCGGTGACCATCAGCGCCCGACTGGTCGACGCCGGCGGTCTGAGCCGCGTCAGCGTGGCACTGGACGGAGTCGTCATCGCGACGCGCCGGGTAGAAGGTCCGGCCGCCCGCATCGACTTCAAGTGGAACGCCTCCGCACCGGGCGTGCGACCGGGCGACCACGCACTGGATGTCATCGTTCTGGACCGGGCGAACCTGTCTGAAACGGCGACCGTGGCGATCGGCACGGAATAAGCGATCGAATGACCGTTGTGACGGACGTTGGGTGCGCCGCCGCCGATGCTGCGCGGCGGTGCGCTTGATCTTGGTGCGCCGCCACCCTATAGGGGGCATTTCGGAACGAGGGACAATCGGTGAGCCGTGTGCCAGACGACGAGAACGCCACTCGATGATCATTACCCGACATCCATGTGCGCTCTGGGCCGCGCTCGTTATCTGCTCTGTTACGGCCTGTCAGGCGCAGTGGCGAGCGGCGGATCACGGGGCGGGCGGGAAGGCCGAGGCGCCGACGGGCGGCGCGGCGGCGCCATCGGTCCTGGACATCGCCGGCGAGGCGGACGTCGAACTGGACGGTTCGATCCCGACGCCCGAACACATTCTGGGTTTCGATCTTGGCTCGCGGCCGATTCGCCATCTCGAACTCGGGCGGTATCTGCGGGCGCTTGCCGACGCGAGCGACCGCGTCGAGCTGCGGCACTACGGCACGACGCACGAGGGGCGGACGCTCTATTACGTGGTCGTCAGCGATCCGGCCAATATGGCGCGGCTCGATGCCATCCGCGGTGACCTGGGGCGGCTTGCGGATCCGCGGATCACGACGGACGCCGAGGCGCAGCCGATCATCGACAAGTCTCCGGCGGTGGCGTGGATGCTCTATACCGTGCATGGGGACGAATTGTCGGGTACGGATGCGGCGGTTGCGGCGGCCTATCGTCTGGCGGCGGGGCGTGACGCGGGGACGGCCTCCCTGTTGAAATCCGTTGTTGTCTGCATCGATCCGTTGCAGAACCCGGATGGGCGGGAGCGTTTCCTGTCGATGCTTCAGCAGTACGCCGGTCGGGTTCCCACGGGCGACACGCAGAGCGTCGAGCACTTCACCCCGTGGCCGTGGGGGCGCACCAATCACTACCTGTTCGACCTCAATCGCGACTGGAACGTTACGGTTCACCCTGAGTCGCGCGGTCGGGTCGAGACGATCGCCGGGTGGTATCCCCAACTGATGGTCGACGGTCACGAGATGGAACCGAGCGAGACCTATCTGTTCAGTCCGCCGACGAAACCGCTGAATCTGCACATTCCGCCGAGCGTCTTGAAATGGTTCGGGCGGTACACGTCGGACCAGGCGGACGCGTTTGATCGGCACGGATGGAGTTACTACCGCGGCGAGTGGAACGAGGCGTGGGCGATCGGCTTCTCCGACATCTGGGCCATGCACCACGGAGCGGCGGGCGTGCTGTACGAGCAGGCGCGGAGTCACGGCTCGTGGGTGCGGCTGCCGACGGGTCGCGACCGGCACTATCGCGAGGACGTGGCCCATCAGCTTGTGAGCACACTCGCCAATCTGCGCACGCTCGCCGCGCACCGGCGGGCGTTTCTGGCGGACTATTACGTCGACAAGAAGAACGCCGTCGCCGACGTGCGGGGCAGCGATCGACGCAATCTGTTTCTGTTCGTGCTCGGGCGCGATCGGACGCGCGCGGCCGACTTTCTCGGCCTCCTGGAGCGACAGCACATCGAGGCCTATCTGATCGACAAAGACGACACACGTCTGAAAGATGTGGTCGACCTGTGGGGTCACGTGGAGGCGGAGCGGCGGTTCGCGGCGGGGACGGTGGTCGTCTCGACGCGTCAACCGCTCAGCCCGCTGGTGCGGGCGATGCTGGAGTTCGATCCGCAGATGACGGAGGCGTTTCTGAAGGTCGAGCGGCGCGAACTGGAACTGAAAAACCGGACGCGGCTGTACGACGTCACGGGCTGGTGCATCGCCATGGGCTATAACCTCGACGCCTATTGGGCCGGCGGAGACCTGGGCGCCGTGGCGCCGAGCCGGCGTCCGGCCACGGTCGCCGCCGTTTTCGCCGCCGAGCCGACTGCGTCGCCGCCTTCGTATGTAGACGCATATGGTTATTTGCTGGATGGGGATGACGACGCGTCGGTCGCTTGGGTCGGCCGGCTGCTACAGAACGGCTGGCAGGTTCGGGCGGCCAACAAGCCGTTTACGGCCTCGGGGCGTTCGTATCCGGCGGGAACGTTTCTGATTCGCCGGCACGAGAACCTCGAACGGTTCGCCACGCTGCCTCGACAGACGGGCGATCTGCCGCCGGGCGTCGGCGGCGTCGCGACGACCGCGCGGAGCACCGACGGGCCGGACCTCGGCGGTGGCGAGTTTCCGCTGCTCGCCGAACCGAGGATCGCCTTGATCGGAAACGCGCCGTTTGCGGCGTATTCCTACGGCGCGGTGTGGCATCTTTTTGACGCACGTATCGGCCTGCGGATTTCGCGGCTTCAGGGCTACGCGCTGGGGGGCTATGACCTGCGGAAGTACAACGTGATCGTGCTGCCCGACGCCGGGGGCGGGGCCGGGCTGGCGCGGCTTCTGAATGAAGACAACCGGAAGAAGCTCGACGCCTGGATGCGCGACGGCGGGACGCTGATCGCGATCGGCGGCGCGGCCGCAGCGCTGTCGGTGGAAGACAAGGGTCTCGGAAGCGTCCGGCTCCGCCGGGACGTGCTCAAGGACCTGGACATCTACGCCGAGGCCGTCTGGCGGGAGCGCCGGGCCGCGACGCCGGCCGTCGACCCCGAACAGGTCTGGCGGTTTCGCCGGAAGGACGGCTTCACGACGACGCGGCCGGCGGACGAGCGGATCGAGATCGACGACGTCGAGGCGCTCGAGCGGCGGGACACGTGGGCACGGCGATTCATGCCGCACGGTGTGGTCGTGCGCGGCGATCGCTATCCCGGGCACTGGCTGGGGCACGGCGTGCGGGGACGCGTTCCGATCATGTACGGCGCGAGGCACGTCTTGATGGCCCGGCCGCCGGTCGAGACGGCGGTGCGTCTGGCCGACGCCGAATCGCTTCGACTAAGCGGGCTGTTGTGGCCGGAGGCACGCGAGCGGCTTGCGGGCGCCGCGTGGCTGACGCGCGAGGCGATGGGCCGCGGGCAGTTGATCCTCTTCGCCACGGACCCGACGTTTCGCGGCTATTTTCGCGGTACGGAGCGATTGCTGCTGAACGCCGCCATTCTCGGTCCGGGGCTGGGCACGTCCGTCCCGAATCCGTGGTGATCGACGAGGGTGCGATGACCGCTTCCGAGGCCGCGATCGAAGGCATGCCACTGGTCGGCTCGTGCCTCGTTCCGTTGATCGTGGCCATCGGGGTCACGCTCGTGGCCGTTCCTGCGGTGCGGCGCGTGGCGATCGCGTGGTCGCTGTATGACCGGCCCGATGCCGGTCTCAAGCCCCATGCGAGACCCATCCCCTACCTGGGCGGCGTGGGCATGTATCTCGGTTGGCTGGCCGCCCTCGGCATTGTGGCATTTCGCTCCGGCCGAGTTTCTCCGTCGCTCGGCGGGATCGTCCTGGCGGGCACGGTGTTGATGTTGACCGGTCTTGTCGACGACCTTCGGCATCTGCGGCCGGGGGTTCGACTGTTTCTCCAAGCCCTTGCCGCGTCGATTCTTCTAGCCTTTGGCGTGGGCCGACACGTGATGACGGCGATTGTCCGGCCGTTCATGAATTCGCCGTCGCCCGGCCTCGCCGATCACCCGGTGATGATCGCGCTCAGCGGCTTGCTGACTGTTACCGTCTTGCTCAGCGCGTCGAACGCGACGAACCTGATCGACGGACTGGACGGGCTGTGCGCGGGCGTGGTGGCGGTGGCGGCGGCGGGATACGCCGTTTTCGGTCTGGGGCTGGCCCCCGCAGCCGGGCAGCCGGCGGCGACGGCGGTGATTCTGGCGGTGGCGGTGATGGGAGTTTGCCTGGCGTTTTTGCGATACAACTTTCATCCGGCGAGCATCTTCATGGGCGACAGCGGCTCGCTGCTGCTGGGGTTCAACGCGGCGGTCTTGATGATCCTGCTGGCGGAGCAGCCGGCTTCGACGGGCGCTGGGGCGCTGGGGCGTTTCGCAGGGGCGGTGATGATCTTCGGTTTTCCCATATTCGACACGGCGCTGGCGATCCTGCGGCGACGGCTGAACGGGAGACCGCTGTTCATCGGCGACCGGAGCCATTTTTACGACCAGCTCCGGGACCGAGGCCTTTCGGTGCGCCGGACCGTGCTGATCTGTTACGGATTGGGGCTGTGCTTCGGCGGTCTCGGTCTGGCGGCGATTCGGCTGCCGGGGTGGTATCTGCTGACGGCGTATGGGCTGGTCGTCGTTCTGGCGCTGCTGGTGTGCCGGCGGCTCGGCCTGCTGCGCGTCGATGACGCGGCGGAAACGTCAAAACGTCAAAACGTCAAAAAGCCAGAACGCTAGAATCTGAAAGCCGGACAGTCCGTCACCTACCGCCGTAGCGTTTGATCAGACTGAGGTGTGTGCGCAAAACGCGGTCGAGGTCCAGGAAGAACGGCTGCATGGAGAGAGGTTACCGCGCCAGCCGCTTCATCGCCCGGCCGAAACGCTTGTGGACTCCGTTGAGCGCATCGGAAAACTTCTTTTCCGCTTCCGGATCGCGCACCGGTACGAGGATCAGGCACTGCCCGTCGGTGACGATCTCGAAGGGCGTCTCCGGCGTCACCCGCAATAGTTCGAGGATGGGCTTGTCGATCACCAGGGCGTAGCTGTTTCCGTGCTTTGTCAGGGTCTTGATCATGTCCGTGCTCCGTGGGCGTACACACTAAGTATATCCATTGTATATACGTCGGTCAAGGGGCAACGCGGCTGGAATCTGAGGCCGAAGCGACACTTCCCCGGAAAGAAGGTGCGTCCGCGACGTACTACGCGGCCACAGCGGGGCTGAGGGGCAGGGTGAGGCGGACGACGGTGCCTGTGCCGGGGGTGCTGGTGAGGTCGAGGCGGCCGCCGTGGGCTTCGGCGATCGCGCGGCAGATCGAGAGGCCGAGGCCGGCTCCATGGCCGTGTTCTGCAGAGCGGGCGGCGTCTATTCGGTAGAACCGATCGAAGATGTGGGGCAGGTGATCCGGCGGGATGCCGACACCCGTGTCGGCGATGGTCAGGTGCGCGGTGCCGTCGGTCGCCGAGGCGGAGGCCGAGACCTGCCCGGGGGACTCGGTGTATTTGACGGCGTTGTCGACGAGGTTGCCGACGAGTTGACGCAGCCGCGCTCCGTCGCCGTGGAGGCGGATGTCGTTGGTGATGGTGGATTTGAACTCGATGCCGCGGTCGCGGGCGAGCGGGGTGTAGAGGTCGACGACGTCGTGGACGACGCGGTCGAGCCGGACCGGCTCTCGCCGGAGGATGTCGTGTCCGGCGTCGGCGCGGGCCAGGAGTAGGAGGTCGTCGGTCATGCGGGTGAGACGGTCGTAGTGGTCGATGCTGTCTTCGAGGACGTGCCTCAGTTCGCTCTCGGAGCGGGGATGGCTGAGGGCGACTTCGGCATTTCCACGGAGGGCGGCGAGCGGGGAGCGGAGTTCGTGCGCGGCATCGGCGGTGAACTGCCTGAGCCGGCCGACATGGCGTTGAATGCGGGCGAGCATGCCGTTGAGAGTTGCGGCGAGCTGGTCCAACTCGTCTCCGGTTCCGCGAGAGGGAAGTCGCTCGTTCAGTTTTTGCGCGGTGATATGCCGGGCCTTGGCGATCATCGCTTGGATGGGGCGGAGGCTGCGATTGGCGATGATCCGGCCTCCGATGACGGCGAGCAGAACGACGAGGAAGAGGGCGATGATGCAGATGCGGCGGAAGCGGGCCAACGACGTGCTCATGCGGTCGAGGAGATAGCCCGCCTGGGCGATGTAGGTGCGACCGTCGGGGCTTTGGAAGGGGCGGGTGCAGACGCGTACGGGAAAGGGCTTGCCGGGAAGCCGGACGGTCTCGAAAACACTCTCGGCGGGATCGACGGTCCATGCGTCAGGGGGTACTCCGACGGTCTTGAGCCGTTCGGGGGGGTCGCTGTTGACGAGCACGTTTCCCTCGCGATCGAGCAAGCGGAAACTCAGGTCTTCACGGACGCGGTGGCTGAGTTCAAGGAGGATTCGCTTTTCCGAAGCGCGGTAATCGGGTGCGTGTGCTCGAAGGACCGCGGTCAACTCGTCGACTTCGCCCTGGAGGAAGCCGTCGACCTCATGGCGGAGGGAGAGCGCCATGCCGGCATAGAGTATGGCACAGAGAACCAGGCTGACGGCGATGGTGATGGCCGCGCCCCAGACGGTGAGGCGGACGCCAATGGTTCGAACGACGCTTCTACGTTTTTTCCGGCCGGAGGACATAGCCGACTCCGCGGATGGTGTGGATGAGGGGTGCGTCGAAGTTCCGGTCCACCTTTCCACGGAGGCGGCGGATATGGACATCGACGACGTTGGTCATCGGATCCTGCTTCATGTCCCAGACGTGTTCGAGGAGCATGGACCGGGACAGGACATGGCCTGTATTGCGACACATGTATTCAATCAACGTGTACTCGGTGGGGGAGAGATCGATGCGCCGATCGGCGCGACGCACGCTCCGTGCGAGGACATCCACCTTGAGATCGCCCACGACGATCGGGTTGTTGCGCAGGTCCGGCCCGCGGCGCACCACGGCTCGAATGCGGGCGAGCAACTCCGCGAAGCTGAAGGGCTTGGCGAGATAATCGTCGGCGCCGAGGGCGAGGCCTCTGACACGATCTTCGACCGCGTCTCGCGGCCGGGGGCAGATGG
>CAYQDV010000018.1:0-27083 GCA_964416295.1 uncultured Planctomycetaceae bacterium
CTCGCCCGACGGCTTGGCCATCAAGGCTCGCATGCCGGCAAGCTGACGAATCTGGTCGACGCTTCCGCGCGCGCCGGAATCGGTCATGAGGTAGATCGGATTCAAGTAGCGCTTGGCGCCGGGGTCGTCCACCTCAACGTAGTTGAGGTCCTCGTCCCGAAAATCGTCCTTGAGCTCGCGCATCATCTCGGCGGTGACCGCCTCGCGGGCGTGGACCCAGATGTCGATCTGCTGGTTGTACCGCTCGTTGTCGGTGATTGCTCCATGCTTGAAGGAACGGATGATCTCTTCGACATTTTTCTGGGCTGCGTCGATGATATCCTTTTTCCGCTTGGGAATGCGCATGTCCGTCACACCGAACGAAAGACCGGCGAGCGTGCTTCGTTTGAAGCCGAGGTTCTTCAGCCGATCGAGCAAGTCGATGGTGCTCTGGTTCCCCAGCCGCTCGTGGCAATCCGCAATCACGCGGGCCGAACCCTTCTGGCTCAACGGGTAATTGTAAAATGGCATGCCCTCCGGCAGAATGTCGTTGAATATCAGTCGGCCGACCGTCGTCTTGACGATGCGGTTCTTCGGCACCGGTTTCGCCCGCTCTTTCTGGTCGGTCACGGTCTCATCAAAAGCGATCCGCACATGGATCGGTTCGTGCATCTCGACCTTGCCCACGTCGTACGCAAACTCGGCTTCGGTCGCGTCGGCGAAGGTGTGACGAATCTCCTGGCGGCCGCGCACGCGGAATTCGCAGGTCAGGTAGAAGACACCCATGGTGATGTCTTGGCTCGGCGACATGATGGGCGCACCGTTGGCCGGGCTGAAGATGTTGTTGATGGACATCATCAGGACGTGGACCTCGGTCTGGGCCTCGACCGACAGCGGCAGGTGGACCGCCATCTGGTCGCCGTCGAAGTCGGCGTTGAAACCCTTGCAGGCGAGCGGATGGAGCTTGATGGCGTTGCCCTCGACGAGGACAGGCTCGAATGCCTGGATGCCCATTCGGTGAAGGGTCGGAGCGCGGTTCAACATGACGGGATGCTGGTAGATCACCTCTTCGAGGATGTCCCATATTTCCTGATCGCGGCGTTCAAGCATCTTCTTGGCGGACTTGATCGTGTCCGCAAGTCCGCGGTCCTTCAGCTTGCGAATGATGAACGGCTGATAGAGTTCGAGGGCGATCTTCTTCGGCAGGCCGCACTGATGGAGCTTGAGTTCCGGTCCGACGACGATGACGCTCCGAGCCGAATAGTCCACGCGCTTTCCGAGCAGGTTCTCGCGGAACCGTCCCTGTTTGCCTTTGATCATGTCGGTCATGGACTTGAGGGGCCGGTTCGACGAACCGAGGACCGGCCGGCGACATCGACCGTTGTCAAAGAGCGCATCGACCGCCTGCTGGAGCATGCGTTTTTCGTTTCGGATGATGACCTCGGGGGCGTTGAGATCGATCAGCTTCTTCAGACGGTTATTGCGGTTGATGATCCGGCGATAGAGGTCATTCAGGTCGCTGGTCGCAAAGTTGCCGCTCTCAAGGAGGACGAGCGGTCGGAGGTCCGGCGGAATCACCGGAATCACATCCATGACCAGCCATTGCAGATCGTTGGTGCTGTTTCGAAGGCTCTCGACGATCTTCAGTCGTTTGGACAGGTCCTTGATCTTCTGCTTGCTGTTAGTTTTCGACATATCCTCATGGATTTGCCCATTCAACGCCAGGAGGTCCATTCGCGCGAGCATGGCCCGGATGGCCTCGGCCCCCAGCATCGCCGTAAAGTTCTGACCGTACTTGTCGAGGGCGGCGCGGTATTCCTCCTCAGACAGGACTTGCCGCTCCTTGAGAGGGGTGTCGCCGGGGTCCACGACGGCGTAGTCCTGGAAATAAACGACCTTTTCGAGGTCTGAGGTCTTCATGTTGAGGAGGGCGCCCAGCCGGCTGGGCATGGCCTTGAAGAACCAGATGTGCACAATGGGCGCCGCGAGGTTGATGTGGCCCATGCGCTTGCGTCGCACGCGGCTGTGGGTCACCTTCACACCGCATCGCTCGCAGATCATCCCCTTGTGTTTTGTTCCCTTGTATTTGCCGCAGAAGCACTCCCAGTCCCGCTCGGGACCGAAAATGCGCTCGCAGAACAAGCCGTCTTTCTCCGCGCGGTAGGTGCGGTAGTTGATCGTCTCCGGTTTCCGAATCTCGCCGTAGGACCAGGAACGAATGTCGTTCGGCGATGCAAGAGAAATCTTCACGGATCCGTAGTCATTGACCAGATCGTAAATGTTATCCACGAGCGTACTCCGATTCCTGGGGGGGAGGGTTCCCTGTCGCGCCTTCAGGATCGACCGATGCCGCGGCCCCGAGCGCTCTTCGCCGAATCTCAATGCCGGGGCCTACCGGCTTGCAACCGCCTGAGGCGTCTTCACCTCCAGCGTCATGGGGACAAGCCCGGGGGCTCGCTTGAAGCCGAGCTCTTCGCAGAAATCGACCTCGGTGCCGTAAGCCGCTACATCGATGCGTTCGCAGCCCATCTCCGACAGCGCGCCGATGACGCGCGTGGCCATCGTCTGAGCTATCCCGAACTGGTCGTGCTCGATCCGTCCGTCGACATGCGTGACCGCCGCCGGCCCCTGCCGCGCGGGGTCGAGCTTGCACTCGGTCAGATATCCGCGCACGCCGTCGGCCACGCCGCGGGCAATGCCGATCAGGCGGTCGTTCTCGTCACGCGCCGTGACGAAACAGACGGAGTTGTCCACCATGGTCGTCAGTTTCTCGATCGACCCGGGCGCCCGGCTTCCCTGGGCGTCGTAGAACGACTTGAGTTCCTGGACGTCCACCGCTTCGACGGTTTGGTACTGGATGTCACTCATCGCTCTGCCTCCGCTGGAGGTCGCAAAGGGCCGCCGACACGACGGCCGTTCGCGCACACCTTGAAAAAAGACTAGATCATCTTTCCTTTGTCCAACTGGATATTCATACCAAGCCCGCGGATTTCATTGCAGAGCACGTCGAAGGACACTGGCGTTCCGGCCTCCAGCGTGTGCTCGCCGCGGATCATCGACTCATAAATCTTGGTGCGCCCCTCGACGTCGTCGGACTTGACGGTCACGAGTTCCTGGAGCACGTGGGCGGCGCCGTAGGCTTCGAGGCCCCACACTTCCATCTCGCCAAACCGCTGCCCACCGGTTCGGGCCTTGCCGCCCAGCGGTTGCTGGGTGATGAGCGAGTAGGGGCCGGTGGCACGGGCGTGAATCTTGTCATCCACAAGATGATGCAGCTTCATCATATAGATGTAGCCGACCGTAACCTGCTGGTCGAAGGGTTCACCGGTGCGGCCGTCCATCAGGGTGATCTTGCCGCCGTGGGGCATCTCCACGAGCAGGGTACGCTTGTCGCCGGCCTCGGCGACGACCTGGGGATCGTCGCGGGTCTCTCGGACATGCTCGTTGGCCAGGGCGGTCGCGTCGTGGACCTCCTGTTCCGACGCGCCATCGAAGACGGGCGTGACGGCCTGGAAACCGAGCACCTTCGCAGCCCAGCCCAAGTGTGTCTCCAGGATCTGCCCCACGTTCATTCGAGACGGGACCCCGAGAGGATTCAGCAGGATGTCGACAGGCGTGCCATCCGCGAGGAACGGCATGTCCTCGACCGGCTGGATCTTCGCGATCACACCCTTGTTGCCGTGCCGGCCGGCCATCTTGTCGCCGACGGACAACTGGCGTTTGGTCGCGATGTATACCTTGACCATCTCCAGAACGCCGGACGGCAACTCGTCGCCGCGCTTGATCTGTGCGACCTTCCGCTCGCGCTCCTCGACCATCTCCACGATGCGCGGCCAGTATTTCTCATAGACGGGCTCGCACTCCTTGCGCCGGGCCGCCGGCTTGATCCACTTGAGGTTGAATCCCCAGTCATTCGGCTCGCCGATCTGCTCCATCACGACTTCCGGAAGATCGCTCCGAGCCGCGACCTGCTTCGATCGCGGATCGACGATCGGCTCGCCGGCGATCGTCTCCAACTCCGTAATCATTTGGCGGAAGACAACCATGGTTCGGCGGTTGCTTGCGGCCTTGTAGTCGCGCACGCGCTTCTGCAACGCGCGCTTCTGCTCTTCAGTCAAGTGGGTTCGCCGGCTGAAGCGTTTTGCGTCGATGACGATGCCATATTCGCCGCTCGGCACTTCGAGCGAATCGTTCTTCACGTCTTCGCCGGCGCGGCCGAAGATCGCGTGCAGGAGCTTCTCCTCGGGGCTGAGTTCGCTCTTGCTCTTGGGGGAAACCTTGCCGACGAGAATGTCTCCGGGCTTCACCTCGGTCCCGATGCGAATGATTCCGTTTTCGTCGAGGTTGGCGAGAGCCTTTTCGGAAACGTTGGGGATGTCATTCGTGAATTCCTCGCGACCCAGTTTCGTCTCGCGGATCTCGATGTCATGTTCTTCGATGTGAATGCTGGAGAAAGTGTCGGTTTCCACCAGTCGCTCGGATATCAGGATCGCGTCCTCGAAATTGTAGCCGTCGAAGGTCATGAACCCAACAAGGACGTTCCGGCCCAGCGCCATCTCGCCTTGGTGACAGGCGGGCCCATCCGCGATGATCTGCGCCTTCTTGACGGTGTCGCCCAGCCCCACGATCGGCACTTGGTTCAGGCAGGTCCGCTCGTTCAGGCCGTAGAACTTCCGCAAGACGTATTCCTCGGTCTGATCGAGAACGATGTGGTTCGCGTCGACAGCAGTCACGATTCCGTCGGCGCGCGCCCGAACGACCATGCCGCTGTTGGCGGCCACCACGCGCTCCATCCCCGTCGCCACGACCGGAGGATCGGTGATCAGGAGGGGCACGCCCTGCCGCTGCATGTTCGAGCCCATCAGCGCCCGGTTCGCATCGTCGTGTTCGAGAAATGGAATCAGCGCCGCCGAGACGCCGACGGTCTGCTTGGGCGAGATGTCGACGTATTCGATGTCCTTGGCCGAGACAAGCGTGAGGTCGCCGCGAACCCGCGCCACGTGCTGGTCACCGGTGATCCGTCCCTTCCTGGGGTCAACGACGTCCGGCGGAGCGAGCGTGCATTTCATCTCCTCGTCCGCGCGGAGAAACTCGTGGCCGCCGTTGACGCTGCCGCCGCGCCCGACGCGGCGGTAGGGCGTGATGAGGAACCCGTATTCATCGACGGTCGAGTAGATGCTCAGGGACGCGATCAAACCGATGTTGGTTCCTTCCGGCGTCTCGATCGGACAGATACGGCCGTAGTGGCTGATGTGGACATCGCGCACCTCGAAGCCGGCCCGCTTGCGGTTCAAACCGCCGGGGCCGAGCGCGGAAAGCCGTCGCTCGTGGGTGAGCTGACTGAGAGGGTTTGTCTGGTCCACGACCTGGGACAACTCGCCTCGGCCGAAGAAGTAGTCGATCGCCCCGGAGACCGCCTTCGAGTTGATGAGTTCGGCGAGCTTCCCGATCTGGTCGGGATCCTTCATGCTCATCCGCTCCTGGACGGTGCGCCGCAGCTTCAGGAAACCCTTGCGCAGTTCGTCCGACGCCAGTTCGTCGATTGTGCGCAGCCTCCGGTTTCCGAGGTGGTCGATATCATCCTCCGAAACGACGACTCGAGTCTGCTTCCACGCGAATTCATACTGACTTCCGAGGACGCTGGAATCTCCGTTCGCGGCGTTGTGCCAGACCTTTTCGGCGGTCTCGAGCGGTTCGAACGCCACGTGCTTCGAGGACGCGCCGAACAACCCGCGCCACTGCGACTCCACCTCTTCCATCGTTGCGACGCTCAGCTTCTTCGAGGTGTTTTCGCTGAATGTATAGATGACGCCGGGCAGGGGGTCGTAGTTCATGAAGTCGAGCTGCGCCCGAGCGAGGGGGCCGGTCTTCACGGCGGCCCGGTATGCCCGGATTCCATCGAGAATCCGACCCGCACGCGTGCGGATCGTTGACACGATGAAGTCTTTCGCCGCCTTGGACACGTCGGACTTCCGATCGGTCGGGCTGCGGCCAAGCTGGACGCGCATGCGGTCGAGATCGAGCGACGCCAGTGGCACCCACTCCATCGGCGAGTCCTGGATGGCCTGAAGCTGCCGTTCGAATTCGTCCAGCGCCTCCTCCGGCTTGCACTTCCGGCGGGGCGACTTGACCGCGCTCAGATCCCCCAACACAACCTTGGTCTTCGGATACTGAACCTTTTGTCCGACTTTCTGATAGGAATTCAGGTGGGCCGCCAGTTCGCCGACCCGTCGCAGCACACACAGCTCGAGGGGAATACGCCGCGGAACGGAATAGCCCAACTGGTCCTGGCTCCGCAGGTCCAGCAGGTAGCGCAAACAGGCGACAACGTCGGCCACCGTGAGCGTGTTCAACTCGGTCGGAATCGACAACCCGAACTTCCGGTTGATCCGAAATCGCCCCACCTTGCCGAGGCGGTAACGGTTGGGATCGTAGAACTTCTCGTGGAAGAGCTTGGCAGCCTTGTCCATCTGGGCCGGGTTGCCGGGGCGAAGGCTCTTGTAGATGCGAAGGAGCGCGTCTTCATAGCTTCGGGAGCTGTCCTCGGCCAGGGTGTTGAGAATCAGCGGGTCGACCACCTTGTCGATAACCTCAATCTGCTTCACGCCGGCTTCCTGGATGCGCCCCACCGCGTCGCCGAGCTGGCATCCCGCCCGGACGAGCGGCTCGGTCACCTCAACCGTGTCCTCGTCCTCGCTCTCATCCGACGCCACGCCCCAGATGTCCTCCACGGCGTACATGTCGGGCTTGAGGCTCGACGCCCTGACCATCTTGGTCTTGTGGAACGTCCGGACAATCGCGGCGTCGCTGCCGAAGGCGGGGTCCATCGTGCGGAGGAAACAGGTGGCGGGAATCTTGGCGGACTGGTCGATCCGGACCGTAAGAATGTCCTTGCGCGTGACGTTGATCTCGATCCAACTTCCGCGCTCCGGGATGATCCGGCAGGCGTGGAGCGGGCGATCGGCCGCGAGCGTCTCGCGGATGAAGTCCACGCCCGGAGACCGGTGCAACTGGGAGACGATGACGCGCTCGGCGCCGTTGATGATGAACTCTCCGCCGCCGATCATGATCGGGACCTCGCCCAGATAGACGTGGTCTTCGACGATCTCGTCCTTGTCTTTTCGATGGAGTCGACACCGGATCCGGAGCGGCCGGCCGTAGGTCAGGCGCAGTTGGCGGCATTCATCCGGCGTGTATCGCGGCTTGCCCAGTGAGTAGTCGAGATACTCCAAGACGATGTTTTCGTCGTAGCTCTTGATCGGAAAGGTCTCGCACAGAAGGCCCTCCAGGCCATTGGGCTTCCGATCGGCGGGCTCCACACCCTTCTGGAGAAACCGATCGAACGAACCCACCTGGATATCGATCAGGTTCGGAATCTCCATCGCATCGCCGATTCGGCTGAAGTTCCGTATCTCCCTCACGTTGCTCATGTTGACCCTTTCCAACCTTGCCGGGCCGACCGGCCTGAACCAATCAGTAATTCATGCCGCCGCGAACGCGCTTCGCCGGACCCGCATGGCAGCCGCGGCGAACCCCCGTTCGCCGGCCCCATGACCCAACACTGCCATGGTCGAAGTTCGCGCGCACCAAAAGCCGCCGCCGGGAGGCGCTTCCGTTTGGAGTGCTGTGCTACCTGCTAACAACGTTGGCCGAGCACCCGAGCCATCAAGTCGCCAAGGGGACTACCGCGCGCAGGGGCCATCTTGGTCAAGCCAGCCAGTCCCGATCCGACCGGCTCATTGCCGCCCCTGCGGCGGAGACAATCAATATTATAGGCGGCCCGCCACGCCTGTCAGCGAGAAAACCAGACCGCCTCGCCGCCTAAACCGGAGCAACCCGGCTCCGAGCGGCACCGCAACACATAACTCTTTTAGAGTCAAACAGTTAACATCTCAAACACGGCCCATGATGCCGCATTGGCCGCAGCCGCTGCCAAGCCGACCATCGCGATTCTCCGGCGGCGGAGGGCCTTCCGCAGAAACCCGCCGGTCACAGCGGCCGCGTGCCGCCGGGCCGCCGGGCCGCAACGCGTCAAGACCCCGGAGCAGCCGGGACCACGGGCTCAGGCCTTGCCCTTCAGCTCGACCTTGGCGCCGGCTTCCTCCAGCTCCTTCTTGAGCTTCTCAGCGTCTTCCTTGGAAATGTCTTCCTTAACGGCCTTGGGCGCCGAATCGACGATCTCCTTCGCCTCCTTCAGGCCGAGTTGCGTCGCCGAGCGGACCACCTTGATTACGTTGATCTTCTTCGCGCCAACATCGGTCAAGACCACGTCGAATGTCGTCGGGGCCTCTTCCTCTTCCGCCGCGCCGGCTCCGGCGCCGGGCGCCATCATCACCGCACCTCCGCCCGCCGGCTCGATGCCATAGGTGTCTTTGAGGTAATCCGCGAGCGTTTGGGCGTCCTTCACCGACAACGCCACAATCTTGTCGCCAAGATCCGTCACCGCCGCGCTGTATTCCTTCGCCGGTGCTTCTGCCATGATCGAGTTTTCTCCTTACACGAAAAGACGGCCGCGGCTCGATCGCCGCCGCACGTCGCCGGCCCGATAGCTGAGGTCCCGTTGACCGCATTTAACCCCGGAGCACCTGTGAGTGCTCGCTGACGGGGGCAATCAGGCCCGGGCGTTTTGTCTTGACCTTTTCGATTCGAACGCCAACCGCCGCCGACATCGTTGCCGGCTAGGCAACCTTCGAGATCGCCTCGCCCCGTTCCAGTTTCTCGACGATCGCCTTGACGCAGCCGGCGATCTTGCCGCCGATGTTCAGACACCCGGCGATCCGCCGACCGGGAGAGACCGCCAGTTGAATCACGTCGGCTTGCAACTCCGCCCTGCTCCGGCGCTTCGAGATATCCTCGATCGTCAACGGTTCCGCTTCGCCGTCGATGAGACCGAACTTCAGTTCGAGCGACGGATATTCCTTCGTCAGGCGAACGAGTTCCTTCGCCTGGCACACCATACCCCTCCTGCGAGTCACAAGCGGGCAGGGCCGGTACATCGCCGTCCAGGGCGGCTGAAGGGGCGTGCCGAGCAAGGCCCGCCGCGCCAGTCGGTTCTGGACGACATGGACGGCCACCTCGCCCTTGCCAAGATCCGTCCGAAGCTCGTTGACCTCGGTGCCCTTCAGGCCGTGAACGCTGACGACGAGGGCCGAGTCCAAATCCGCATAGCGCTGAATGAACGCGTCATGGAGCCGCTCTTTAACCATCCGACTCATCGTGGTGTCCTCTTCCTATTGCCGTGCGACTTCAAGCTCGACCGCCGGCGACATCGTTCCGCTGATACAGACCTTCCGGATGAACGTCCCCTTGCTGGTCGACGGTTTCATCTTTCGGATGTGGCCGACAAAGGCCCGGATGTTCTCCTTCAGGTCGCCGTCGGAGAAATCCGCCTTGCCGACCACGGCGTGAATGTTGCCGCCCGAGTCGTTGCGAAACTCGATCTTGCCGGCGGCAAACTCCCGCACGGCCGTCTCGACGTCCGGGGTGACGGTTCCGTTTTTCGGTGACGGCATCTTTCCCTGCGGACCAAGCGTGCGGCCGAGACGGCCGACCTTGCTCATCGAACGCGGATGGGCAATCGCGACGTCGAACTCCATCCAGCCGCCGGTAATCTTCTTGACCAGCTCGTCGATGCCCGCCTCAATCGCGCCGGCGGCCCTGGCCTTGTCGGCCTCCTCGCCTTCACAGAACGCGATCACCCGCTTCTTCTTGCCGATCCCCTTCGGCAAGGTCACGGCCCCGCGGATCATCTGGTCGGCGTGCCGCGGATCGATGCCCAGGTTCAGAACGATATTCACCGTCTGGGTGAATCGCGTCCCGGTGGCCAACTCTTTCAACAGCTTCACGCCGTCGTCGAGGGGGTATTGCTTCTTGCGATCGACCTTGGTCAGGTTCGCCATGTGCCGGCGACTCAGCCCCCGCATCGAATGCCCGCGCGACCGGCGCTTTACCGATCCGGAGGTGGCTGCTGGAGCCGGAGGCTTCTTCGAACTTGCCTTTTTTTTCTTTGAGGCGGCCTGCGGTTTGGAGTCTGAAACCGCCTGCAGCTTCGCGTCCGCTGCATCGGGCTTGGCTTCCGCAGGCGCAGGGCCTGACTTCACACGACCCACCGAGCCCTTTGCCGGATCGGACGCATCGGCCGGCGCACCAGTCTGTTTTTCTTCCACGGGGTGACCTCCCTAACGGCCCAAGGGCCTGCCACGATTGTTCCGCTCGTGGTCGAGCAACGCCGCCCGCTCCGCGGCCACCCGCCAACTGCGGCCGTCCGGATCAAGCGCGAGCCCAGCACTATAAGCCCTGTCGCTCGTCCCCGCAAGTAGCGATTCTCGGTTTTTTTCGTCCGCGTGGCCGTGGGTTGAACGGATCCGGAACGGTCCCGAACCCTCCCGGCGAACCGGGCAGGCCGGGGCCGCGGGTGGTGCTGCAAGGATCTTCTGACGCCGTCGATGCTATCTGGGCAACCCTGCGATGCTCGGCCTACGTTGCGTGAGGAAGACTCCCTTTTACGTCGGGAAGCCCGGTGAGGAAGATCACGTTCGCCTGACTGTGGTGGTACGCCAGGAACACGAACTCGTTCCATCCATTCGGCGACTTCCCATATTTCATCAGCCCGTACAGGTCCCTGCTCGCGTCGAACTCGCCTGCCTCCAGCATCGATCGGTTCAGATAGGCGGACCAATCTGTCACCGTGGCGCCCGTAAGGACGTAAGGTGTCGTGAAGACCACATGATCGTCCGCCGGATCAACCAGCGGCGGGCACAATCTGACGTACCATAGCTGCCCTTCTTGTCCGGCGTAGCCCGATGCAGGGTAGCACGTGAACTCTCGGTTGGTGACCAATTCCCGGAGAATACACTTGGACTTGCCTAACGTTCCGCAATGGGCGTAGATGCCCATCCGGGACTCCTGGAGACGCTGTGTGATTTCAATGGCGTCGTCATCCAACCCCAGCAGATCACTCACATCCAGAAAACACGTCCCGATGGTCTCATCATCAGGCCCGAAGCGACAATCGAAGAAGGCCCATGTGGTGAAGTAGCTTCTGGTGAGCGGACTGATGGGCGGTCCGTCGGGTATGTACTCATCCTCGGCGGCAGATGCGATTTCGTAGTAGGGTTCAAACTCTTCAAGAGCGGAGACGCTCTCAGCAAAGAAAGAAACCAGGTTCTGGATCGAGGCGTATGCGGCATGAATCGGGTCCAGTCCGGCCTGAACATGTGCCTCGATGTCTTTGACATCTTTCGGGATCCGGATCGAACGGCTCATCTCGCTCGCCTGCTCGGTCATCCGCCGAAACCGGCGTCGGGTGTCACGAAGCCGGACGGCGAGCTTCCGGCTGATCATCCCCATGATTGTGATCCTCTGATTGAGTTCCAAACATCGCCACACCCTGTGGCCCCCTTGAGTGGAATCCTACACGCTCGCCACCCGCTCTTGAAGTCGTGAGCGATCGCGCTGTGTCGAGAATCCGTTCTCGACACTACTCTTGGGGGGATTCCTGTCCTTTTCAGCACGCGGTGAGCCAAGACGGAACCGATGGGGGAAAAAGGCACGGAAAGGGATTTCCGAACAGAGGGGACCGAGACAGGATTCTCGGTCCAGCACGCTCCCCAAAACAGCCGGCAGGGACCATCGCAATCACACGCCACAGCGTCTCGCCCATCCCACCGCCGATAACCCCCGCGAAATCCGCCCCTCGCAGACGTCCCTTTCGGGTATAATCATCGAGGCAGGGTCCGACTTCCGGTCCGACGGGCGCGCCGGCGCGGCCCTCCGCCTCGAAAAGACACAGGTGCTATTATGATACGCGTGATGTTGATCTCCGTGACCGGTGCGATCCTCCTCGCCACCGGCTGCGCCAAGACCTCCGACCACCCCCAGCGGGCCGCCCATGCCCAAAGCGGCCTGATGCCCGCCGACATGCCGCGGGCCGACACCCTCTATCTGAGTAACCAGAGCGAGGTCAAGCTGCTCCCCGCGCGCACCATCTCCTACGATTCCTACCAGTCCTTCATCCACGATGCCAACGACGATTCGGAAAAGACGCCCGTGGCCGATACGTCGCAGACCGCCGGCGACGACGAGGACGAATCCGAGCAGACCGCGTCCGGCGGCTGGCTGAAAAAACTGGCCGGCAAACTGACCGGCCGACCCGACGCCGACGCGGAGGACGCCGAGGACGCGGACAGCCCTGAGGGTGCCGAAGACGAGGCCGACGACTCCGGCAAAACGGAGACGACCGCCTCCGCTCTCGCCGATGCCCGCCAAGCGGTCTCACAGGCTCCGCCCAACCCGTCCGGCGTGAGCGGTAAGAAGGTCCAGCAGATCAGGTCCGCCGCCGAAGCCGCCGCCCGAACCCGCCTGATTCACGCGATCATGGCCTTCAAGTTCAATCCCGTCACCACTATCGCTGACCTGACCGAGGCCGAAGCCGAAAGCGTCAAGCTGAACCTCCCGAGTATGACTGTCGTCGGCATGAAGTGGCTCGACGCCGATCGCCTCCAAGTCGAAGTACAGGTTCGCGCTGGTGACGCATTCGGCGAACTCCGGGGACTGTTCGACGAGGCGGACTTCTCGCCACTGGACCAACTCGACCAGGACAAGTACTTCACCGCCACGGGTGTCGGCAGCGCCAAGGAAGACGCCGTCGAACAGGCCCCGCCCGGCAAGCGAGCCGAGCGTGCCGCCGGCGGTCTGGGAATCTAAGTCGCGTAGGGTCCGCTGCGCGTACCACGACGCCGGCGAGGTTCGCTCCCGAATCCGGTCCGCGCAGCGAACGCTCCACCCCGGGGTTCGTCTTGGACTGAGGATTTCTCGACCGAGAGTCTTTCTCGGTCCCCAACGCGATCGAGGCGCCTCATTGGCCGACCCGATACCATCCCAACCCGTCCGCGTCCACAGCGTCGCCGAAGCTTACCTCGTGCTCGTGGTTCGGCGCTGCCCCGTCTGCCACCAAGGTCCCGTCCACGCCCGCTGCGACTTGACCAAAACCGATGCCGCCAGGCTGCGATGGACGCTCGACGCGTGCTGCGACGCCTGTGGCAACGAGGAGAGGCTCGAGTTCCGAATCGATCCCGATCCCACGGCCGAGCAAGCCGCCTCTGACTGGATCAATCCCACCGACGAACGATCCCGCGCCATCGACCTCCTCGGCTGGCTGACCCTCTTTCGCTCGATCCATGCCGCATACCAGAAAGAGCCTGACAAGGTCGAAGCCCGGCGCCTCGCCATCGAGTGCGCCCAGTGCCTCGACGAGGCCCTGCGATTCTACGAATCCGACAACGACCTCCCGCCCGACGACGCCTTCTTCACCGACGAGGGTCGCAGGCGATTCCGCGACCATCCCCGGCAGTTCGCCCGCCCGCGATGGCAGCACGAACGCAGCCGGCTCCCAACCGTCGTTTTCAGGACGCACCCCGGCGCACCGCACCCCGCCCGGCCCTGGTGGCGATTCTGGAAAAGAAACCCCTCGGGCGATCAACGGATATGATGCCGGTCCAGACGGCCGCCGGCGCCGGCCGATATAAGAACCGGACGCCGTCACCGAATCCCAAACCGTGAGGCCCCCAATCATGGACCCGTTCAACAAGATCGGCGTATTCCTGACCGACGGCCCGGCCGACGACGCCGTCCTCGGCTTTGCCGACCACATCGCCCACGCCGGTGTGTCGCACCTGTCCTGTATCCACATCAAGGGTGAGCACGCCGCCGCGGATACCGACACCGCCGCGTTTGAGGCCCGCGTCCGCGAGCGCCTCCCCGAGGGTCTCGCCGGCGAGGTGACGTTTGAAGTCCAGACCGGCGGCGTCATCGCCGACGCCCTCAAGTCCGCCCGCGACAGGGACCTCGACCTGGTCCTGATGGGCCGCTATCTGCCTTCGAGCCAGTTGGGGCTCGGCGCCCGCATGACCCGCCTCGCTCGCAAGTGCCCCTGCAGCGTCATGGCGGTCCCCAATCACTGCCGCCCGCACTTCAGCCGCATCCTCGTCGCCGTCGACGGCTCCCGCCATTCCACGCTCTCGATGAACGCGGCTCTCGCCCTCGCCACGGCCGCAGGCGACGCCCGACCCCAGTTGCTGGTCCAGACCGTTCGCCATGTCGATCCGCGACATGACCTCGCGGGTGTCACCTTCGAGGAGTCCGCCGACGCCCAGCGCGAACACGGCCGGAAGGATCTGGAACACTTCATGGCCAACATCGATACCCGGGGCACCAGCGTCGAGACCGTCGTCAGTCTCGCCGACACCCCCGCCCGCGCCATCGTCGAACTTGCCACCGCCCGAAAGATGGACATCGTCGTCGTCGGCAGCCGCGGGGCCACCGCCGCCGCCGCCGCCATCCTCGGAAGCGTCTCCGAAGAGGTTTTAGCCACCTGCGCCATGCCCATCCTCATCGTCAAGGAAAAGGGCGAAACCCTCCGCCTCCTCGAAGCCCTCTTCTCCATGGACTGATCCACCGGACCACATGAACATTTCGGTTTTCGGCGTTTCGGTTTTCAGTTTTGACTTCTTGACGTTTTGACGTTTCTCATGCGCTCCGATCTGTTCGACCACCAACTCGACCTCGCACCCGACCGACCGACCGACCCCCGCGCGCTGCCCACCGGCGGCGGCGTCTACCTCGTGGCCGACGCCGGCGATCGCCCCATCCTGCTCGCATGCGGCGAAAACCTTCGCCGCATCGTCATTCACCGGCTCGCCACTCCGCCTTCCGATCGCACGAGCAAACGAGCCCGCCTCGCCGACATCGCCGCACGCCTCCTGTGGCGTCCGACTTTCAGCCGCTTCGAGACCGCCCTCATCCACTGGCAGATTGCCCGGACGCTCTTCCCGCGCGACTACCGAAAGCAAATCGGCTTCAGCCCGGCATGGTTTCTCCACGTCGACCCCGGCGACCGCCTCCCGCGTTTCACGGCTGTCCGCGAGTTCCGCCACGACGCCGCCCGCTACGCCGGCCCTTTCCCGACGCGCCGCGGCGCCGAGGCCTGGATCCACCTGCTCGAGGACATGTTCGACCTGTGTCGCTATTACGACGTCCTCGAACAGACTCCCGCCGGCCGCCCCTGCGCCTACTTCGAGATGGGCCGCTGTCCCGCCCCGTGCGACGGTTCCCTGCCCCTGTCCGACTACCGCCGCATGACCGCCGACGCCCTCGCCTTCACGCTCGGCGACCGCCACCCCCGTCGCTCGACCCTGCGCCACTCCATGCAAGTCGCCGCCCACGCCCGCGCCTACGAAAAGGCCGCCTCGATCCGCCAGACCCTTGACCGCGCCGACGCGCTGATCCAGAGACCCGACAACGCCCACGTCACCGATCTCCGCGAGGCCCGATGGCTCGTTGTCCAGCGTGCCGGCCCCGCCCGTCGAGTCGAAAAGAAGACGTTTGTCAAACCATTCTTCCTCTGCTGCGGCGCCCTCGAGACCGGCGAGCCGACCGCACTGGCCGACCTCGCTGCCGCCGTGCCCCGCTGGATCGAGACTGGCCGCACCCTTTCCCCGCCGCCGACGGCGTCCCGCGAAGACGAGATCGCCCGCTCCGAGCGCCTCTGGCTCCTCAGCCGCTTCCTCTTCGCCGGCGATCGCGCCCCCGGCCTCTTCCTCCGGCTCGATCAGCTCCCCGCCCCGGACACGCTCCTCACCACACTCCACGACCGCTTCGTGGCCCCTCGTCCCAAGCAAACGACCGAGTGACGACCGGCGCGCCCGCGGCCCCTCCGATGCGCGGCTCGCGCCCTTTCGGTCTTCGGCTTTCGTTGGGTCGCCCCATCCCCCTCGGGGCGCAAGGAATGGCATCAGCCCACCGGCTCAGCTTGTCAAGGATCGCTCGATGAATCCGGTGTCGATGTTGGCGGAGATGAAATCGGCGTGGTTGAATATCCGCTTGTGGAGGGGGAGGGTTGTCTTAATGGGGGAGATCTCGAACTCGGCCAAGCAACGGCGCATGCATCGAATCGCTTCGTCGCGGGTGGGGCGGTGGACGATCAGCTTGCCGATCAGGGAATCGTAGTTGGGGCCGATGGTGCAGCCCGCGTGGGCGTGGGAGTCGAAGCGGACGCCCGGCCCGCCCGGTGGTCGAAAGTCAATGATCGTACCGGGCGACGGCCGAAAACCGTCGTCGGGATCCTCGGCATTGACGCGGCATTCGATCGCGCAGCCGTTGCGGACGACGTCCTTCTGTCGCAGCGTAAGCTTCTCGCCGGCGGCTATGCGGATCATCCACTGAATAAGGTCGACACCGGTGACCATCTCGGTGACGGGGTGTTCGACCTGAATGCGGGTGTTGACTTCGAGGAAGTAGAAACTGGCGTGTTTGTCGACGAGGAACTCGACGGTGCCGACCGAATCATAGCCGGCGGCCTCGACAAGGCGCACGGCCGCCTTGCATATCTGCTCGCGGGCCTTGTCGTGGATCGCCGGCGACGGCGATTCCTCCACGAGTTTCTGATAGCGCCGCTGCAGCGTGCAGTCCCGCTCCCAGAGGTGGATGCGGTTTCCGTGGCGATCCGCCAAGATCTGGACCTCGACGTGGCGCGGCTCCTCGATGAGTTTTTCGAGATACACGCGTCCGTCGCGAAAGGCGGCCTCGGCCTCGGCGCGGGCGGCGGGCAACTGGGCCCGCATGGCGGCTTCGTTGTGGACGATGCGCATGCCGCGTCCACCACCGCCGGCCGCCGCCTTGATAATGACGGGATAACCGATCTCGCCGCCGATCTTGAGGGCCTCGTCGTCGGATTCGACCGGTCCGTCACTGCCGGGAACGGTCTTGACGCGTATCTTGCGTGCGAGCTTTCGGGCGGCGGTTTTGTCGCCAAGCAGGCGGATGACGTCGCCGCTCGGGCCGATGAAGTCGATCTTGCAGGCGCGGCACTGGTCGGCGAAATCGGCGTTCTCGGCGAGAAACCCGTAGCCGGGGTGGATGGCATCGACGTTGGCGACCTCGGCGGCGGCGATAATGCGGTCGGTCATGAGGTAGCTGCGGCTGGGCGGCGGCGGGCCGATGCAAATCGCTTCGTCGGCGAGCCGGAGATAAGCGGCGTCTCGGTCGGCTTCGGAGAATATCGCCACCGTCTCGATGCCGACCTCTCGGCACGAACGGATGATGCGCAGGGCGATCTCGCCGCGGTTCGCGACGAGGATGCGCGTCAGTTTGCGCTCCGATGGTTTCCGCGACTTGGTGGACTTGGCCGCCACACTGTTTCCTCGATGACCGAGCAGCGCGTGTCGCCCGGCGTCTGTTTGGGTTGCAACGGCCATCTCAGCCCGTCCGCACGCGGAAGAGGACCTGACCGAACTCGACGGGCTCACCATTCTTGACCTCGACGGACTCGATGCGTCCGGTGACCTCGGCCTTGATCTCGTTGAAGACCTTCATGGCCTCGATGATACAGACGACGGACTCCGTGTTGACGGTGCCGCCGACGTTGACGTAGGGAGGCGTTTCGGGATCTGCCGCAGCGTAAAATGTGCCGACCATCGGCGAGGTGATCGTGGCGAGCGTGTCGTCTACGGCCGGGGCACTGCTCTCAGCCGCGGCACTGCTTGCCGCGGGGGCCGTCGAGACGACGATCGGGGCGGGAGCCACGACCTGCGGCGTTCCCGAGACGCCGCCGCGTCGCAGTACGATCCTCGTGTCGCCGTCGCGGATCATGATCTCGGTCAGGTCGTTGTTGACCATCAGATCCGTCAGGGTCTTGATCTGTTTGATGTCCATTCCGCGATGCTTCCCTGGGCGGCAGATCGTCCCTGCGGCGCCGCCCGCCACGGGACCCAAGTCGATGGCACCCCGTCCGGTGACCGTCACACCGACGTCAAAAGGGCCGGATTCTATCTGCACGCGTCCGCCGGCGTCAAGAGGGCGGTTTCGGGGCTGCGAGGCGGCAGCGGCGGCGTTCATCACGCAACTCGGCCTCAGAATCCTTGTTCAACCGCGTTTCAAGGAGGGCGTGTCGCCGCATCGCCTTTGCAGGCTCCTGTTCGGAACCGTCTACCCCGGGTTCGAGCACGATGCGCGGACTCACACGGAGAAGAACGAATCGCGACGCCCGATCCCGTCTACCCGCCAACGGCTGTCTGAGCCTTGAGCCACGGCGCGATGACGGCGCGGACGAATCCGATGGCCGACGTGCTGACATGGTTGCCGAGGTAGCCATGTCGGAGCCAGGCTGGACACCAGCGCAACTCGACAAACTTCGGGGGATGGTGATGCCAGCCTATCCAGCCCGCCGCCGGGGTGTGACGCCGGTCGGACGTGCCGAAGATCGTTGTTCCGAGTCCGAGGAGGATGAAGTCGCCCGGCCCGCCGACAGACACGAGCGCATGGTCGCACTGTGCGCCTGCGCGATGGAGGTCGTAGCTCGGGGAGAGAGCGGGGCAGAGCAGAACCGCGGTCCGGATGCGCACGCCGGCAGGCAGCTTTTCGAGGGCACGGACGGTAATCCAACATCCGCCGGACTGCGCGAGCAACGAGACCGGGGCGTGCGGATGGGCCTTGCGATAATCGACGATGGCGTCGACGAGGGCGTCCGATTGTCGCTCGTGGTGCCGGCGGTTGATCTGATTGTTGAGCGCCCGGACCATCGGCATGCCGCGGTTCCAGTGAAATCGAACGACGCTGCCGCGTTCGCCGGACGCAAGCATACCCAAACACATACAGACATTGTGGCGGCTGGGTCCTTCGATCCCGCCCAAAACAAAGGTGATGCCGCGTCTTCTTCGAGCAGGCGTGTCGGCACGGTGCGGGACGCGGAGCGGGCGCACGAGGCCGCCGAGCAGTCCAAGAAAGCCGATCACCGGGTCGAGAAGGCCCGCCACGAGCGGCAGAGCGTTCCATAACCACGGATAGGCGGCGGTCTGTGGCGGTGGGGTTGACATTTGAATCTATACGATAACCAAGATTCGTCGAGCAGGGGCGATGGCGAGTCGCCGCACGGCGACGACGGAACGTTTACGAAGTCTTGGCACGCTCGATGTATTCACCGGTCCGGGTGTCGACTCGAAGGACCTCGCCGTTCGTGATAAACGGAGGGACGTGGATGCGCAGGCCGGTTTCCATGACGGCATCTTTGGTCTGGTTCGTGACGGTGGCCCCCTTGATGGCTGGTGTGGTTTCTTGCACGGCCAGCTCGACCGTGTTCGGAAGCTCGACGCCCACGGTCTGTCCGTCGATGATCTTGCAGGCGAGGCGTTCGTTGCCCTTGAGGTATTTTTCGGCGTCGGGCATCACGTCCTTTGAGACGTTGATCTGGTCGTAGGTCTCGACATCCATCAGGACGAAGTCGTCGCCGTCGCGGTAGAGGAACTCGAACGGTTTCTCCTCGATGTAGGGCGTCTCGACTCGATCGTTGACGTTGAAGCGCTGGTCCACCACGTTGCCGGCGCGGAAGTGCTTCAGCTTCATCTTCATGTAGCTGCCCTTGTTGCCCTTGGCAACGTGCTGGGCCTCATGCACGATCCAGAGCTGGTCGTTCCACTCGACAACCTGCCCTTTGCGAATATCCATGGCCTTTGGCATGGTCGGATTCCCTCAGTTATATTCAATTCTACGCCGAACCCCGCTCAGCGCTCCCACCTCGAGGGGGAGCGGCGAGCAGAGGCGGACATCGATGATGTCGCATCTGTCTGGTAAACGCGACGGTCTTCCCGCATTTCAACTCAGCAGTGTCCCGCGCCGAATTGCCGCCGTCAACACATCGCGCAATTCGCCCCCATTGAATGGCAATAAAAAGCCGCGAGCCTGAGCTTTACGAACGACGACGAAAAGCCGCGGGTTTCAGCGCGCTGCAGCCGCGCGCCCTCTCAAGAGCGGCGAGCACCTCGCATTTCGCCTCAAGCCGCCTCCTGCGATTTCGTCGCACCACCGATGATGATGAGTTTGATCTTCTTGCCGTCGCGAATGACCGTCACGTCGATCTTGTCGCCCGGCTTGTAGCCCTGCAGGGCCTCCATATAGCTATACACGTCCGTGATCTTGTATTTGCCGATCTTGAAGATGCGATCCGAATCCTTCATCCCAGCCTTCCTGGCCGGTCCCCCGTCCACGACACCGGTGATTTCATAACCCGGTCCCTCCGTTTCGCCATAGCTCGGCATGATCCCCAGACGAACGCGGGGCATCGGCGGCGGCGAATCGCCATCTTCCGACATCGCAGCGTGCGGATCCGCCTTGGGCTTTCGTTTCACGTCCTTGTTCCGTTTTCCCACTACCTTCTTCTTCGCACGCTTCGCCGGCTTCACATGGGGCCTGGCGAACCGCCCGCGCGCCGCGTCCGCCAGGGCGTCCGCCGGCGCCTGCCGCTGAACACTCAAGGTCAGCGCGCCACCGCTATAGTGCATCGTGAACGCGTACGCGCCGCTCTCTCCCGCCACAAACGCCTTCAGGGCCGACACCGCCTCATCGACCGACCCCGCGATCGCCTCGCCATCCGACGGACCCTTCAGCGCAGACGCATTGGACGGCACGACATAGACCGTTACGCGATCGTCGGCTCGATTGACCGCCGCCGAACGAGGCGCCCCCGCGCCGGCCCGGATGGCACGGATCGACATGACTGCGTCGATGAGCGCGGCGATCGTCTTGCCGTTTGCGCGCATCTCCACGGCCGCCTGCGGCGCCGCCGGCTCCCCGGCCGCGTCGAATCGCACGTCCAGTTCAACCTTTTTCCCGCCGCGTTGGACCACGACCGTCGCGGAATCGCCGCGTTTGAAGCCGCCCAGCGCATCAATTACTTCGGCGATCGACCCGATCGTCGTATCGCCGATCTTCACGATCCGGTCGCCCTTGCGCATTCCCGCGCGATCGGCCGGTGAACCGTCAAGCACGCCACCGACAGAGATGCCCGATTCGTCCTCGTCAGGGATCGGCATGATGCCGAGCCGCACCCGCTCGCCGGCGTTCGGGACGGCGGCGACCGATGTCTCCTCTTTCGGCTCCTTGCCATCCCGCTGCCGGGCGAGTTCCATGCGCCGCGTATCCGCGGAAAACGCCGGCCGCTCCGCACGCGCGTCGATCTCGTCGATGCAGTCGGCCACGAGCTTGGTAACGCGGATCGCGCCTTCGATATTGAGGAGCGGGCTGTCGTCTTCCGGCCGGTGATACTGCTTGTGCAGCCCCGTGAAGAAAAACAACACCGGGATCTTCTTATTGTAGAAATTCGTGTGATCCGAAGGACCACGACCGCCGCCGCCGTCCCGGATCTTGAAGCCGTACGTCTCGGCATGTCGATGGACCATCTCCTCGAGACCCTTGCCCGTCCGCATCCCGCCGACCTCCAGCTTGTCGTTCTTCAACCGGCCGATCATGTCCATGTTGATCATCGCAACGCACTTGCCGAGCGGAATGGTCGGGTGCTTCGCGAAATGCTGCGAACCGAGCAGGCCCAGCTCTTCGCCGGTGAACAGCATCACCAGGATCGATCGGTTCGGCTTGGCACCCTGCGAGAAGGCGTTGGCAATCGTAAGAACGCCGGTCGTCCCGGAAGCGTTGTCATCCGCCCCATTGCTGATGTCCTTGGCCGGATCAAAGCCGGCTTTGCCCTTGTTGCGGATGCCCAGATGGTCGTAATGACCCCCAACGACGATGTACTCATCCTTTTGCGGCCCGGTCCCCGGAATCACCCCGACGATGTTCCGCGCCGGCGTCTTCACCCGCCGGATCGCCACACGCCCTCGGACCGACACGCCCTTGAGCGCCTGCGAAATCGGCTTTTGTCGTTTCTCTATTCTCTTTTCCAGCGCCGCCACGTCCGGCATGTCCGCCGAGGCCAGCATCTGGTCCGCCATCGCCCGCGAAATCTGGATCATGGGAACGCCCGCCGAACGCCCGCGCCGCGCCGATTCGTAGTCGAACAGCGCGTCTCCGTCGCTCGGCCGATTCACCACCAGCACGGCCACCGCGTCGCGATCCGCCGCCCGCCGGCCCTTGCCGGAAAAAACCGCGTCGCTGATCCCGAACTCGCCGAAGGCGGGCGTGCGACGGAGCACCAGGACCACCTTGTCGGCCACATCAAGACCTTCGTAGTCATTGTAATCGTCCGTGACGATGCCATAGCCCGCGAAGATCACGTCGCCCGAGAAGGTCCCCTTCGCCGAAGACGGCAGCGGGACGAAGTCCTCATAGAGCTTGCCCCGGTGCGTTGATTGGCCCGCCTCGACCGCCAACCGCGTTCCGATGCCGATGCGCCGCTTGATCCGCAGCGTGAAGTCCTGGAAGTACGAACCGTCGTCCCCGGCGGGGCGGACACCCATCCGCTCGAACCGCCCGGCGATGAATCGAGCCGCCTTGTCGATGCCCTCCTGACCCGTGCCCCGACCCTCCAGTTCGTCGCTGGCCAGGTACTCGACATTCGTCCGATATTGGGAGGCCGAGAACAGCGCGCCATCCTTCGAATGCCGCCCCCGACCCGCGGTCTGGTCGACGCCGGCTGCCGGAATCGTCCCCGCAAACAGCACGCACAGACCGAACACGACGCTTCGATAGCGATGACTCTTCATGGATCCGCTCCCTGGGGTATGAACATTTGTACGAAACCCGCTGGCGCGGGTAGGTTGGCCAGTGGACACACCGACAGCCGATTCCGGTTCGGCGCGGCCCACCATAACCCTTAATACATCGTAACGAATCAGCCGATCTTTCGCAATCAGACATCGGAGTGCGCGGATTCGGGACGAAGGGGTCCGGGACCCGAGGCCTGGCTTGAACGGCCAGGCTCAAAGTCGGACGCATCCCCAACCCGCCGCAAGTCCGCGCCGGCCTCGCAGGCAACCGTGCAACGCCGCAATACGTCAATACCACGACCGTGAGGCCACGTCTCTCCAACCTGAGCCGACGCTTCCCCGGCAAAGGCGGCTCTCATTCTGTCACTTTCGCACCGGTCTTGAGAGCCGACCGTTCACCGCCCGAACGGTGAAAGCTCGCCTCTTACCGGTGACGACTGCCGCATAACCCCTTTCGCGAACATGGCTTAACACGGAGCGATGGGAAATGGGGATTGCGGGACGGCTCGCGAGCGATTAGCATTCTCCGGCGGGACCGGCGAGGCGAAGTTGCCTTGGGTTTGGCCGGACACGACTTTCGGGAGGTCTGCGCGCGTGATTGCACACTCGCCCCAGCACGGCAACGGACGGGACCGCCGCTTCCAGCGCGTCCTGCTCATCGGGCTGGACGGAGCAACCTTCGATGTCCTCGGTCCGCTCATGGAATCGGGGCGGATGCCCAACCTCAAGGCGCTGATTGACGGCGGTGTCTCCGGTCCGCTCGAGTCGACCAAGCCGCCGATCACGCCCGCCGCATGGACCACCTTCATGACCGGCAAGGGTCCCGGCCGCCACGGCATCATCGACTTCCTTCGATACGACCCATCCACAAACACCCTCCGCCTCAACAACAACCACGAGATCAGCCACAGCGCCAAGACGATATGGCAGATCCTCAGCGACAAGCACTACCGCGTCGGGTCCATCCACGTCCCCATGACCTATCCCCCCGAGCCGGTCAACGGCTTCATGATCAGCGGTTTCGATACGCCCCACGGAAAGGACTTCACCTACCCCAAAGAGCTTCAGGCCGACCTGTTGGATCGCTATCCGGACTATACGCACGAGAAGAAATGGGAACGCAAGGCCGGCGGCGGCATCGAACTCTTCCAGAAAAACCTCGACTACATCGGTCAGAGTTTCGAACGCGGCTACGACCTCGCCGAATACTGCGGAAACCGCTACGGCTGGGACGTCATGATGGTCCTCTACAAGCTCGTCGACAACCTCCAGCACAAGGCCTGGCGATATCTCGACGAGCGCACCCGCGACCGTGACTCCGAACGTCGCCGCCGGACCGAAGCCTGTTTCGAAAAGCTCGACACCGCCATCGGAAAACTCGTCGCCTTCGCCGACCGAAACGACGCCTCCGTCCTCGTGATGTCCGACCACGGACACGGCAGCCTCGACGGAAAGGCCCAACCCAATCTCCTCCTCGCCCGGTGGGGCTACCTGGCCCTGCGCAACCCCGTCGCCCGGGCTCGAACCCGCGCCGGCGTCTGGTGGAATCGACTCACGCGCTCCGGACGAAACGGCCATTTCAGCAGCCTGAATCATCTTGACCGCGATCTCGCCATCCACTGGTCACGCTCCCGCGCCTGCGTCCTCCACGCCGGCATCTACGGCTTCCTCTATCTCAACATTCGCGGTCGCCAGCCCTGCGGGATCGTCGATCCCGCCGACCGCGAATCCCTCCGCGACGAAATCCGCGACCGCCTTCTGGCCGCCCGGTGTCGCGACCGCGACGGGCGCGAGATGCGAGTTTTCCCGGAAGTCTACATCACCGAAGACCTCTACAACTGCGACCGCGCGGACCACCCCTGGCTGCCCGACCTGCTGCTGTGCCCCGCACCCGGCCTGGCCGTCGTCAAGAAAATCCGCGGCCACTCGCCCATCCGATGGGTCCCCTTCAGCCGACTCGAAGGCACCCACCGGCTCCACGGGATGCTCGTCGCCAAGGGCGCCTCCATCCCCGCAGGACGGAATATCCGAGCGCACATCGCCGACATCGCCCCGACGATCCTGGCCGGTCTCGGCGAGCGCGTTCCCAAAGACATGGATGGTTGCGTCCTGCGCGACCTCTTCGATCGCCCGATCACCGTCGAGTACGAGCCCCCGCAGGATCGCAAGGTCGACGAAGCCGAAACTCCCGTTCTCAGTCAGGCACAGGTGCAGGACGTCACCGATCGACTTACCGATCTCGGATACCTGGACTAATGTTCTGTCACACTTCATGGTCTGGGGAGCATCGGCGTCTCGCCGGTGTAGCTGCTCTGAAAGCATGTGGGCGACCGTGCCTACACCTCCGGCGAATCCAAGCGTGACAAGGCACTGGAACCACGCGGAGTAAAGCCATGGCCCTCAACATGACCTTCCTGGGGCACGCCGGATTCCTGCTCGACGACGGCAAGACATCTCTGGCCATCGACCCGTTCCTGACCGGAAACCCCGTCGCCACGCACAAGCCCGCTGACCTCCGCTGCCAACACATCGTCCTGACCCACGGACACGAGGACCACCTAGGCGACACCGTCGCAATCGCGAAGGCCAACAAGGCAACCGTCTACGCCGCCTTCGAGATCACCAACTTTGTGTCGGGCCAAGGCGTCACGCGGGTCGAGCCTGGCAACCCCGGCGGAAAGATCAACACCGATTTCGGCTGGGTCGCCTTTACGCAGGCCTTTCACTCCTCGTCCTACCGAGGCCAATACATGGGCCTTCCCTGCGGCGTGGTCGTCCGCCTCGGCGGCGTCACGCTCTATCACTGCGGCGACACCGCCCTCTTCAGCGACATGAAACTCATCGGTGACATCTATCGTCCCGACGTCGCCTGCATCCCCATCGGCGACCGATTCACCATGGGACCCGAACTCGCCACCAGGGCCGCCGAGTTCATCAAGCCCCGAGTCGCCATCCCGATTCACTACGGAACCTGGCCGCTCCTCGTCCCCGATGCCTCCGGCTTCACGCCCGCCGGCGTCGA
Organism: uncultured Planctomycetaceae bacterium; assembly: GCA_964416295.1. GTDB lineage: Bacteria > Planctomycetota > Phycisphaerae > UBA1845 > UTPLA1 > JAPULF01. The sequence continues at coordinate 25,492 of CAYQDV010000018.1, forward strand.
GGTCAAGATCTTCCAACCCGGCGAACAGTGGTCCTTCGGCTGATCAGCCGGCCTCCGGCCGCGTCGTCGACCGCCGCACCGGCGGCACGCCGAGTATCTGTTGCCACAACGCGACCGTGGCCCCGGGGTCGATTCGGACTCGGCGATCCGTCGTCGTGATCTGCCACGTGGGCATCCTCCGCCCGTTGAGGAACACAACCCCCGACCCCTCCGCGCCAAGCGCGTGCCCCAAGGCGATGTCCGCCTCGATGCGGTCGCGGCCGGCCCCGGCCGACACCGCCGCGCGAAACGCCAACCGGTCGATCCCGACCCGCTCGGCGATCCGCTCGTAAGGCCGCGTGGCGAGCCGGTCCACCTCTGAAAACAGACGGTCAAAAAACGCCCGGAACTGTTCCGGCGTCCCCACCGCATGGGCCGCCTCCGCCGCCTCCGCCGCCTCGCACGCGAAATGGTGCAGGTCATACGCCACGTGCGGATTGCACGCCCGGCACACTGGAAAATGCTTGAACACCACCCGCAGCCGGTCCGGAAACAGCCGCACCAACTCCGGCGCATAGTGGTGAATCTGCAGGCAGTGGGGGCACTCGAAATCCGTGAACGCCACCAGCGTGAACGGCGCCACCGCCGGACCGAACGCCAGGTCGTCCGGCCGGATCGGGATGTCGTGTTCTGGAGCCTGCTGCGTCCGCATCCGGATGAACGCCGCGTTGTTGGTCGCGTCAAACAGCCGATTGCGGCACATCTCGACCAGCGTCCGCGTCACCGCGGCATAACCCGCCACCACGACGAACAACACCGCGACCGACAACCCCCCGAGCACGCCCAAAGCCCGCACGGTCGAAGGACGTGCCGGCACACCGGCGTCCGCCTTGTCCGTTCCGCCGCGCGGCCATGCCGCAACGGTCAGCGCGACGAGCAACAGGTTGACACCGTGAGCCGCCAGACACCACGAACACCACACCGGCAGATAGCGGGCCATGACGTAGGTGAAATAGATGGATATCGACAGCCCCAGCGCGCCGACGCCCACCGGAACCCAGTGCCATCCCCGGCCGGCCCGGTTCGGGACCCCGATCGCGCCGAACCAGACGGCCATCGCCGCGAAATAGGCAAAACCCAAGTGCGCCGCCGAAACCGGCCCGATCCGCGCCCATTCGCTCCGCAGCACGTGACGACAGTCGATCCGCGCCGTCGCCGCGCAGATCTCCGTACCAAACACCGACGCCGAGCCGACGGTCGGCGCCGCCATCACCGCCAGCACGCCGCTGATCCCGCACCCCGCCACCGCCAGCACGACCAACGCAACGCGAATCATCCTGGACGACCGAGGCCGGGCAGACTCTGAATGCGCCATGAACGCTACCCCTTGTCGAAAGCAGCAGCGTAACGCCCGCCGACCCGACCCTCAAGCCACGTCGGACGGCCCCAATCGACGGAGCCCGCCCGCGGATGTCACTGGCGCGGGTGCCGCATCCCTTCCAGGGTTGGGGGACGGATCAGAACGCGAAGGACGCCTTCCGTTCCGGCCGTGTAGCGCATCCCCCGCACCTACCCCGCGCCGCTGAACACCTACGCCTGTGTACGGCGCGTCC
>CAYQDV010000019.1:0-12219 GCA_964416295.1 uncultured Planctomycetaceae bacterium
TCCCGATCGTGCCGTGCCTGCGTCCACCAGTCCTGACTGCGGTTGGCCGGCATCATTCCATTAGACCCTCACTCGGTCCTCCCGGCAACTGCGGCAATCTTCGCCTGTTTCGTGACATCCTCACGCCGAAAGCCTAGACTGCCCCGTGTGGGTCGATGCACGGATGCAGCCCGGCCCTGAGGCGACCTGAAGGAGACGATCAGGCCATGACCCGATTCTTTCCGTGTTCCGGTGTGGTGCTGTTGCTCTTTGGATGCGAGATGGGCCACCGGTTCGCACCCAATGCCGAACTGGACGCGCGGCTGACCGCCATCGAGCACGCTCGCCGGATGCCGGCGCGACGGGACGGCCAACCCCGTAGAGTGGGCCTCGCCCGCCGGCACACTCGCCCCGACTACGTCGCGACCGAAGCAAGCGGCAGCCACCTGGCAAACGTCTGGAACACACCCTTCGCCACGTTGTCGCTGAGCGATTTCGGCGAGCAGCCCGCCGAAAAGAAGATTGAACTTACGGACCAGAGAGAAACCGACTTCCTCCGCCGGCCACCGCTTGATTCGTTCTGGGACACGGTCAAACGTGACGTCAAACACATGCCCGGCGACCTCTGGCGAGACACCAAACGCGTCTACACCAACCCGGTCAATCTGGTCATCCTCGGCACGGCCTATGGTGGGTCGCTCGCCCTGCAGGAGACCGGCCCTGACGATTCGGTGGAGGACCACTTCCGCCGTGGGCACCACCACATCAAAGAGGACTGGCGCGACGCCTTCAACGCGGTCGGCAATCCGGGCACCCACTTCGCCCTAGCCGGCGTGTGGTACCTGCTGGGCCAACAGAGCCAGGACGAAAAAACCTACGAGGTCGGCAGGACCATGTTCAGCGCTCTCATCATCAACGGCCTGACCACCCTCCTGGGCCAGGCAGCAACTGCGGATCGATCGCCCAACGGCGGATTCGGGACCCTGCCGTCCGGTCACACGAGCAGCAGCTTCGTGATGGCCAGCGTGTTACACCGCGCATACGGCCACGCCGTTGGCATCCCCCTCTACGGATTGGCCACCCTCGTCGCCGCCGAGCGAATCGACTCCAGGGACCACAATTTCGCGGATGTGGTGATGGGCGGCGTGCTAGGAATGGTCGTCGGCCACGCCGTGGCGTCCGGACACGATCCGGAGTTCTTCGGCTGGAGAGTTGTGCCCTATGTCAGCCCCGAAAGCGGCGGCAACGGCATCGCCCTCATGAAGAGCTTCTGAGCAGCATTCGAAGTTGTTCGGCTGAAAAGTCTGCGATGCGACGTGCGGCACTCTGCTCAGTCGCGGAACATTGCTTCGGCCGTCTGAACCTGCTCGGGGAGTTGCTCGCGGATGTCCTCGACGGCTTCCGGCGTGAGGCCGAGCACCTCGAGAGCCTGATCATCTACTTCCTCGCCGGTGGCGGTCGCTCCGAAACCGATGCTGGCCTGACAAGCCAGCACGTCCGCGAGGTGGACCAGTGTCGGCAACTCGCGGTTCTCGGCGGCCAGGGTTGTGGCCTTGTGGTGATAGCCGATGGCGGTGCAGAGCGCGCGCGGAAAACGCCACTTGGACGCCAGTGCCATGCCGAACGCCTGATGATCCGCACCGATGACCTCTTCTTCCATCGCCACGAAGGACGTCCCCTCCGTCTGGAAGCGGGCGATGACATCGGCCAGCTTGCGCGGATAGACCTGCCGCTCAACGAGCAATCCCAGATCGTGAATGAGGCCGGCGAGGAAGCTCTCCTCGACGCTCGGCTTGCCCTGAGCGGCGGTGATGAGCCGCGACGCAACCGCGACCGCGATCGAGTGCCGCCAGAGTTCCATCGCCGTGAAGCCTTCGATCTTCCCGCCGCCTTGGAACAGGCGGGTCATCGAGGCGGCGATGGCGATGTTCTTGACGGCGGACAAGCCCAGCAGCACGATCGCGCGGTCCGTACTGGAGATCTGTCCCGGCAGGCCGTAAAAAGCGGAGTTGACGACCTTCAGGATACGCGCAGCGAGCGCAGGATCGTTCCTGATCACCTCGTGCAGGTCTCGAGCGGTAGACTTGGGGTTCTCAACAATCTGGATGATCTTGACCGTGACTTCCGGGAGCGTGGCGATCTCGCCGACTTCGGCGATCGCCGCATTCACAATCGTCTGATCGCCGCCGTTGGATATCATTCCGAGCATAAGCCCTGCGTCTCCTGAAGGCCGGTTCGGCCCGGCCGAACGACGTTCCGCACGGTTCATGCGTAGTATCGGCCGAGAGTGGTCCATGATTCAGAACATAATGACAACGGCGTCTCCCTTTGGCCGGGTCATCTACTGCAACATGGACGTGGACAGCCGGGCACCGGACGGAATATCGGTCGCCGCGACCCGTCCAACCACCTCGCACCAGTCCTTCGGGTCCATCCCGCCCGCCGGACGCTGAACGCACAGGTCCACCGCGCGGACGCGCCGCCCCGCCGGTATCGCCACGCGGCTGACGATGCTCCCCCGTGCCAGTTCGCGGACCTCCTGCTCCTCTCGGCCCGGTCCGATCCGACCGTCCCCGAGGGCCGCCCGCGCCCGGTGGGCTGCAGCGACATATCGAGCCAGTCCATCCGGTTCCAGTGCGAAGAAATGATCGGGACCCGGCAGCGTGCGATCGAGCGTGATGTGTTTCTCAAGCACACACGCTCCGGCCGCAACGGCCAAGGCGCTGAAGGACGCGTCCTTCGTGTGGTCGCTGAATCCGACCGGCACCCCGTATCGGTCGGCGAGTATTCGAATCGTCGCGAGACGGGCGCAATCCGGCGGCGTCGGATAAGCCGACACGCAATGCAGCAAGACAAGCCGCAACAAGGTCGCATGGCGTCGCAGCAGCGCGACCGCTGCGTCGATCTCGTCCAATGTGCTCGCCCCGGTCGAAAGGATGATCGGCTGGCCGCTTGCCGCCGCGGCCGTCAGGAGCGGAACGTTCACAATGTCGGTGGAGGCGATCTTCACCGCAGCCACATTCATTCGGACGAGATGGTCCAGTTCGGGCAGGCCGAAAGGAGTCGCAAGAAACTGAATGCCGCATCGGTCGGCATGGGTCTTGAGTTCGACAACGTCGGAAAGGCCCAGCTCGAGGCGGCGGAGCATGTCGCGCTGCGTCTCGGCGCAGGGGTCGTGTTGTCGTTGGTAGTCGCAGGTCGGCGCCGAGGCCGCGACCAAGGCCTCTGCGTGGAACACTTGAAACTTGACCGCATCGGCGCCGGCCGCGCGCGCTGCATCGATGAGCGAGCGGGCCATTGCGACGCCACCGTTATGGTTGACTCCGGCCTCCGCGATGACGAAGACGCGCTTCTGCGCCCCCACGGTCCGACCGCCGATCCGGACCGTTGGCGCCGCCGATGCAACATCCGCCCTGTTCATGCTAGAATCATCGGCGTCTGGATTGTCGGTCCTTGACGGACCATTCGGCGGGCCTGCAAGACAGCTTCTGGAATCGGAGTGCAGGGTATGATCTACTTGGACTACAACGCGACAACCCCCATCGACCCCGCAGTCGCCGCGGCGATGTACCCTTACATCGAAGAGCACTTCGGCAATCCATCCAGCGGCCACGCAGCGGGCCGGGCCGCCCGCGCGGCCCTCGACGCCGCCCGTGCCCAGGTGGCCGCCCTGATCGGCGCAGCCCCCGGGGAGATCGTCTTCACCAGCGGAGGCACGGAAAGCAGCAACTGGGCTATCCGGGGCGTGGCTCGGGGCCATTGGTTCCCGGCCCAAGACACGACCGGATCGGCCTCTGCCGCGATGAGAGGCGGCCATTTCGTCACCACCGCCGTGGAACATCCGGCGACGCTGAACCCAATGCGGTCGCTCGAACCGCTGGGTTTCCAGCGGACCGAGGTGTCCGTCGACGGCACCGGCCTGGTCGACCCCGACGAGATCCGCAAGGCGATCCGGCCGGACACGATCCTGATCAGCGTCATGCACGCTCAGAACGAGGTCGGCACCATCGAGCCGCTGCGGCAGATCGGCAAGATCGCGCGCGAAGCCGGCGTGTTGTTCCATGTGGACGCCGCGCAGTCGGCCGGCAAGATCCCGATCGACGTGAATGCGTTCCAGGCGGACCTGCTCTCACTCGCAGGCCACAAGCTCTACGCGCCGAAGGGAATCGGCGCGCTCTACCTCCGAAGCGGGACGGACCTGCCACCGCTGATTCTCGGTGCCCACCAGGAATCCGGCCGGCGGGCCGGCACCGAAAACGTGATCATGGCGGTCGCCTTCGGCAAGGCGGCGGAACTGGCGCTGGTCCACCTTGACGATAACGCACTAAGCAGGACACGCGATTATTTCTGGGATTGCCTTTCCTCGACGTTCGGCGATCGCGTCGTGCTCAACGGCCACCCGACCAAACGCCTGCCGAGCACCTTGAACGTCAGTTTTCTCGGACGGGTTGGCGGCGATATCCTCGCGGGGTTGGACGGTGTCTGCGCATCCACCGGCGCCGCCTGTCATGCCGGCGACACCAAACCCTCGGCGGTGCTGACGGCCATGAACGTCGGCTTGGAGCGGGCCGTCGGCACCATCCGCTTCAGCGTGGGGCGGCCCACGACACGCGCTGAGATAGACAGCGTCGTCGGCATGATGGCCAAGGCCCTGCGGTAGCACGAGCCGCATGTTGTGCGACCCTCGTCGGCATTTCTGAAGTTGTGTATTGGAGGTGTCCGTCGCGGCGATCCGCGCAGGATGTGGGCCGCCACCCGCCGTCCGCACCGGAATCGGGCGGATCGTGTCGCGCAGAAGCTATTCCGTATCGGTCGCGGCGGCTCCGCCGGTTGCGACATTCAACAGCGCATTCGGGCGTTCGGACGACGGGTCCGCGGCGCGCTGCTCCTGGATCGACTCGGCCCTGGCACGGGCCCGCTGAGCCTCGTCAAACCGCCCGAGTCGCTCCATCAGGGTTTCAATCCTGCGATAATCCTTGACGTCAAAAGTCTGCGCGACGGTCTGGCGATCGACCCGGTCGGCCAGCGCCTTCAGTTCCTCCCGCGCCGCCGGCGGTATCGTCACGTCGAACTCCTTCAGCGAGAGATCGCGTGAATCATGGCGCCGCTGAGCTGTTTCCGGCTCCTGTGTTGTTTCGACCTCATCGCCCGGCCCCTCGTCGCGATCGACGTTGCGTGACTCTGAACGGACCTCGCGCCGTCCGGCCGCCTCGACGAACTTCCCGTTCGGTCCGTAGAGACCGGGTTCCGGCGCGGCGTGGTCTGCGCCGGCCGCGCCGTCGGCAGCGACGTCGACACGCGCATCCGGTCCGAACCGGGATAGAGATTCCGCCTTCTGTGTCTGGTCATCCGGCCGCGACCGCGGCGGCACGAGATACGCAGGCAAGCTTGCTGATACCGCTGGTAACATCTTCCCACCATCCTGAGTCTCTCATGAAACGGCGACCTTCGGAGGCAATCCGAAAGACTCAGTTGAACCCTCCAATACAATCGCCCGGCGGTCAAGCGATTCTTCCGCGGCCCGCACGCCATCGGCGACCGAGACAAAACCAAAGGATATTACCGGAGGGCCGCCGTTTGCCGATCACGCAGCGGCCTCGGCGGCGGTCGGCGTCTTGTCCAGAATGTCGTTCAGGATGACGTCCGTTTCGAGACCTTCGGCCTGGGCCTCGAAATTGAGCAGCGTTCGATGACGCAGCGCGGGCAGATAGACCTTCCGAATGTCCTCGAAACTGACGTTGTATCGACCATCGAGCAAAGCCTGCACCTTGGCCGCGAGAATGATCGCCTGCGCCCCGCGCGGTGAACTGCCCCATCGCACATAGCGATTGACCTGTTCAGTCGCAAAAGCCCCCCGCGGATGTGTCGCCAGAATCAGACGGACGGCGTAGTCCTGCACGTGCGGTGCCACCACGACCCGCTGCACCAGCTTCTGCGCCCCGATGATTTCGTCACCCGTCATCACCCGCTGAATGTCCGGCCGGCGCCCGGTTGTCGTGCGGTCCAGGATCGTCATGAGTTCCTGCCGGTCCGAATACGCGACGATCAGCTTGAAGAAGAAACGGTCGACCTGGGCCTCGGGGAGCGGGTAGGTACCCTCCTGCTCGATCGGGTTCTGCGTCGCCATCACAAAGAACGGCTCCTTCAGAGGATAGCGCGTGCCGGCCGCGGTAATCGTGTGCTCCTGCATCGCCTCCAGCAACGCGGATTGCGTCTTCGGCGTGGCACGGTTGATCTCGTCCGCCAGCACGATCTGCGAAAAGAGCGGGCCTCGCTGGAACTCGAACTTCCGCCGGCCGCTCGCGGGGTCCTCCACGATGATGTTCGTCCCGAGGATGTCAGCGGGCATCAGGTCCGGCGTGAACTGAAGACGCGAAAAGTCCAGGCTGAGCGCCTGCGACAGAGACCGGATGAGATACGTCTTGCCCAAACCGGGTACGCCCTCGAGCAGGGCGTGGCCGCCGGTAAAAAGACAGGCGAGAACGCCGTCGATGATCTCTTCGTGTCCCACGATCGCCTTGCCGATCTCGCCTCGAACGGCATGATACTTCGCGCGAAACTCCTCAGTAGCCTTTCGGATTGCCGGGTCTACCTGGGTTGCCATGCGTATCCCTCTCGGATGGTCGTGTATCAAAACTTCAAACCTCTTCCCGACGAAAGCCCGCGATACTTCGCCGCGCCGGCCAGCGCTTTCCCTACGCACCGTCCTCGCCGCTGTCTTTGCGGCGTTTTTTTCTCGCTTTCAGAAGGCGGGCCGTCGTCGGTTCCTGCGGTGGCTCGTCCTTGGCTTTCGCCGGGGAATCCGACTTGTCCGAAGACGGCGCCGCCTGCGCCCCGCCAATCACCTGGGCCAGGCCGCCCGTGGGCCGCTTGGCGGCTCCCGCCGTAAAGCGCGCCGAGGCGTCCGGAGCCGTCGAATCCGGCCCGGCATCAGGGCCGGCCGCGGTGGACCCCCGCATGGATTCAGGCGGCACATCGCCCGCCGCCCGGGCGGTCCTCTCCGTGCGGACGCGGTCCCGCACACCCTTGAGATTCGTCAGGATCGCCTCCGCACGCCGGCCCGAGCCGACCCGCCCGGGCAGGCTGGCGATGTAACCGCGGGTACGGGCCAGCGCCTTCACCGGATCGATCGCGATTCGGCGTACGGCCACATCCAGCAGAAAACAAAACACCGCAAGTTTCAGCAATGTGTTCCAGATCGGCTTGCGGGCGATCGTCGGCGCCAGCCGCGAAAAGACCTGCTCCGGATCCGGGTCGTCAAGGGAAAGAATCTTTCCGTTCGTCTCCGCAGCGATCTGACGAAGCAACGCCTTATTGGTCGAGACATCCCGAAACTCGGGCGAAAACGCCACGGTCACGCCCGTCCGGATGTTTGCCGGCCGCTCGGAGGCCGTGCCCTCCGCCCGAACATTCACGAGGTAGGTGCCCCGATCCTTCACCTCGAACGTCGCTTCGTAGTGGCCGGGGCCGGTCTGCATGACGGGCAGCAGTGCAGACGTCCCGTCGGGGCGGATCAGCCGCCCGTTGAAGCGGCGAAAGTTGGCAAAACCCTCTTCTTCGCTCAGCGTCTCGATCACGACGTGGCCGACATCACCCTCGATCGTCGTGGCGACGTCGTAGTCCGCGGCGGTTCCCTGTTGCATGCACCACCGGACTGCCTGTGCCCAGAGCTTGCTGAAGCTCGGCCACCCCGGCCAATTCGCCCCCCAGTGCTTCCATCGTCCGCTCGTGAACGCGACGGTCCGCCCGAAGCCGCACTGCCAATGGGCGAGCAGGGGGTCGCCCTTGGCGGTGATCAGCGGCATCTCCACGTCCACGACTTTCCGCGGCGTCGTGACCACGTAGCCCTTCAGTTCGGGAAAGCCTTCGTCGATCCCGGCCATGATGTCCGACAGGTTCGGCCGCACCTTCGGCGTGAAAACCTCGTCGCGGATCAGCGGCCGGCGGACGACCTTCGCCTCCTTCGTGAATATCCGCGGCAGCCGCTTTTCGTCGCCGGGCTTCTGGAGGAGGTAGTAGGTCCCCCCGGTCCGCTTCGCAATACTTCGCATCGTTGTCATGCCGCCGCCGTGCGGAAAAATCATCACCGTCGAGCAGCTCACCTTGTTGCCGACCATCTGGTTGAGCAGTCCGCTGCTCGGCGGCGCGGGGTCTCCGTCGGAGATGATGATCATGTGACGGCTGGCTGCATCCTTCTTGTTCATCAACGCCTGAAACGCCATCCGCATGGGGCTGTCAAAATCGAACATGTCCGCGTTTTGCATCCGGCGGATTCGCTGCAGAATCGCGTCCTTGTTCGACGCCACCTGCATCGGAACCTCCCAGTGAAAGCCGTTTACGCCCGAGCCGATGACGCCGTAATAGTCCAGACGGCTGATCGTCTTGAGCGCCGCGACGGCCGTCTCAATACCCCACTTGTTGCCCTGCGGCATCTCGCACGAGTGCATGACGATCGCCAATGCCCCGCGGGGAATCTGCCGGACGGCGTCGACGTCGAACCGGACCGGCATGAGGTCCTCGACCACCGACCCCTGCCATCCGCCCGCCCCGAAACCCTCGTCGCCGCCGATCATGATCAACCCGCCGCCGAGGTCGCGGACGTAGTTCGCCAGGGCCTGCTGCTGTCCCGCGCTGAACGGGTCCGCCGGCGTGTTCGACAGAATCACCGCGGCGTAATCTTGAAGGAACGCCGGATCGAGGCTGGCCGACTCGGCAGTCGCGTACTCGACCCGGATATCCTCTTCACGCAAAGCCCCGACCAGAAGCTGGTCGTCCTCCTGGTCACGCTGCGTGCCGATGAAGAGGACCTTCGCCGGACCCTCCACGTTTGTGAACGCCCGAGCGACGTTGTTTTCGCGTGTCGCGTCTGCGCTCGGATCGTCGGGAACAAACTCCGCTCGAAATGCGTGCGCCCGTGGCGTTTTGATGGGCAGCTTGACGGTGAACGCATTGCGGCCCGGCGCCAGCGTCACGCGCTGCCCGCTCCCGTTGGACGCCTGATCCAAGTCGATCAGTTTTTCCTCCGGCCCAACACGCTGGTACAGATTAATATCCCCGGTCGTCCGGCGGTCGCTGCGCAGGATCAACCGCAACGCGGCCTGCTCGTGGAGGTGGGCATAGGCCGGTACGCGCAGCTTCTCAAAAACAACCTCGGACTGACGGGCATAGGCCAGCGGCACGACATCCACTGTCATGTGATTCGCCCGCGACGTCTTGGCCTCCTCCAGGGCATCACCGATGTTTTGGTTGCCGTCGGACAGGATGACGATCCTGTTGGCGGTGGTCTCGGGCGCGCAGGCCGCCGCCATGCGAAGGCCTTGCGCGATGTTCGTCCGGTCCGGCCGGTTGCCGTCGGCAAACGGCGTGGGAACGTGAACGGCCCCCTCCGGACCGCCGTGGTTCGGCAACTGCTCGATGCTCGTCTGACCGTCGAAGGTCAGGATGGCGACGCGGTCGTTGGCGCTCTTTGGGTGAGCGGCCGTCTTGACAAACACCTCCGCCTCGCGGCGCAGCTCCGACGGAATCGAACGCGACTGATCCAGAAGAAACAGAACGGTGAGTTCGTCGTTCTTGAGGATGCGGTGCATCCCCGCCATGGCCAGCACCAGAAGGACGACGACCACGAATCGCGCCGCCAGGGCGAGCCGGCGACGCGTCGGCCCCAGTCCCGAAAGCGATCGACGCGACAACCACGCCATCAGAACGATGACGAGAACCAGCCACAGACACCACGGCCGGTCAAATCGCTCCAGCAGCGCGTTCATGAAGACCAATTCAGCACCTGCACGCGATTGTTCCACGAATCCAGCACATAGATCGATCCGTTCCGGCCCAGGGCCACGTCCCACGGATGCAGAAGCTGTCCGACCGGCCGACCGGCCGATCCCCAACTTCCACGAACCGTCCCCGACCGATCATACCGGACAATGCGGTTGTTGCCCTGATCGGCGACCAGAATCGTGCCGCCGCGTTCGAGGGCGAGACCGAAAGGGTAGTTGAGCCGGTTCTCACCGGTGCCGGGCAGTCCGAAGGCCGACAGAAAATGCCCGTCCGAATCGTAGCGACAGATGCGATGATGACAGGAGTCGGCAACCCACAGCAGGCCGGATTTGTCAATAACGATCTGCGTCGGACGGATGACCGCGCCCTCGCCCGAGGCGGCGTCGGCGAAACTGAACAGGTAGCGCCGCTGCGGGGAAAATTTGCTGATGCGATCGTTCTCGCCATATTCGCCGACATAGATATTCCCATCGCGATCGAGCGCGACGGCGGTCGGAAAGATGAACTGCCCGGGACCCATGCCCCGTTCGCCGAACCGAAACCGTTCCCGGCCATCCCGGTCATAGACGATCACGCGCGAGTAATGCGTGTCCGGCACCCAGACGCGATCGTGGTCGTCGACGAACAGGCCGACGGGTTTCCCGCTCGCGTACTCAGGCATGCGCCACTGGTGTTCGTACGACCCGGCGGCGCTGAAACGCTGTACGCGGGCCGTCTTGTCGACAACGAACACGCAGCCGTCGTTCGGAGAGACCGCGAGGGCACGCGGATAACTGAACTCGCCCGGACCCAACCCGGTCCGGCCGAACACACGCTCTACGGCGGAAGCGTCGGGCCGGCGCGAATCGCACGTGGCCGCCGGGAGGACGACCAAGCAGATCGCCACGAACACCAGCCCCACCACCGGCCGACCTCGTCGTCGTGAGTCCGTGTGTATGGTTTTCATCGTCTGTCTATCATAACCGGGCCGGCCCTGCGTGGGTTCGGCCCGCCCGCCGAAGGCCCGCCAGCCAGGGAATCACCACGGCCGTCACAGCCGCCGGGGCCATCAACAGCAGGCTGCACGCGATGACCATCGCCTCACGGCCGTAGTGCATCTGATTGTCAATCATAACCGCCAGGCTCCCTCGAAAAAACCGCACCGGTTGCACCAGCACGCTGCACGCCACTTCCGAGATCGTCAGGCAGCCGACAATCAAGCCGGCGCCTGCCAGGGGCCGCCACAGCATCGGCAGACGGGCGTAGGCGATCCGCTGGAGCCGATCGGCGCCGTCCACCGCCGCCTGCGCGATCGTCTCGCGGCCAAGGCGGCGGTCGAGCAGGTGCGCCACACACGCCGGAATGAACGCGAAGCGGGCGACCATGGCCGCCGTCCAGACCCAGGGCGTGTCATCATAAAGGTTCCACGTGGCCGGATCGCCGATCCGGGCGTAGCAGCCCACCAGCGCGGTGGCGATCAGCTCCGGCGGCATCGCCGCCACCCCCAGAAGGACAATCACGACGACGCTCCCGGCACGACTCGGTCGGTCGCGGATCGAACCGCCCACGGTCACCATCGCTGCCAACACCGCCGCGAATGCCGCCAGCCCAGCAACGATCACCGTGCCGGCGGCCGCCTGTCCCACCACGCCGAACCCGCGCTGCATCAAATCCTCCAGCGACGATCGACCGATCACCAACTCCATGATGAAAACGACCGCGGGCAAAATCGCCAGGCCGGCGGCGAGCGCCACGGCCGGCAGCCAGATCCACCGCACAGACAGCGACGCCGTGCCCATCTCCGACGATTCCGCGTCGCTGCCCCAAGACGCCATCTGTCGAAGTCCGGGCGCGGCCGCGGCGACGGCGACGACCAGCGTCGCCAGCATCGGCCACGATCGCCAGAACATAAAGGCCGCCGGTCGCCCGAACCGCATGGCGTCGCGGGCATCGGTCATGACCCGATAGGACCACGTATCCGTCGCCGTCATGAGCGCCGGCACCGTGCTGTCCGTCATCGCCAACACGAAGACGACCGCGCCCGCGGCGAGGATCGCCGGCCGCATTGCAGGCAGCGCGCCGCGAACAAATGCCCGCACCGGCGTTGCATCAAGGCACGCCAGCCGGTGCGCCCGCGCGCCGACGTGGCGGTAGCCGGCCATCAGCAGGAGCGCGGGGATCGGCCACAGCCACATGCCGAGCACCCAGGCCGCCTGAAACGCGGCCGCGCCTCGCGCATTCCAACCCAAGGCGCTCATGGTCGCTCGAATCGCGCCAACCGGGCTTGAACCCAGCAGCATCCACGCATAGGTAAATACGTTTGGCATGGTCAACAGCGGGAGGATCGTCAGCGCGAGCAGAACGCCGCGCCGCCAGGGTCCCCGCGCGTGGATCATGCCGGCGGCCACCGGCACGGCAATCGTCAGCGCCAGCGCCGTCGCGCCGGCCGCCATCAGAATCGAGGTTCGATACGACTGCCAC